>DAHXOZ010000120.1:5015-10521 GCA_027364635.1 bacterium | reverse complement strand
TGAAAAAATAAACCTGCCTGAAAATCTATTCCTAATTGCGAAAAATCAAGTACACCCTGGTCTTTACGAGTATCCATCAGCGCTGCTATTTTTTGTTCATATTTATATAATCTCGTTTCCAATCTTTTCTTTTCCTGCTTATCATCAGTATTGCTCATTTCGTCTTTAAGGACTGTTGTGAGTTCTTCGATTAAGGATACCTGAATACCCACCGGTTGATTGATCCTGGTAAACTGGTCATGTGATAAAATGATCGCATCCCAATCGTTTGTTGCGATGTTATTCAAAAGCCTTTTTCGGTTGGCCTTAGTAAAATCCTTTTCATTGGGGAAAAGTACTTTAGCGAGTGGATACGCTTTTTTAAACTGTTCATAGAGTTGAGGTATCTGACTTTTCAAGCCAATTATTAAAGGCTTATTTGCCATGCCCAACCTGCGTAATTCCATTGCAGTAGCTACCTGTATCAGTGTCTTTCCTGCTCCTACTATATGGTCATTGATTCCACCCATTTGTTGTATGTTTCGAAAGATCGCATCCTTTTGATGTGGCCTGGGGGTAAAGCCTATTAATCCTGGGAAAGTGCTATGAGAGCCGTCATATGTTCTGAGAATGGTGTTATTAAATGTTTGGTTATAGATGCCTGCCAGATGCTCTCTTCGTTTGTAGTCATTATATTTCCAATCATCCCACGCGATTTTAATTTTACGGTAGTTTTCTTTAGCGAGTTGGGTATCCTCAGGATCAAATTCAATCCTGGTTTTACCCGGTTCTACCTCTACGATGTAAGTAACTTTTGGTTCCATACCATTAAGAGCATGATTTATAACCCATGCAGCGCTTTTCCTTTTGGTGGCAAAAGTTGCAACAATACCTGATCTATCATAAAGGTTTATAGAATAAGCATCGGAACTCTTTGAAAAATTAAGATCCAACTGGTCTGTTTTTAAAAGTGCCTGCAGAAATTCATGAATATAATGTTGAGGTATCCATCTTGCGTGCATAGGACAATAAATATCAATAGCTGAGATTGGCTTTGGTTGCACTTTTTCCAATTGTTCTGCATTGTTGATCCATTCCGGATTGGTTTCAGAAAAAGCTTTAGCCAATTTTAGTTTATCTACTACATTTCCGGATAGATATTCTTCTCTGGTAAGATGATTGCCTGCTTCATCTTTAAAAATAAAAGTTGCATCTCCCTTTTGGCTCTTCATGATCTCTTCATAAGTCTTATCCATCAATTCAGCTATATAGTTCATTTGCAGCTTGCCGTATTTTTGGAGACTGAGCGTAATTGCATCCTGAATACTATCGGTCTTGTGTATCTCTCTTACGGGATTGATGGTTCTCTTAAATAATATATCAGAGGGTGATATTTTTCCCGTTATTTTATCTTTATTCTCGAGCGCTGAAATAACGTATTTGTCAGCATCTAAATCGGTGAGTTTACTGTTGTTTTTATCTAAGATATTTCCATATTTAAAAACAAATTCTTCATAAGTGGCTTTGAGGTTAGCCCTGATGTTATTGAGAGCAATATCACTGTACCCAGAAGATTCCTTAAAAATGAGTTCTTTGGTTTTTTCCCTCAAAGATTGAATGTACCTCACTTTGGGTAAGTCTTCTTTGCGGATTCGGACATTTTCAACAACACGGTAATAGAAATCAGAAATATCTATCCCATTATTTTTTAATGATTCCTCATCTTTCCAGCTAAGATTTTTTCTGTTATGGCGAATACTACCCGGGTCTAATCCTAATGCTCTTATTTTGTTATCCAGTTCTTCATTGATATGAAATTTGTCGGAAATAATTCCCACAGAGCCATCCTTCATTACTATCAGGTTACCGATATTATCAAACTGGTTCAATTGGATATATCTTTCTACCTCCGCATTTATTTCTTCTGTTTTATTTCTTTGCATTTTATTACTTAGTAAACCCGGATTTTTAAACAGTGAATCAGTAATTTTATTGATCGTTGCTCTAAGGCTAATTTCTTTATTTCCTTTAAGATTAAACTCTTCTTTGCTGTATTGGCCGCCAAATTCTATCTGGCCAATCATGTGCGAAGGGTGATCAAAAAAATATTCATTGTAACTAATAATGCCGGATTGGTTTTTATGATCTGAAAAGGGGCTTGATTTTACATTGAGAAAATTATTAGATTGTTTTTTTTCTTCGCCAAGGTTAAATTTTCTGAGAAAGACAATATCTGAAACCACCTGTGTGCCTGCATTGGCCTGGAAAGTATTATCCGGTAGTCTTATCGCTCCGCAAAATTCGCAATTGTCATTTATTAAATTCCTGATATAATTTTGTTGACTGTCGAGCGTATAACGGCTGGTAATAAACGCAATCATGCTGCCTGGTTTGGCAAGCAGTATGGATTTAGCAAAGAAGTAATTGTGAATATTACCAGAGGCGTTTTTGTATCGTTTGTCTTTTAACGCAGCTAATTGATTATCATAAATAGGAACAGAACCGAAAGGAATATTGGAGATGATAAGGTCATAATGATTTTCAGGCAGGTTTATTTTTTCAAAGGCAGTAATGTATGTTTCTGCCGTCGGAAATAGTCTTTGCAAAATTTTACCGGTTGTCCTGTCCATTTCAATTGCAGTAACTTCTGAACTGTTTGCCATATCAACAGGCATCGCTGCAAGAAAATTTCCGATACCCGCAGAAGGCTCTAAAATATTACCGCCTTTAAAACCTGCTTTTTCTACACCATCATAGATGGCGTTGATTACTTCGTAAGGAGTGTAGTGAGCATTTATAATGCTTCGTTTAGCCGCTTGTAATAGTCCCTGACTACCGTCGATATCTAATCGGCTAAACCGGTCATACACATCGCTCACAAAACTTCTTAGCTCAATATCTGATGTTGTCTTCCAGAGAGCGTCATTATCCGGGTCTAAAAGAATTTCTTTTAATCCACCCCATCCAACATACCTGGCAAGAATTCTCTGTTCTTCCTGCGTCGCATTTCGGTGTTGATCTTCCAATTTTAAAAGTAGATCCAGTGCAGCAATATTATCCTGGTATTTTATTTTTTTTGAGAATGTCCTGTTTTCGTAGGGTGCGGAAAGGCTGTGAAAGTTGGCAACATTGGTAATCGGTTCTTCAATCGTTTTTTCTTCCGAAATATTTTTATTTACTTCAGCTAATACGCTTGCAGCAATGGCATGTAATTTTTGTTCGTAAAAATCGCCGTTTGCATATTCAGGCTGACTTGCAATTTCCTTGTAGATATCAAGAATAGCCTTGGTTATTTCCTGATCATTGGGTGAGTCGTCAAACAAAAATCTTCTTGTTTCGGATCTTTCACCTATGCTTTCACCGATGGATGCTGTAACAATGTAATTAGGATCTCTGTTGTTTGGTAATACAATTTCTAAAATTTTAAAATCCAAAAACGATTCTAATGAAGCTAACTCAGGCCAGCTGCTTTCGTTAGTTCCGGCCATTCCATTTCTTCCGCTTCCGTTTCCATCATCCCGTTTTCTATGATGTGATAGTTCATTCTGTCGTAATAGTTCTTCGTTATTTTCTGCAGAAAGGGAATTAGTTCTCCTGACTTTTTCATCATTAAAAATCGCTTTTGTTGTTGTTCCTTCAACATTTCGTAAAGTACTCTTCCCTTCCAGGGAAGTTCCGAAATCAAGATGGTTTCCTCGTTGGTCAGCATCAAATAATCCTGGCCGTTTTCCCCTGTTACTTTCCGATAGGTCTCTTTCATTATTTTCAGTTTTTACATTTTTAGTGGTTTGGTTCTCTTTTTCAAAATGATTAATTACACTTTTCCAGTTATCTTCCAAAAGATTTTCGTTACCGCTATTTTTGTGAATAACTACTTCATCAAAAAAGGATAATTGTAAAGAATTATAATTCTGTTTTTTCTTCATTGTAAAATTCGGGAATTCAGGTAAAATGAAAGGGAAAGAATTTAGACCTTATGAAGTTTTTGTTCAAACTCAAAACCTATTTGCCAATCTTCTTTCAAAACCAGGTAGGCACAAAACTCTTTTCCGACCTTACTTTTAAATCCCTTTACCAAAGAAGATTTTCCTTTTTCTGAAATTTGTCTTACTGTATTTTCAGTTATTTTCTTCCCGGCAATGATTGTCCGGATTGTAAAAGTGCAACCCTCATCAGCAGATCCATTCGTATTTTTTTTGGGGTAATTGCTGCAGTAATAATTTTTTTCAGATTTTCTCAATTCTCCTTTTCTGCATTTGGGACATTGGATACCAGCAGTATTTGTTTCGCTTAAGTCAGCGCCCTGTAAGGATCCTCCGATTTTTAGGATATCCTCTGTGATAACCTTTGTATAATCAACAATATCGTGCATGAACCATTCAGGATCCTGTTTTCCTGTGCTGATTTGCTCCAGGCGCTGTTCCCATTTACCCGTCAGCTCCGCTGAGCCAATTGTTTTATCTTTCAATAAAGAATAAACGGCCAATCCTTTTGGAGTAGGAATAAGAAACTTCTTTTGCCTCTCAACATAGTTTCGCTTTATTAAGGTTTCTATAATGGAGGCTCTGGTTGCAGGTGTTCCAAGCCCGCATTCTTTGAGGGCTTCTCTTAAAATTTCTTCTTCAATTTCTTTACCGCAGGTTTCCAACGCAAGCAATAAAGTACCGTCGGTATGGAGAGGCTTTGGCTTCGTCATCTTTGAAAGCAACTCTGCAGATATTTTTGGAATCGTTTCATGAGGAATCAGTTCAGGGAAAATTTGCGCTTCTTCTTCAGGATCACTTTTAACAGGTTCATTCATCATTGCAATTTGTTTGACTGCCCTCCATCCCCGGTTTCCCTCTTTAATGAAATTTCCTGAAGATTTGAAGCGTTCACCTCCACATTCCAACTGAATGGTCGTTACCGATTTGATGCAAGGAGCTGAAAATGCCTCTATCATCCTGCAAAGAATAAGCTGATAGATTTTATTTTCCTTTTCGCCTAAGTTTTCAGCATAATTTTCAGTGATTAAAATCGCATGATGGTCTGTAACTTTCTCACCATTGACGCTTCTTTTATTTAATTCTCCGGATTTTAATTCAGCAGCTACGGTGCCGAAGGTTGCATCTAATTCAGCTACCTCTAACAGTTCAGGAATTTCTTCAAAAATATCCTCAGAGATATAGCAGGAGCCGGTACGCGGATAGGTGATCAACTTTTTCTCATAAAGTGACTGGGCTAAACTAAGAGTATCGTCTGCAGAAAATTCATGGTATTTATTGGCATCTCTTTGCAGAGTGGTCAAGTCATATAAAAGTGGTGGATTTTCTGTTCTATCTTTTTTTTCCATAGAAATCACCAAGGCTTTTTCTGCCTTTTGTACCATCTTAAAAACGTTTTCAGCCGTTTCTTTATTCGTATAATTTTGGCTTGCAGCAGTAAACTTCTGCACTTGCTTTTCAAGGGTAATGCGAAAATTGAAAAAAGGTTCAGGTATAAAATTTTTATTTTCGTTGAATCGTTTACAGAGAATGCCCAGGGTTGG
>DAHXOZ010000120.1:0-5005 GCA_027364635.1 bacterium | reverse complement strand
ATGCGAAAATTGAAAAAAGGTTCAGGTATAAAATTTTTATTTTCGTTGAATCGTTTACAGAGAATGCCCAGGGTTGGCGTTTGAACCCTACCTAAAGAAAACCGGCTGAGAAAAGCTGCGCCAACGGTAAGCGCCCTGCTGGCGTTCATACCTACCAGCCAGTCCGCTTCACTTCTGCACCGTGCAGATTCATAGAGGTGGTCGTAAAGGCTACCGTTTTTAAGTTCGCTAAATCCCTTCTCAATAGCTTTTTTAGTAAGAGAAGAAATCCAAAGCCTTTTAAAAGGTTTTGTGCAATGAAGGTGCTGATAAATAAGCCTGAAAATTAATTCGCCTTCGCGGCCTGCATCTGTTGCTACAATAATTTCTGAGCAATGAGAAAACAAATCATCTATTACAGACAATTGCTTTTGAATGCCTTTGTCTTCCATAAATTGTTTTTTGGAAGTATTCCATCTTTTTGCAGGCTGTAATTTAAATTCTTTGGGAAGCATGGGTAAGTTTTTTTTCGTCCATTCTTTCCATCCATACGCTTCCGGTGGGCACAATTCAACTAAATGACCGAAGGCCCAGGTAATGGCATATTCCCGGTTGCTTATATAACCATCATGTTTCGTATTGATGTTTAATACTTCAGCTATTTCTCTTGCCACCGAAGGTTTCTCGGCAATGATTACTTTCATGTGTATATTTTTTATTGTTTTTTATTTGCCACATGGAATTCCGCATAAAATTTTTCATCGCGGTTTATATAAATTGCTCGAAAATTTTTATGTTTCATTTCATAAGAATTCATTTTATTGTCCCAAAAAGATTTGATAATAACAGCTATGCATACATGATTATCTTTTAATACCTGCTGAGTTACTTTCTTTCATAACAGGGGAAGATTCAGGTTGAATACTTTGTTTTGGAGTGTTTTCATTTTTATTCAAAACGGAAGCAGGTATAAACATTTTGGATCCGTCAGGATTTAAAACGTCAAGATTTTTGAATTGAGGATTGGGAGAAATAAACTTTGTAGCTTCCTGGCCGTTCTCAGAAAATGTGACTGCCTGGAGGTTTCCTTTTTTTAAGGAGTTCATTAATCTGTCCGCTGCTTCAGGCGTTTCCATTTCTTTGACAGGGTATTTTGACAAAGTTTTTTCCAGGTCGAATCCGTAATTCTCACCAAAAATTTGAAAATCTCTGTTTCCTTTTTCACTGTTAGCTTCTGATGGTTTTAGTTTTATCCATGCGTTGTAGGTTACGCCCTCTTTGTTGGTAAGGTCTTTATTTACTGCCCTGCCTGAAAGTAAATTGAAGGATTCTTTTGCTGTAATGCCTTTTCCTTTATTGATATAAAATTTTTGACTCTCGTTGTTATCCTCAGGCAGTCCTTTCAATTGTGCAGAATAACTGTTTAAAAAATACATGTTACTTTCTTTGCCCTTGCCAAAATGTAAAGTAAAGTCAACTTCCTGCTTTTTTTCTGAATTCAGAGGAGAATAGAATTCTTTTGAAATTGGAAAAGCAATTTTCTCCCTTCCTTCTCTCATTGCTTCTTTTAGGGCTTCACTATGTCCCTCGCCAAACCCGAGGTACTTAATCTGGTTATTAATATAATCCAGATTTTTTTGAAGATAGTTTTCTTCATTGTTATCTAAGTCTGAACTTTGGCCGGTAAGGTTTTCATCGCTTAATGTGTTTTGAGTGTTCATGATTTTTGTTTTATTGTTTATATAATTGGTTGATATTTCTTTGGCAATTGATGAATCATTAAGTGATCCTTGATTGTTTTGCTGAAAGGCTTCTGAATTCTGATTGAAAGAGTAAGACTGCGGGGGTAAATTGTTCTCATGATATCCCATTTCGTTGTTTTGGAACTTTCCAAACTTTGTCTCCTGAATGTCAGCCATATTCATTATCCGCAATTTGACAGTATCCGGTAAGTTTTCATCGTAGAAATTAACTTGTCCCCTATCCGGAATATGTGCAATTGTTTTATAATCATCATTTTCAATCTGAAGTCTGTCCCAAACTGTAATTCCACTTCCTAACCGACCAAATCCTAAGTCATATTCCTTGTTTACATTTCCCGTTTTATTTACATTATAATCTGTAGATTCCTCGTATAACCTTCCCTGCTCCATTAGTGACTTGTATTTTTCAAAAGTCTGACATACGAATTCACTGCTCTCACATTCAATTACGTCCATAAGACCTATTTCCAGATTTTTTAAATCAGCACGTAAATCCCTATAAAAGGATGCATTGTCAGCTTTGTTTGTATATGCAATAACACTTGTGGCGCCAAATTTTGATACCAGGCCGGCTACTTCTTTATAGGCTTTATTTCTTTCGTGATTTGTTGCAAAAAAATTTCCCACGATTTCATTCTTCGTGCTGAGCAAAAGGTAACCTGTCTTTTTGCCCGAACTAAATTTTTGTTGTGAAAGAAATTGGGCAGCTTCAGCAGGAGATTGGATTCTGGTATTTATTGGTGATTGTAAGAATGCCTGTTTATTGAAAGAAAATACTTCGACTCTTTTTTCTGTATTTGAATCATAAGAGGCAATACCTTCCCCTGCGACAGAACTACCATTTTCGTCAAATTGCAAATAATTACCACTTACCAGGTTAATAATAATTGCATTTACTATAATCCCCATTGGTTCAAAACCATTTTTCAATTTTGCAACGATATTCATATCGGCTGTGGATGGCTTCAAATTTCCTGAAGGATGATTATGAACCAGGTAAATCTCCCTTGCTTTTAATCTTTGTGCTGCATCCACCATAATCCTTGGATCAATGACGGTAGCATTGATCCCCCCCATACTCAGCCATTGGACGGACGGCCTTTTTTCATTATCAATATAAACGGCAAAGGCTTGTTCAACGGCTTCACTTTCTAACTGTCGGAATATGAAGGCCACATCTGCTGCATTATTTATTTTATGATTGTCCCTTGTGGTAAATTCAAACATTCCTACTTTGGCATATTTGCGCTCTACCACAGCGAATTCACCTTTCTTTAATTTAGGAGCCAAGTGCCTGTCTGAATCTCTTTCTTTCCATATTTTTCCGGATCCTGCTTTGTGGTCCAGTTTTGCATCAGAGGAAGTTTTGGGGAATAAGCTTTTGTAATAAATGTTTTCTTTTGTCGCTGTTTGGTAGATCTCAATCCCTTTTTCATTAGGACTAAATTTATTAGGTTTATAATATAAATTAGTAAGATCTTCCATGTGGTTTATCAATTTTCAATTGAAAGTATTAATTGAAAAATCTTTTTTATTTACAATTTGATGGAGAATTTTTTCTTTGGTTGTTCCTTAATAATTTTAGATTTACCGGCACGTTCTTCTTTTGTGTCTCCCGCAATATTACCGGGTATAATTAAAATATCCCGCTTATGATTTTGTTTTACTTCTTCAGTTTTATTCTCCTCTGTTACAGTGGCATTTACGCCTGTAGGATAACCAGGTTTAAATTCCAAATCATCCATCGCTCCCACTTCTATATGGCGATCTAAATGATTTTCGATCATTTGTTTTAATTCCTTTGGAGATATAAATTCACCTCTTTTAATTTTGCCGGCAATTGAAGGCGAGGCTTTTGCAAGTGCATCACGAAGTGTTTTATTTTGATTTACCAATTGACTGATATTATTTTCTTTCTTACCCCTCATTGTTGAGGCTGTAGTAAGGATCAATAAATCGGCAAGGTGCCCAATCATAAAAATCGATCCTGCGCCGGTTGTTAAGAGGGCAAGGTCAAATAATAACTCTGAGGAATTATATTTGGAATGTTTGAATTCAAGACTGGAAAGCATTGAATTTTTACCGGCACTTCCAATGCCTAATTCATCATTAGGGTTTAACCGGAATTTCTGACCTCCAATTTGTATATCACGTCCCTCTTTAAAATCTTTAACCTGAGCATCCTTTAATTCAATTCCGTTAATTTTTTCAGGCGCTTCAATAGAATCTTTATTGATAGCAATATATTCATTGGTTTGTTTATCGATACCTACAAGATATTCCCTTCCGTTTGCAAGTTGTTTCTGAATAAAGTTGGTTCCATTATTTAATTGGTCTATTTCTTCTTTAGTAAGGTTAAAGGAGTTTTTCGGCATTTGATTGATAGGATGGAAACGGATCGCTACACTGCCATCCTGTTTTCTTTCCAAAGAAAGTTTTGCATCCAATGAGCCCCCTTCCAATCCAGGTACTTTTATCTTATTAAATCTGATTAGAGAAGTTCTGTTTCCCGACATCAATGCATTAAAGGTGCGGGGCGGCATATTTAAAATATCTTTTTTAGAAAGTCCTATCAGTTCTAATTGTTTTTCTGAAAGTTCTTCGATTGAAAAGTGTATCATTTGAATTATTTTAGGTAAATTTATTACTTTAAGTTCTAAATATCAAATTTACGATAAAATATTTATTAATATTATTATTATTTAAGGGAGCCGATTCTTATGCACAGCTAATAACGATTTCACAAAAAGGAAGTACAATTGTCGCGACCGAAGCCCATAGTAACCGAACAATCGTTGGCTCTCTTACCCAGAAGATACCCATGAAAAAAAGTGAGTTTGATAATAGTCATACAAGCAAGTCACAAAAAGAAATTAATTTTAAAAAAGAATCAGATTTAAAATCAAACAATGCCGTTTCCCTTCCATTAAATGGAATGCAGTATATAACATCGGGTTTTGGTGAACGGTTCCATCCAGTTTATCACAAAGAAATTTTTCATGAAGGAATAGATTTAAAAGCTGATTATAAAATTGTAAAGACGATTGCAAATGGATTTATTGCAATGGAAGGTTATAATAAAAGAGCAGGAAATTATTTAGTAATTCAACATGGAAACGGAATTGAAAGTATCTATTGCCATTTGAGTAAATTTTTATGCCGTCCAGGCGATTTGGTTTTTGCTGTTGATACCATTGCAATTAGTGGAGCAACGGGAGCTGTGACTGCACCACATCTGCATTTTGCAATTAAGGAAAACGGCA
>DAHXOZ010000011.1 GCA_027364635.1 bacterium | reverse complement strand
ACTATTCCTGCAGAGATTTTTGTTCCGCCCAGGTCAATGCCAACAATCGAATTTTTGTTCATATTTTATTTTTTAAAAGACTTGCTGCTTCGGTATCCAAATACACACTGAAGTTGGGATGATTTCTTAATAAACTTGCCGGAAGTTCTTCTGAAATTTCTTCTTCTAAAACCTGCTTTAGAATTTCCGCTTTTTTATTTCCACTTACTATCAGCATTACACTTTTTGCTTCCATCAAATTGGCAATTCCTAAAGTGAGGCCTCCTGAAATTTCTTTTTTCTCTTTAAAATATTTTTGGCCAACCTGTTGTGTAATTGGATCAATTTCTGCAACATGTGAATGTAGTTCAGGAGAAGTGCCGGGCTCATTCATTCCTACATGTCCGTTCATTCCAAGCCCGACAATCGCCATATCAATTCCGCCATGCGCTTCAATAGCATCGTCGATTTTTTTGCATTCCATTTTTGGGTCAGGTGCCCTGCCATCAAAAAAAGCAATATTTTTTTCCTCTACATTCAACGGATGAAAGAATTGATTGTTTAAGTGATAACGGCAACTTCCTTCATCATTTCCATTCATGCCCAACCATTCATCGAGCCCAATAAACGTCACGCCTGAAATATCAATATTATTTTGCTGGATATAGGCTACCAGTTTTTTATACAAGCCGGCAGGCGAATCGCCTGAAGCAGTGCATAGAACAGTATGTTTCTTTGAACGAATAACTTCTATCACTGATTCCGCTGCTCTTGCGGAGATGCTTTCATAACTTTCGTAAACAAATAAGTTCATATCTTTTTTATAAAGGTAAAATCAAAGAATTTATGAATCTAAATTTTAAATATCCCTAACTTTAACTGCTGCTTTAATTTATCAAACGTATTGCTTTTAATGAAATTCTATAAACCCTTTTCATCATGCCTGATTCAAACCAGAGAGAATTATTAAAAAAGAAAGATGAAAATCTTCTTTCCGGATTGTTTGCTTCTTCCAACGATGTAGTGTTGGCCAAAGCTTCTGCCAAAGGAGTAAGATTGGCTTCATTAGATTTTTATCGTGGATTGATTATGGTGTTATTAATGCTTGAAAGCACAGGATTGTACGAGCATCTTCTTCGAATGTCAACGCCCGGCACCTTTTTACACTCATTGGCCAATCAGTTTACGCATTATCCATGGCACGGTTTGCATTTTTGGGATTTGATACAGCCGGACTTCATGTTTATTGCCGGGGTTGCAATGGCTTTTTCTTTGTATAAACAAACCGCCAACGGAATTCCATGGAACAAACAATTTTTGAAAGCGTTAAAGCGAAGCGGGTGGTTGTTTTTTTGGGGTGTTTTGGATTATGCGGTAAGAGGTGAGCATTTGTCGTTCGAACTTTGGGATGTTTTGACGCAATTGTCTTTCACTTTGTTGTTGGCCTTTCTTATTTTTCGATGGAAAACTGGTTACCAGCTTTTGTTTAGCGCCGGCTTATTAATTCTTACCGAAATTCTTTATCGAAATACCAATGTTCCCGGGTTCAATCAGCCCTTTACTGATCAACATAATTTTGGAAATTACATTGATGTGATTTTAATGAACAAGATTAATCCCGGCGGTTGGGTCGCTATCAATTGTATTCCTACTGCTGCACATACTATTTGGGGAGCTGTAGCAGGTAAATGGTTGCTTACTTTGCCAGACAATAAAAATAAACTTTCCCGCATTTTTACTTTGGCGGCAATTACATTAATATTAGGTTTTGGTCTTGATTGGGCTGGAATCACACCGATAATAAAACGCATTGCCACCACTTCTTTTACGTTAGCTTCAGGAGGATTGTGTTTGCTGGGTTTGGGCGTTCTTTACTGGTGGATCGATTTATTAAACCACAAAAAATTCCTGAATTTTTTCCTCATCGTGGGGATGAACTCTATTTTTATTTACCTCTTTTTTGAAATTGTAGTGAGCCGATGGCTGGGCGATTACCTGGATACAATTGTAAATGGCGTTATTTCCCCCATTGGCGTTTCTCAAAATTTTATTAATATCGTTGCCTCGCTTGTGATTTTTGCTGTTGAATGGGGCTTATGTTATTGGTTGTACAAGAAAAAAATATTTTTTAAATTGTAATGAATTTGATTTTAAAGGAAGAAGTTTCTTTTTACTCCAATATTTTCAAACTATCGGTTGCATGTTCAATATTCTCTCTTTTGATAGAAATTGGATCCTTGAAAAAAATAAGATTACGAATAACGATTAAGATGATTATAAAAAAGCTAAATCAAGAAATCAAAAACACCATCCGGAGCGATGGTGCTTTTGAATTTTTTCATAATCAAGCGGCAAATCGTTGATGATTTTCTAATCGGTCGACCTTTTGCTTTTTAAAAGACAATGATTTTATTAATATCGCTGCATTGTTTTTAATTTGTATGATGAAATAATTTTATAACGCTTAAAAGGAATATTGGGTATAGTTTAAATATGGAGAGGTTAAAGCCGCACTTGATATTTTTTGTTAGTAATTAATTAAATGAAAAAAATGAAAAAATTGAAATTCTTTTGTTTTATTGTTCTGCCGTTTTGTTTTCCGTTGTCATCGTTTTCCCAAAAAGTTGAAACGAATTATTCTTCCGAAGGAAAACAAAAAGTTTTTACTCTTTCAAATGATAAGGTCACCGAAAAAGTGATTGTGGATAATGACGTTTTAAAAGCCGATGAATTAATAGGTAATACAGCCTGGCTGGCAAAATACCATAATAGTGATCATGGTGTTTATACTGATGGTAATTTTGTTTTGCAAATGATGTGGACAGATTGGAGCGCTCCCGGAAAAGAATTTAATGGCGATTTGGAGGTAAATTTTACAAAGAAAGATTATCAATATAAAAGCTACCATTTCGATGCAACTACTGATGGCGGAAAAGAACTGAATTTATTTTTTACACCATTTGATCATAGCAATACCGTGCAATTGAAAATTACTTATCAATTGCTTCCTGGTAAATTTTACAGCAAAAGAAAAATTGCATTGCAGGACACACTTTTGCAGAAAAACTGGCTACAGGCTTTTGTTTCGAGGAAAGGGAAAATTGACAATATTTCTTCGTCTGCTGGAAGCAATACGATGATCAGGACAGAAAGCAGTAATAATTATGAACAAGTGGCAAGTACTGCCAATTCGCAACGGCAAACAACTAAAATTATTAAGAAAGGTGAATTCGGACAGCCTTGCGCCATTGATTTTAAAAACGGCGGCGTCTTCTTTGGGATTGAATATCCGACCGCAACCAATCTTGCAAAAAGAGATGAAAATGAAGTAAAAATTTCTTGCCGGGAATTGATAGGAAAAGTAATTCGTAAAGATTGGGTAGAAAGTGATTGGGTGGTTGAAGGCCTTGCTCCGGATCATTTTGTAAAAGACTGGTTCTTTAATTATTTGCCCGATGTACGCGTTGCTGCCAATCGCCCCTACACACTTTATAACAGTTGGTACGATTTGCGTTCACCGGCCTTCCCCAATGTGGAAGCAAATCATGTGATGAACGAAAAAAATATTCTAAATATAATCGATCTCTTCAAAAAAAATATGGTTGATAAATATGGAATTAACCTCGATGCATTTGTGCTGGACGACGGCTGGGATACTTATGAAAGTGACTGGAAGATGCGTCCGGAAACTTTTCCTCATGGAGTAAAACCGATTGTGGACGCATTGAAACCAATGGGCACTACATTAGGAATCTGGTTTGGGCCTACCGGTGGTTATTCTTACAGGATGAGAAGAATTAACTGGATGAAGGAACATGGCTATGAAACCGTTGGAACTACTCCTAATGATGAAATGATGGACATTGCCGGACCGAAATACAGTAACTTATTTGAAAAAAGAACGACTGACTTCGCCAAAGAAGGCGTTGGTTATTTTAAATGGGACGGCATACAGTTTTCTTCGAGTGAACCGGAAAGTGGTCATGCTGTAGGGTACCTTTCCCAGCGTGCAGCCATGGAAAGTATGATTGAAAAATGTAAAGCGGTAAGAGCTGTTAATCCGCATGAATATTTGAATATTACTTCCGGTACCTGGCTCAGCCCTTGGTGGCTGCAATATGCTAACCAGATATGGATGCAGGGACAGGATTATGGTTATGCAGATGTTCCTTCAGTTAATGAAAGGGATGCTGCTATTACTTACAAGGATTTTGTTTTGTATGATGATTTTCACAACCAGGACGTCTGGTTTCCGTTAAGTAACATGATGACTCATGGGGTAATAAAAGGCAATCTCGAAAGATTGGGAGGAGAAGATGATCCATTAGAAAAATTTGCAAACGATGCAGTTTTTTATTTTGGCAGAGGCGTGAGTATGTACGAAATGTACATTTCTCCCGACCTGCTAAATCCGCAGGAATGGAAAGTGCTCAGTAAATCTCTGGCCTGGGCAAAAGAACGTTTCCCGGTTTTGAATAAAACGTATATGGAAGGCGGCGATCCCACAAAAGGAGAGACCTATGCTTATGTGCATTTTAAAAATGACAGCGGAATTATTGCAGCCCGAAATCCTGTGATGCAGCCACAATCAATCACTATTAAGCTTGATCCGGCAAAAGGAATGGCAGATTCTGCTTGTTCACTTGTATTGGAAAGAACTTATCCTACTCATTGGATTTCTCCAAATTTGTATGCTGCCGGCGCTACGATTACCATACCGTTGCAGGGCTATGAAGCGGCTATTTACGAAGTGTATCCTTTGAAAGATGCCAAAAGGCCGCTGCTCGCCGGAGCTGATTTTGAAGTGAATAAAAGTGATGAACATCAGTATTCATTGCATTTGCTTGATAATAGCAACGAGGTAAAATTCTTAAATCCTTCAATGATACGCGATGTAAAAATTAATAATCACGCACTGAATGTTGATCATTTAAATATCGGTTCTGATAAACCTGAAGGAGGCCTGAAAAAAGTTCAAAATACTTTTGATAACAATGAGATCAAGACAAAGCTTAATTTAAATGAGGGCATCGTTTCAGCCAGGTACATTGTGTTTTTGAAGCCCGATAGTTCATTTGGCGGCAAAGATTTTCCTGCTTTTGTTTTGAGTGTTGATGGAAAAAAAGTTGAACCGACAGTTCAACAACAAAAAGGAAGTTGGGCAACTTATTCTTACCAGGTGACAGGCGCAGGAAATCATAATTTTGAATTGAAACTCAATAGTACAGATAAAGTGAAAGACTGGAAAGGCGAAGCAACAGTTTGGATTTCTTCGCAGCAAAAGCAAAAAGGAAAAGAAGTAGACATTTCTACTGATGAATCGATCAAAATACCTCCCATGCCTCCTTCTCCTTATGCCGACGGTGCCCTGATGCAAAATGACTATGTTGGAAAAGGTAAACTGAATTTATAAGAACCAAATTAAAAATCAGGATAATTTGTTGGTTTACTATAAATAAAAGTATGGATAAAACACGCAAATATAAAAGGGTAATTTATCCAATAATTAATGCTGATTAAGCTGCAATATGACTCTTTTGAGTGCCACTTGTAGTTTCTTTACCATAAATGGCTTTATTTACTTCCTCTTTTATATACCTGATGAAAAGTCTGAAGGTGAAATATCCTGTTGTAAGAATCAAGCCAATTAAAAAACCGATAACACCATATATAATTGGTGATCTTTTTTGTACATCATAAGGCGGCTCAGGATAATCGAGCACTTTCATTACAGGTGTTGCTTTTTGCAACTTATATGCAGCGTTTTGTTGATTGGCAACCGCTACAGCGTACTGTTGGCGAAGCATTTGTTTTTCGGTGATTAAATTTTCTGTAGGAACTTTAAATTCCATTTTATCGGTATTGGTAAATAAAGTTCTTTTGTCGATCGAAATAAGCTGGTTATCTTTTGAATGCATCACACCTCTTAACGAATCTACTTTGCCGGTTGCAAATTCAAAATCTCTTTTTGCTTTTTCACGCTTCAGGTCAATATAAAATTTTGAAATTTTATTGATAAATCCATAGCTGATTGTCCTTACCAATTCAGGACTGCGGCCTGTGTAGGTAAGTACAAAACTGTTGTTTTGGTTGATTCTTGCTGTTAATCCTTCCTTCAGGATCTTTGCGGCTGTAGCGATTAGGTTGAAGCTATCAGAAGGCATTTCTATTTTTGGTTCCAAAAAACTGCGATGATTATTGATGTCCTCAATTAATAAGGTGGCTATCGTTTTATTTCCTTTTGATGAATCTTTCATCGATGCCACTTCATCCCGCGTTGTCCGGCTTAACGCAAGTTCAATGATATTAACTGAAGCCTCGTCAGTAAATGAATTGGTTGAATTATCACCACCGCTGAATAAGGCACTTAAGGCAGATGAAGTAGCATTGTTATCATTACCTGCTGTCAAAGGAAAAATAGATGCAGTAGAGGTATAAGTGATTGGGGTTTTCAATGCATAAACCACCAGTACTGCTGATAAAATCAGCGCACCTGAAGTGATAAAAAGTTTGTGTTTTTTTACCCTGTTAAAAAAGGCTATCGTTAATTCCTGCGAAGTCATGAACAATTACAATTTGGTTATTAAATAAATCAGTGCAATAGGAATAGCACTGATAAATCCTTGTGTTATAGTAGAAGGGAATCCCTTTCCTTCCGGCCTTACAGGCACGTTGATAACACTTCCTTTTTTTACTTTCGGGTAAAAATGAAGGAATCCGAAATTTCGTGTTTTTTCGCTTTTGCCATTTGCATGTGTTACATAAATTCTCCTTCTCCACGGCCTTGCTGAAAATCCTCCTGCCTGGTCAATGTAATAGCCAAGATTAGTATGGTCTTTATCAAAATAAATTTTCAATTGGTTTTGAACGGCTCCTTTAATAGCCACCACAGGATTGCTTTCGGGAATATAGAGTATGTCACCATCCTGCAGAACGAGATCAAATTTTGAATCGGGACTATTGATCGCTTTTTGAAGATCAATGGTTATCGGTTCTGACGGAGAAGAAAGACTATCCATTACCTGACCGGCCTGACGTTTTCGGTAAAGAATTGCACCCATTGCATTCGAATTCTCTTTTAATCCACCACTTCTTGCAATAAATGATGACAAGCGTTCTCTTTCATTTAACTTTGGATAAGTGCCCGGGTACACGACCTGTCCTTCTATTTTTACATTTTCCTGCAAATTAAAACGAGGATTTTTTCTGACAAAAACCTGGTCGTAAGGTTTAAGTTTTACATTTTCGGTGACAGAGTCAAGGTCAAGATTTTGATTGATTGAATAAATTTTTTCGACTGTTTTTGTAGGCTTTAATCCTCTTTGTGACGAATCAATATCTACAATACTTGAAACTTCAATACTTCCATACTCCGCGGATGGCTTAAGACCGTTGGCAAAGTATAAAAGATCTTTTAAAGTCATGCCACCATACTTCTGGTATTTTCCTGGCTTACGTACTTCGCCCTCGATTGAAATCATTTGCCTGTCAGAAAATTGGTTTTTATTGAAAACTTCAATCACATCATTTGCTTCAATGGGGATATTGTATTTGCTTTTGGCATTTTTATTAAGATCAGTAAGATTTACATCAATTTTATCCGCTTTTAAGTTGGTAGAATCACCTGCACCTTTGAAAACATAGGCGCGTTCCAAATACGAATCGGGAGTAACGCCTCCTGCCCGATTAATCACGTCAAACAGGCGATCTCCTTTTCTTACTTCATATACATTTGGGTAGGCTACTTCGCCCTTCACAATTACTTTATTGCTTAGGCCTTGATTGATCGGATTTACTACTACCATATCGCCGTCGTATAATGGTTCGTCAGTTATTTTTCCATCTGCTAAAAGTCCAATGGCATTAAGGTTAATGGTTTTAATGGTTTGCTTTTCATTTATATTCCTGATAATCATTCCGCCTGAAGCATAAGCATCCGGAGTAAAACCACCCGTAAGTTTGAGGAGGGAGGCCAGGCCTTCACCACTTTTTAATTGATAGTACATTGGCCTTTTAAACTGGCCACTGGCCAGCACTTTTTTATCATAGAAAGGAACGATTACAAAATCATTATTTTCAAGATAAAGGTGTTTGCCAAAATCGCCAGAGCTTAAATATTTGTAAACATCTATTGAGTCAATAATGTTGCCATTGCGTGAAATAAGAATTTTACGCATGTTTCCATATTGCGTAACTCCACCTGCCATGGCTACAATATTTAATGCATTGGTAAAGGCTGAAACTACCAAGGGGCCTGGATTGGCAACATTTCCTGAAACCTGCACCACAATTGAACGAGGCTGGCCAAGCGTTACAGAAATATTTGTCGATTGAGGAATTACTTTTTTAAAGCGCTCGAAAATTATTGATTTGGCATTCGCAAAAGTTAAGCCCTGCACGGTAATTTTTCCTAACCCTTGCGGGAAAATGGAACCATCGCGTCCCACAATATAATCTTGTTCAAAATCGGCGCCTCCCCATAGTGAAACTACAATATGATCTCCTACACCAATCGGGTAATCCGGAGGAGGAGTGGATAATTCTGAAAGCTGAAGTATCTGGCTGTTTTGAAAAATATTACTCCCGTAAACAGATTGGGGCCCTGATACAGAACTTTTGATATTGTCTTTTTGTAAGCTGTCTTTTACAATAATATTCCTGTTTGACAGATCAGTATTTGGAAGGGTAGCGTTTATTTTATGAACATCTTCTCCTGCCTTTTGTTTCTGCTGATTGAAATCCTGTAGAAAATTGATCAATTCCGATGGGGAAGCATTTTTTAAAGCATTAGGATCTATTTGCAGATCATCCTGTTCAGATGGAAGTTGCGCATAGGCGCTGCTATAAGTAAACGTCGATAGAAAGACGGCGCTTATAAGTAATATAAATAATTTTTTTAAGGCATTGCCTTTTGTTAGGGGATTCATTAAGGGTTCATGTTTGTGTATCAACAACAAGAACGCTTAAATGTAATTTTTATTTTAATGGATTTTCCAGTGCTTCATTGAATTGAAGCCATATTTCTCTTACAATTTCCGCAGCCGGTTTTATATCATTTATTAAGGCGCTTACCTGGCCTATTTCTAATTCGCCTTCCTTTAAATCTCCCTCAAACATACCTTTTTTTGCTCTTCCTTTCCCTAAAAGCTCTCTCAGAGCTTCCACGGTTGCATGGTTTTGCTTCGCTTTTAAAATTTCTTCGTAAAAATTATTTTTCATTAATCTTACCGGGGCCAGTTCTTTGAGGGTTAAAACAGTATCACCTTCTGAGCAATTAATAATGGCTTTTTTAAAGTTGATGTGTGAAGAGGCTTCTTCGCTTGCCACAAACCTGCTCCCCACCTGAACGCCCTCAGCTCCCAACACCATTGCTGCCAGCATTTGTCTTCCTGTGGCAATTCCACCGGCAGCAATAACCGGTACAGACACTGCTGATGCAACCAATGGAATCAAAACCATACTGGTCGTTTCTTCCCTTCCGTTATGGCCGCCGGCCTCAAAACCTTCTGCTATTACTGCATCACAGCCGGCCTTCTCAGCTTTTTCAGCGAACCGTTTACTGCTTACCACATGAATTACTTTTATGTGGTGCTCTTTTAAGATCGGGGTATAAGTTGCCGGGTTTCCGGCTGAGGTAATCACAATTTCAATTTTATTGCGAAAAATGATTTCCAGATGATTTTCAATATCTGAATATAAAATCGGAAGATTTACTGCGAAAGGTTTATTGGTAGCCGTTTTACATTTAATAATATTTTCTTCCAGGATATCAGGATACATGCTTCCGGAACCAATAACTCCCAAAGCGCCTGCGTTACTAACGGCGCTGCATAAACGCCAGCCGCTTGCCCAAACCATTCCTGCCTGGATGATGGGATATTCAATATTCAATAGTTTTGTAACACGATTGTTTTCCAAATTTTGTAGAGATGTAACTTTTATTTGAAAAAGAAAAACAGGAATATTATTTTTTTGTTGGTTTACTGTAAATGAGTATCTCAACCCAAATCAATCTCAGTGTTATCGCCGATGTTTAGAGAACGTGTTTCGCCTATCACTTCTGTATCGTTACCAATTAAGGAATCGTCGAGCACTACATCATACAATTTTGAAAAAGAACCAATGATAGAAGCTTTTATTATGGAGGAATGAACGATCGTGTTTTCACCCATGGCTACATGCGGGCCAATAATTGAATTTTTGATATCGCACCCTTCAGCAATACTCACCGGTGGAATAAAAATGCTGTTTTCAAAATTATTCGGTTCGGCAATCGATCCTCCAAACTTTTCAAGCAAGATGGAATTGGATTCTAAAAGCGATTCCTTTTTTCCGCAATCAAACCAGTTTTCAACTTTAAAAGATTTGAAAGTGGCTCCTCCTTCAATCATGCATTCAAGAGCATCTGTCAAATTGAATTCGTCGTGGCTTTTTATACCCTTTGTAATTATGGTTGAAAGGCAATCGAATAATAATTTTGAATCTTTAATTTTATAAAGGCCTACTAATGCCATATTGGATTTAGGAATAGAAGGTTTTTCCACCACTTTTGTAATTACGCAATCCTCATTAATTTCTGCTACACCAAAATCGCGTGGGTCATCAACTTTTTTTACACCCAGCATTGAATAAGGAGAAGCAAGCACTTCTTTAATATTATATTCGCAAATGGTATCACCTAAAGCAATAAAAACCTCATCATCACCTACCAGTTTTTTGGAAAGATCCACTGCGTGAGCGGTTCCTTTTCTGATATTTTGATAAATGAAATGACAGGTAAGTTGTGGATATTTTGAGTTGATATAATCCTGAATCTTTTCTCCAAGATAGCCAACGATAAAAATGAATTCATTAATACCGGCTTCGTGCAACTGGTCCACGTTTATACTAAGAATCGTTTTTCCTGCCAAAGGTATGAGTGCCTTGGGCTGTGTGTATGTATGCGGGCGCAATTTAGTGCCTGCACCTGCTACAGGTATAATGGCCTTCATGTATGTAAGTTTATCATCCGGTTTTTTAAAAGGGATGTGAATATAGTAAATGTTTTTCTTTTCATTTTCTCACCTGATTTTAATCATAAACTATCTTTCTGTTTTATTTGCGCTTTGATTAATATATTAATAAACTAATGCAAGATTGGCGAAGGAACTGAATAATAATTAAACTTCGCAACTTCTAAACTCCACAACTTTTTGTAGGTTTGCGCAAATTTTATTTCATGCAGAAAGACCAGCAGATTTTTGATATTATTACTAAAGAATTAAACCGCCAACGTGAAGGTATTGAGTTGATTGCTTCAGAAAATTTTACTTCAACCGAAGTGATCCAGGCAATGGGAAGTGTACTTACTAATAAATATGCAGAAGGCTACCCGGGAAGAAGATATTATGGCGGCTGTGAATTTGTTGACGAATCTGAACAATTGGCTATTGAAAGGGTTAAAAAGATTTTCAATTGTGAATACGCAAATGTGCAACCGCACAGTGGTGCACAGGCAAATTTCGCCGTAATGTTCGCTGTGTTAAAGCCGGGAGATAAAATTTTAGGGCTTGATCTTAGCATGGGAGGTCATCTTACTCATGGCTCACCGGTTAATTTTTCGGGTAAAATTTATGAGCCGCATTTTTACGGAGTCGTAAAAGAAACAGGGCTTGTTGATTATGACATGCTTGAGAAAAAGGCAAGAGAAGTTAAACCGCAAATGATTGTTTGTGGAGCATCTGCTTATAGCCGTGATTGGGATTATGAAAGAATAAGAAAAGTTGCCGATGAAGTAGGCGCATTTGTGTTGTGTGATATGGCACATCCCGCAGGTTTAATTGCAAAAGGATTATTGAATTCGCCATTTCAACATTGTCATTTTGTAACTTCTACTACGCATAAAACTTTGCGTGGCCCACGTGGTGGCATTATTTTAATGGGAAAAGATTTTGAAAATCCCTTTGGTTTAAAAACACCTAAAGGAGAAACAAGAATGATGAGCCATTTGTTGGATATGGCCGTTTTTCCAGGCTCACAGGGTGGTCCACTCGAACATATTATTGCAGCAAAAGCGGTTTCCTTTTATGAAATATTAAGCGAAGATTTTACCGCTTATGCCAAACAAATACAAGCAAATGCACAGGCAATGGCCAAAGCTTTTAATGCAAAAGGGTATGACCTCATAAGTAATGGCACTGACAATCATTTGATGTTAATCGATCTTCGCAATAAGGATATTACCGGCAAAAAAGCACAGGAAACGCTTGACAAAGCGGCCATCACCTTAAACAAAAACGCTGTTCCTTTTGATGATAAAAGCCCCTTTGTTACTTCCGGCATCCGCGTTGGAGTTCCTGCAATTACTACAAGAGGTTTAAAAGAAAGCGATATGAAAACTGTAGTAGATTTTGTAGATAAAGTTTTGATGAATCTTGATGATGAAAAAACAATTTTAGATGTGAAAAATGATGTAAAAGAATTTATGAATGCTTTTCCATTGTATCCCGATCTTGGCTAAGTTGAAAATATCCGAATTTTTTCTATTCTAAAACATATTGTGTTTACTTTGTACTATAAATTTTTATTATGATACAACGTATACAAACAGTATGGATGATATTTGCAGCAATTGCTGTTTTTCTTACTATTAAATTCTCTTTTTACGCCGGTACTCTTGCTATTCAAAATGGCGCCAATGCGGTTACTTCAATGGCTACGGACGGAAGCTATCAACTCGTGACAGCCACTAATAATTTTTTAATTTTAATTCTTACCAGCGCTCTCGGTACGGGAATTATTATCAATATTTTTTTATTCAAACACCGTAGCATTCAAATCCGTATTATACTAGCTGCTATTTTAATGGAGTGCCTTATCGTCTTCTTATATTTCCGTGAAACTGAAAAATTTTCACAGGGAAATTTTAATATCTGGGCAATCCTTCACATCCTTATTATTATATTACTGGTTATGGCAGCAAGGGGAATTTACAAAGATTCAAAATTGATAAAAGAAAGCAATCGCTTGAGATAAGCCTCCCCAAACCCTGCAAAGGAGGGGCTTTAGAAAAACTATTGATAAAAAAATAATTTTCCAAGGGACAGATTTAAGGTTCCCCTCCTTTGGAGGGGGCAGGGGAGGCCAAATATTTCCCTGTATAACTTTCTTTTACTTTTTTCAAACCTGACGGAACTCCTGCGTAAACTAAATTTCCGCCTTCATCACCTGCTTCGGGTCCGAGGTCGATTACCCAATCTGCTGATTTTATTACATCGGTATTGTGTTCAATTACTATAATAGAATGGCCTTGTTCAATTAAAGCATTAAAAGAAGCAAGCAATTTTTCTATATCATGAAAATGAAGTCCGGTAGTAGGTTCGTCAAAAATGAAAAGAAGATTTCCCTGGCCTTTGCCCTTTCCAAGGAACGACGCAAGTTTTACTCGCTGCGCTTCGCCACCAGACAGTGTATCAGATGATTGCCCTAATTTAATATATCCTAATCCCACATCGCTTAGTGGTTGAATTTTATTTGCTATATCAATACCGGAAATTTCTTTTTTATTTGATGACAATTTTTCTTTTCCAAAGAAAGCGATCGCTTCATCCACACTCATTTCTAAAATATCAAAAATATTTTTGTCATTATATTTTACTTCAAGCACTTCTTCTTTAAATCTTTTTCCATGGCACACATCACAAACCAAATGAACATCTGCGAGAAATTGCATTTCCACCACCTGTTCGCCTTCACCTTTGCAAGCATCGCATCTTCCTCCATCAACATTAAAAGAAAAATGTTTTGGTTGGTATCCACGAATTTTACTTAAAGGTTGTTTGCTGAAAAGTTCACGGATCTCGTCATAAGCTTTAATATAAGTGACAGGATTGCTTCTCGATGATTTTCCGATAGGATTCTGATCGATCATTTCTACTTGCGAAATAAAATCGATATCCCCTGAAAGGCCTTTACTTAATCCCACTTTTTCTGCAAATTCGCCTTTCAGCTTTTTTAAAGCAGGATATAAAATTTGTTTTACTAAAGTTGTTTTTCCACTTCCGCTTACACCGCTTACTACACATAAAACATTTAAAGGAAAAACAATATCAATATTTTTTAGATTATTCTGGCGTGCGCCTTCAACCTTTATGGAGCGGTTCCATTTATGGATATATTTCGGAGGCTCTATTTTTAATTCTCCTTTAAGGTATTTTCCTGTAAGACTTTCAGGATTTTTAATGATAGAATTATAATTTCCTTCCGCAATTATTTCTCCACCAAGATGGCTTGCCAGCGGTCCCATATCAATAATGTGATCCGCTTTCCTCATCATCATTTCATCGTGTTCAACAACCACAACTGTGTTTCCTAAAGATTGTAAATTTTTCAAAACCTTAATCAGGTTTTCTGTATCACGCGAATGTAAACCGATAGATGGTTCGTCTAAAATATATAACGAGTCAGTTAGATTGCTTCCCAAACTTCTTGTAAGTTGTATACGCTGACTTTCACCACCACTCAATGAATTTGCCAATCTGTTTAAAGTAAGATAGCCCAAACCTACGTCCACAAGTATTTTTAATCTTGTGTTGATCTCTATTAAAATTCTTTTTGCTATTGTTGTATCAAAATCAGATAATTCAATCTCTGAAAACCATTTTTGCAAATCCTTTACCGGCATTTCACAGAGTTCACCAATGTGTTTGTGCGACACCTGTACGTACAAAGCTTCTTTTCTTAAACGGTAACCAGCACACTCAGGACACAAAGTTTTGCCACGATAGCGACTAAGTAAAACACGGTATTGAATCTTATAAAGATTTTGTTGAACCTCTTTAAAAAAGTCGTTGATTCCTTCAAAGTATTCATTACCGGTCCACAATAAATTATACTGGGCGGTGGTAAGATCAATAACCGGTTTATGAATTGGGAAATCAAAATGCTTTGCGGCGCGTATTAACTTATCCCTGTATTGTGCCGACTTTTCACCCCGCCAGGGAGCAATTGCATTTTCATAAACACTTAATCTTTTATCGGGAAAAACAAGATCAGGATCAATGCCAAGAACGAGAGAAAATCCACCACAAACAGGGCAAGCACCATAAGGGTTATTGAAAGAAAATAAATTGGGAACAGGCTCTTCAAACTTTATTCCATCTAATTCAAACTTATTGGAAAAATGAAGATGATCTTTTCCGTTTACTTCAAGAAGTAATTCTCCCTCTCCTTCATAAAAAGCAGTATTTACCGAATCTGCGATGCGATGATTGTCTTCCTCATCAAAATCTTTTACCACCAAACGATCGATTAAAACATAAACAGTTTTATGAGCAAAAAAAGATTCCAAATCTTTTTCTTCCTGGAGGTCTTCAATACGAACAATCTCCATTCCTCCTCCCTTGGAGGGGTTAGGGGAGGCAACTCTTGAAAACCCTTTTTGCATTAAAATGTGAAGTTCCTCTTTAATATCACGATGATGCATTTGCCTGAAAGCCACCAGTAACAATACCTTATCATCATTTTTTAAATCATTTATTGCTTTTACCACATCCGTTACATCATCTTTTTTCACTTCCCTTCCTGAAACCGGCGAAATGGTTTTCCCGATTCTTGCAAATAAAAGACGCAGGTAGTCGTAGATTTCCGTCATGCTGCCAACGGTGGATCTGGGTGTTCTTGTTATTACTTTCTGTTCAATCGCTATTGCCGGGCACAAGCCTTTTATATAATCAACATCAGGTTTATTCATGCGCGCCATAAACTGCCTGGCATAGGCGCTCATGCTTTCTGCGTAACGGCGCTGGCCTTCTGCAAATAAGGTATCAATGGTAAGAGAAGATTTACCAGACCCTGAAACGCCAGTAACCACAATTAGTTTATTGCGTGGGATTTCAACATCAATATTTTTAAGATTATGAACTCTTGCGCCTTTTATAAAAATATTATTTGAAATAGTAACGTTGTTTTTTACGGTAGAAAGTTTTTTTGTCTTCATTCAGGATGGCAAAATTAGTGAATAGTAATTTTACGGCATTGATTAAAAAGTGGTATTTCGCACTTTTTCAAGTGGTATTCCTCAATTTTTAGTTTTTGCCAAAAAAAATTAGCAATTCATTTGGAAGTGTAAAGTTTTATATTAATTTTAGCATTCCAATTTTCCAGAAAGAATGAAGAACCTCCTGCACATCGCACTAAGTTGCTCCATCGTTTTCTCTTAAATTGGAACTTACACAATATCCCTAAACGCCTAAATTACAAACAGGTTATGAAAACCATGAACAGTTTAACCGATCAGCAACTGATCCACATCTATCTTGACGGAGATAGCGAAGCTCTTTCAACTCTTGTAGAACGCTACAAAGACAAAATTTTCACCTCCATTTATTTATTAGTTAAGGATAAATTTCTTGCCGAAGATATTTTCCAGGACGCCTTTATTAAAGTAATTGATACCATTAATGGTGGCCGTTACAATGAAGAGGGAAAATTTTTGCCATGGGTAATGCGTATAGCGCACAACCTTTGTATTGATCATTTCAGGAAGGTAAAACGTAGCCCATCAATCAAAACAAGCACTGATCATGACATTTTTGAAGTGCTTAATTTTTCTGAACCCGGAATGGAAGAAAAAATGATCCAGGGACAAAGCCATGAAAGAGTGAGAAAAATGCTCGACATGCTCCCTGAAGATCAGAAAGAAGTGATTGTAATGCGACATTTCGCAGATCTTAGTTTTAAAGAAATTGCGAATATTACAGGTTGCAGCATTAATACTGCCTTGGGTCGCATGCGTTATGGTCTGATTAACTTAAGGAAAATGATGATCGAAAAACAAATTGCTTTATAATATCAGCTTCTGAACCCGCAACAATAAAATCCCTTTGAAAAACCAAAGGGATTTTTTTATTGGTATAAAATAAAAATAATGGTTATTTGTTTCTTTACTGTCTTTAGCAAAGGCTCGGGTTAAATAGAGCCGCGAAGAATTAATTAATTGAAAATAATTCTTTAAATACTTTTTTGCCATCAGTATTCCCAAGCATCCGGCTGCACGCTCTTTCAGGATGAGGCATCATACCAAATACATTTCTTTCTTTATTTGAAATACCTGCAATACTGTGTATAGATCCATTTGGCGAATGATCAATATGTATCTCACCTTTTTCATTACAATAACTGTAAAGAACCTGGTTGTTTTTTTCAATTTCTTCCAACTCGGTTTCTTTTACAAAAAATCTTCCTTCCCCATGCGCTACCGGAATTTTTAAAACTTCGTTGTTAATATCATTTTTGATGAAAGTATTTTTACAGGTAAATTTCATTTGAGAATTCTGGAGCAAAACCCCGGGAAGCAAGCCGCTTTCACAAAGAATCTGAAAACCATTGCAAACCCCAAATACTTTTCCGCCTTTATGGGCAAATTCAATTACGCTTTGCATCATCGGGCTAAAACGTGCAATAGCGCCACATCTTAAATAATCACCAAAACTAAACCCGCCTGGGAGCACAATACAATCAGAAGTATCGAACATTGAAAGATCTTTGTGTTTATGCCACAAAGTAATCACTTCCTGGCCTAAATCATCTTGAAGTGCATCGATCATATCCCTGTCGCAATTAGACCCCGGAAAAATTACCACACCAAATTTCATTTTCTATATTTTATTTGAAGGCAAAATTAAACATTCCGTTTCTTTATTTTTTGAAATACTGCATATAAAGTATAAAACAAACCATCACCCATTGAAGCACCATCGGAATCCATCTGGTAGGCGGATAATAAAATGCACATCCGATGAAGGCAGAAGCCGGAACCAAAGCTAACATCCAATAACCAATGCTATGGCTGACTATGATAATGGTAATCCCGATACAAATGAGTAAATACAATAAAAGTTGTCCCCAGTTTTTTCTTACCTGCAATACTTGCTTAGTCATATAAGATTGAACAAAATATAAACCCATTAAAATCATTAGTCCTATAAAGATGATTCCGGCCCATTCAATATGAATTAAATTATAAGCCGCCTGAGTAATTCCGAAACCAAAAAACCGGAAGGAATATAGCTTGTTGGTTAAGAAAAGCCAGGCAAACAAAAAGTACCACGGAGTTGTTATTCCCAGAAAAGTGACGAGCCACTCTGCTACTTTTGGTGGCCTTGTTATGATGAGAGAAAGAATTACAAATAGGGCAAATGCAAAGGAAGGTAAATAAAAAAAGGAAGCAAGCCCTATCCCTATTCCTACGTTGAACAGAGTGGCTTTGGGATGTATATTATTATTTAGATTGCTCATTTTAGACCATACCCAAATGAGAATTGAATTGATAATTAAGGGAGCACTTAATACATTCCATTCAGGGAAAAAAGAAGTAATTAAAAGATAACTCATCGCCGGCAAATAATTCGGCTTTTCCATCATCTTTCGGCTTGTGATAATTTGATTAAAAGTGATAGCCTGCAAAAAAATTAATAAGTAGGCAATAAAGAAATATGATTTTGGGAAGGTATCAAAATAAGGTTTGATTACTTCAATGATACCGTTAAAAAGAAATCCATAGGACTTGTGGATTTCAGGAATTTGCGGATGAAGCAACCATACAAATTTTAATAGGATTCCATACACAAGAAGCAGGAAAGTGTTGAGTGGATTATTGGTCCTGAAAATTCCTGTCACAATAAATAGTTAATTGAAAAACAAAAATAAATAATTAAAGTTGTTTCCCATAGAAAAGAGAGTACACCTTTCTCTATGGAAATTCAATCTTTGCAAAGCAAATATAATTGCGGTACTCACAAGGAATAATTATTTGCGATGCGCTTACTTGTTTTCCATAACGGGGCATAAACTGATAGCCCCTGTCGAGTGTTTTGAAGGGAGGATTTATCGTAAGCTTGCCTGAGCCGGATACGCTGTGATCAACCAATAGATAAGAGCGCCTTTCTATTGAGTTGAATAGAAAATGCAACTGCGCTCCTGTAAGCATGATTACATAGGAAAGAAAATTATCTGTTTCATCATCGTATTGGCTTTTATTGACCACTGTCGCCCAATCGGTTCTGCCGGTTTTATCCATGTCAAGAACAAGAATATTGTTATAGTAGTACCTGTTATTGCCACGTGAATTATAGTAAGGATATCCTCCGTAATATCCATAAGAAGAATAAGGCGAATACATGTAATAGTTATAAGGCGAAAATGAAGGGTAACCATACAAGTAATCATAACGGTTCCATGGATTGGAGCGCGATTGGGAATAAAAATCTTCGGCAGTTAAAATAAAACCGCCATCTTTTTTCAATACAACATCACGGATAAAATAATTATTTAGCGCCAGTTTATTATTGCCATTAGATTTGGCAACTGACCGGATTGAATCGCCCAAATTTTGAAATACCTGTGTGATAATATTTTTGTTGTTGATATCCCAAACGGCAGTATAAATTCCTTCAACATTTCCATGTTTTTTTTCATAATACAAAGAGTTGATGATGTAATGCTTGTTTACATTATCAATTTTTAACTTGATAGCATCCAGGAAATTCCCGGAAAGATTAAATGTATTTAAACTAAAGTTATCATCGTCAGGCTTTTTTGTTACCAATGTAAGGTCTTCAATATAATCTTTGGTGGTTGATTTATTCCCTTTGGTAAATACAAAGTTTCCCTCGTTGTCAACATAAAAGTCGCTAAACAGATCTTTTCTATCATCAAAATCAGTAGGGATCCTCGATTTATGCAGGAGTTGCAAACTGTCATTAAATAATAAAGTAGTGAAATTGAAATTGCCGTTTTTTCTTTGGATCTTATAAATCATGATCTTCGACTTGTCTTCACTGTTTATCGTACTGTAAATTTTATTGTCTGCAAAAAAATTGATGTGTGTTGTATCTAATTCTATTGGATCACTTAACAATTTTCCTTCCTCATTAATTTTTACAGCCATGCAATGTATGATGCTTCTTTTTTGATATTGATAAATAAGCCAGGCAAAATCAGGATAAGCAACAAAGTCAACATTTAAGGTGTTATCGGGCATAAAACGAAGTTCAACCCGATTGATTAGGCGCATTGAATTATCATAAGCACAAACCGCATAATTATTCCTGATGTTTTTATAGACCAAAAAGTTATCATTAATTTTTCCTATGATCTCAAAATTAAGTGCACGTGAATCCTGCGGTTCAGGCTGTGAATAGGTGATCTGCTGTGAAAAAGCAGTAGAATAAAAAGTGATTAATATAAAAAATAGAAAAAGATTTTTCATAAATTGTCTATAATTTTTCTGTTTGTCTGCGGCTGTTCTTGTTATCTGAATAGTTTTTATAAAGCTATACTAATTTATGAAAAATAAGTATGTGGTAAATGCCAATCTTTTATTAACTCTTTACCTATGATATTTTTTAACAAGGGATTCACCAAGTCGGTTTAAAAATTCTAAATTTGGTAAACTAAGTTAGTAAAAAAACTATGGCAGTTGTTTTAATTTCCGGAGGTACAGGATTGATTGGTTCGCATCTTGCAAGCCATTTAACAGAAAGAGGGTTTGATGTTATCATTCTTTCCCGCCGTAAAAATGTGTCTTCTGAAAATTCCAAGATCTTTTACAGCTATTGGAGTGTTAAAGATAAAATTATTGATGCTGAAGTGGTAAAAAAATCGGATCATATTATTCACCTTGCCGGAGCAGGGGTGATTGATAAAAAATGGACCAGTGAATATAAAAAATTGATTGTTGACAGTCGTACTAAAAGCGCTGAACTGATCATTAATTGCTTAAAAGAAAATCAACATAACGTCAAAACGTTCGTTTCTGCTTCTGCTATCGGTTGGTATGGTGAAGATCCAAAACCTTTGGAAAGAAAAGAAGGCTTTATTGAAACTGATCTTCCTTCCAATGATTTTTTGGGTGAAACGTGTGTATTATGGGAAGCAAGTACAGAGCCTGTTACTGAGCCAGGCATTCGTCTTGTTAAATTGAGAACCGGAATCGTATTGGCTAAAGAAGGCGGTGCTTTTAAAGAATACAAAAGACCTTTAAATTTTGGGGTTGCACCGATCCTTGGTAATGGTAAACAGGTAGTAAGCTGGATTCACATTGAAGACCTATGCCGTATGTATGCTGAAGCAATTGAAAACAGTTATTTACACGGAAGCTATAACGCAGTAGCGCCTAAACCTGTTACTCAAAAGGATCTTATTCTTACTTTAGGACAAAAAATGCGCAACAAATTTTTTATCCCCGTTTACGTACCTGCATTCATTCTCAAAATAATCTTCGGAAATCGAAGTATAGAAATTTTAAAAAGTGCTACCGTTAGTGATAAAAAAATAAAAGCCACGGGCTTTACCTTTTTGTATCCTTCCATTGAATCGGCAATTGATGAGTTGATTTCCAATCCTTCAAAATAAAAATCTGAATTATTCCTGCCCGACTTCCATCATTCAAGCGGGTGTTGGTTTACTAATAGCTATTAAAATTTCTATAAATCTTCTTTGGTAAACTTTCTTAAGGCAAAAAAGTAATAACCGCCAATGTATACAAGGCTCGCCAATACCATTATCCAAACTTCAGGGGCACCTTTATAAATTACTTTATCACCAAATGGAATGGGTAACATCACGTCGGTGACTTGCAGGGGCAAAAAATATCCAACAGGAGCCAAGTCAAATTTTATATTAATTAAAAGCGTGATCAGCCATTCAAAAATCAATCCGTATAAAAAAAACACAGCAATAGCAGCGCCGCTTTTCCTGAAAATAATGGCCAGAAACATGGCAAATGTAATGTAGGCAACCGTTTGAATAAAGATGTAACCTACGTTTTCAATTCCTGAAAAAGAAAAGTGAGAGCCGGTGGTAATTGATCCAAATAATAAGGCAACCAAAAAAATAAAAATAGTAGCCGCTGCTGAAAATAAAAGTGCGAAAACAAATTTCACGGTAACAAAATCTTTTCGTGTCCATCCGTCAATGATATTCTGGCGATGTGTTTTGAAATTAAATTCGTTGGTAAGAAGCATGATAAAAAGTATGCCCGGAAAATACAAAAGCCAACTGCTCATGAACCCGACAGTTTGCCAAACTTTGGGAAAGGCATAGGGTGTTCCCAACAAAACCTGGCTTGCAGGCATGCTTTCTACAGTTATTTCATTAATATAATAACCAATGTAATTGATGCCGAGAATAGCGAACAAATAAAGAATGATAAATATCCAGAACGCTTTGTAATTTTTTACTTTGAGCCATTCAATTTTTAAAAGATGTAGCATAACAATTAATTATTGGTCAGTTCAAAAAACCTTGCTTCAAGGCTTTGTTTTTTAAGTGTAAGATGATTGAGTACAACACCGTTATTGAAGCAATAACTGTTTACAGCAGAAAGATCAGATTTGCCTACAGGAAAGAAAACTTTTACCACATTTTGTTCATCAATTACTCTTGTTTTTTCAGGCAGTGCATTTAGCACCTCTAACAATTTTGCATGATCTTTCGCTGCTACTTCAACCATATCTTCATTGGATAAAATTTCATTTACTTTTCCTGAAACAATTAATTCGCCTCTTTTTAAAATGGCAACGTCTGTACAAACTTTTTCCACTTCATCTAATAAATGACTTGCCATGATGATCGTTTTTCCTTCACGGTATAATCTTTTCATAAGCTCTCTTATTTCAGCAATTCCCACAGGATCGAGCCCGTTGGTAGGCTCGTCGAAGATCAATACTGACGGGCTTCCCAGCAGGCAAGATGCTATGGCCAACCGTTGTTTCATTCCCAGGGAATAGGTGCTGAACTTTGAATCTTTTCTTTTGGTGAGATCTACCATTTCCAAAACGCGGTCAATATCCTCTTTGCCATGTTGTTTTATTTCTGCCGCTATTTCAAGGTTTTTTACGCCGGATAAATAGTGATAAAAATTTGGCGTTTCCAATAAGGTTCCGATTCTTCTGCGATTTTCTGCAGAAGCCGGTTCACCAAAAAGCTTGTACGTTCCTGAAGTGGGTTTTAAAATATCACAGATGGTTCCGAGGGTGGTTGTCTTTCCACTTCCATTGGGTCCGAGGATTCCAAAAACTGTTCCTTCGGGAACAGAAAAACTTACATTTTTCAGTGCCTGTATTCTTCCATAAGATTTGGAAAGATTTTCGACAGTAAGTATTGACATAAACAATAATTAAAAAATACAATGCAATATAAGGGAAGTGGAAAAGAAAATGTAATTGTTTGGTTGAACGGTAAACTCTTTTTGAGTGAGAAAAAATTCCTTTTATTTGTTTATTTACTGAAGAATAGCTGCAAAAAAAACGGCCACTTTCTATAAGTAGCCGTCAGCATTTTATTTTTAAAAAAATTATTCACTTAAAGTAGCCTCCATTGAAATATCAATATTGGTATTCAGCGATTTTGAAATAGGGCAATTTTCTTTTGCATTTTTAGCGCACTCATCAAATTTTTCTTTGCTGATACCGGGTACTTTCGCATTTAATGTAAGATGCGATTTAGAAATAGCACCATTTGCTAAAGTGATCTCACATTTGGTTTCAATCTTATCGGGAGTAAAACCTGCTTCATTCAAAACAAAACTTAATTTCATCGAAAAGCATCCGGCATGAGCGGCGGCAACTAATTCTTCAGGATTGGTGCCGTCTTTCGCTTCACCAAAACGTGTAGCATAAGTAAAAGGCGTGTTGTTTAAATATTTTGTTTCAGTAGTTAATGTTCCTTTGCCTTCTTTTCCTGTTCCCTGCCATTCGGCGTTTGCATATTTGCTCATTTTTTTATGTTTTTTTAATGATTAAAAATTTTTTATGTTTTTTTAAAATTCGTCTATAACCGGTTTTGATTGCATGATCTTTTCAATTTTTTCCAAAACTTCAGGAGTAAGTTTTTCAACTACTTCAAGCGCTTTTAAATTGTCCATCAACTGTTCCTTTTTTGTGGCTCCTAAAATGGCAGTGGTAACATGCGGATTTTTAATACACCATGCAATTGCAAGTGCCGCAGTTGAAACGTCTAATTCTTTTGAAACTTCAGTTAACTGTTTTACTTTATTTATTTTATCATCAACAAGCACCCGGTCTTTAAGCCAACTCATATCTTCCAATGCCAATCTTGAATCTGCAGGAATTCCGTTGTTGTACTTTCCGGTTAACAATCCTGAGGCGAGCGGGCTCCAAATGGTGGTGCCGAGTCCGACTGTTTCATAAATGCCTAAATAATCTTTTTCAATTTTTCCCCGTTCAAAAAGATTGTATTGCGATTGTTCCATTGTGGGGCCTATCAATTTATATTCCCGGGCCACACGATGCGCTTCCATAATTTCAACGCCGCTCCATTCGCTGGTTCCCCAATACAAAATTTTTCCTTGCTGAATTAAGGTGTTCATCGCCCAAACGGTTTCTTCAATCGGCGTGTTTTTATCAGGTCGATGACAAAAATACAAATCCAAATATTCTACCTGCAATCTTTGTAAGGCTTCATGGCAGGCTTCTATAACATGCTTTCGGCTTAACCCTTTTTGGTTGGGCTTATTATCTTTACCATGAATGCCGAAAAAAACTTTTGAGGAAACAGTAAATGAACTTCTTTCCCAGTTTTTCATTTTCAGCACCCTGCCCATTATTTTTTCACTTTCGCCATTTGCATAACCTTCGGCGTTATCAAAAAAATTAATACCGTTATCGTAAGCAATTCCCATTAAAGTATCGGCAATTTTATCATCAACCTGGTTTTTAAAACTTACCCAACTTCCATAACTTAAAACACTTAATTGTAAACCTGATTTTCCTAATCGTCTATAATCCATAATTATAATTTTTTTGAATGAAGATAAGAAAGAAGAATTTTCTTTGAGAGTTACTCCGGAAATTCTGACGAGTTTACTCTTACAATTCCCCTGCCATTTATTAAATGCCAGTTGTGAAAATCCTGTGGAGCATCGAGGCCGTCACCATCTAAAATCTCTGTGGGGGTGCGGATGCGAACGGGTTTATCAGTATAAAATTCTTCCCCGGTTCTTTTACGATCCCAATATAATTCATTGCAATAAAGCGTATCGCCCTTCATATTGATAACCACCACACTATCTTTTAAAAAAACTTTACTTTCTGTTTCATAATATTTTGCATAATGCGCATCCAACTTGCTTTCTATGCCTAAAGTGTCATTAAAAAAATCCGCGTGGATGGTTTTTGTAAACTCGACATAAGGAACGGCTTCCTCATGGCGTAACATTAGCGGTGCCGTTATCCGGGATTTAGTTACGCTGCCGATACTGTAAATTATTTTTACGTCTTTAGCTGTTTCAATCCCTATTCTTTTGGCTGTAATTTTATTGATATCCTCCAGGGAATTTTCGCATGAAATAAAAAAGCAACTGAGAAGAACCAATGCTGTAAAAAAAATGGAAGTATGGTATTTCAGATCATTCATTTGCAAAATATTGCATGAAGATAATTATTCATCATGCAAAAAAGGTATCATTATATCTATTGATATTTCTGCCTCAGGAACCAGATATCACTAAGAGAGAAGCCGAGGCTCACTTTGTAAATATTTTCGGTAAGATTATTGTTATTGTTACCACGGTTTCCATATTCAAAAGTAAAGTTCATGATGCTGTACTGGTGATCATAAAAGCTACGTTTTAATTTTAGAGGGAAAGAACCGCCAACACTTACTGTATAAACAGGAAGAGAGTTTTCCACATCAATATAATCTTGCCCAAAAGAAACTCCTGCCCTGTATTTTACAAAATTAAAATAACCGGAGGTACCTGATGAAGCAGGCAAATACTGAATGCCAATTTTTGCGTTCCAACTGTTTTTTACAAAATCTTTTTGACCAAAGAAACTATAATTACTCCATTTGGTAGTTTCATAATCAGCGCCAATTAGTAAGTGTTCGTTAGAAAAAGCGATACCTCCGCCAAGGGTTGCGGGCATTTGTACTTTTCCTTTTTGCCCGGAAATATAAGAAATGGTATCTATTGGCTGAGGCGCTAGTGTCTGAACATTGTAATTAAACGTTTCTAACAGATCATCTTTCGTTCCGTTATATTTTCTTTGAAGCGTTCCGTAGGCGCCGAAAATGATTGCGCTCTTATTTATTCTTGCTAAATATTGAATCCCCGCATCCAGGAACATTCCTCCAAAGCGGGTTTGAGATCCGTAATGGGTTTTATAATAATTCAAAGAATCGTTGTTGAATATTAACCGGGTATCATAATTTTTTTGTCCAAAAAGATAGCCTGTATTAAAGCCGATGCTAAAATTTTTAATTCTTATTCCCGTACCTACAAAAGCTTCGTTTACACCTCCTGAGCCTTCATAACTTGTAAGCGAACTGTCTATAGAAAAGGTACTGCTTCCTATTTTGTAATTGATTCTTGTTATAGGTTTTAAGCCAAAGGCCATGCCCAAAGATATTTTATGCTTTTCGGCTTTTTTATTTCCTCTCAATAAAGGAAAACCAATTTCCAGGTAAGGAACAATACCATAATTAGATTTAAAAATTCCCTGAGGGGTTTTGCTTTTTAAATTTAATCCGTCGTATTCCAATCCTATATCGAGGGTTGAATATATCAAGTCGCTATAACTGGCAGGGTTGATGGTATTGATTGAAGTAGGATCAGTATAAGCAGCAGAAATGCCACCCATCCCCCGATTGGCGATATTTGCCTGGGAAACCAGGTTGCCCACTCCGTACCTTGAATAAGGCGAATTTAGCTGGGCAAAGCAAAAGAGCGGTAACGCAGCCAGTATGAAACAGGTGAATTTAATTTTTAATATCTTCATTGTATTTGCTGATTGCATATAAGCCCTTAAGAATCAAATAGGGGTCGGCAAATATCTTATTTTTAAGATGCCTTACAAAATTGGCGGTATCGCCACCGGTTAAAAGCACGTTAAATTTCTCAAACTTTTTTTTGTATTCATCAATAATTCCATCAATTTCCGATGCCATTCCCTGCAATACTCCACTGAGTATATTGGTAGTAGTATCGTAACCAATCAGAGGGAAATTCCAATCAACTTTTACCAAAGGTAGTTTAGCTGTATAATGGTTTAATGCCTTGAAACGCATTTCCATTCCCGGCGAAATACTTCCTCCGTTGAAACTATTGTATTTATTAATAAAGTTGTAAGTGATGCACGAGCCCAAGGCAATAACAAGTGTGTTTTGATCTTTATAAAAAAATGAAGCAAATGCTGCCAGTGCCAACCTGTCGGCACCGATAGTTTCCGGTTTACCAACAGGAGTTGTAAACGGCAATTTTATTGAAGCGTTTAGTTTTAAAAATGAGCTTTTCTCAGCCAGCAACTTTTCAATTTCAGCATTGTGATCAATAACAGAAGAAAGGATAGTATGTTTGGGTTTGTATTTATCCAAAAGCCGGTTGATCGTTTCCGGATCGTCATTTTCTAATGTAAGAACTTCGGTTAATTGGCCGGTTTCGAATACACCGCATTTTAAAAGTGTATTTCCAAAATCAAAACAAAGGGTAGTGGTATTCAAAATACTTTTTAGGTTTTTTGCTTGGCAAAGTAAACGTTCTTTAATAAATCAATAAAATAAATCAAATGAAAAAGCTTGTTATTTCAGGAAATATCGAAACCTGATATATTTTTAAAATGACCGTTCAATTTTATTTTTTCTTTCAAAGATTCCATCTCAGTAACTACCGGGATCACTTTTGACAGGTGCCTTTTTAAATATTCCTGCCGCTGCAGTTCATTCAGTAAAGTAAGTAATTCGTATTCTTCTTCCAGCGTTAAGCCAACTGTATGTGCCACATCATAACTCCATAATTCATCCTTACTTTTTGGCAAAGGTTTTTCCACTTTCAATAATTTATGAAGTTGCTTAATGCCGCCGAGTACTTTATCCATCAATAATCTCTTTCCATGCTCATGGTTGTAAGGATAATTTACAATGGCGCCGCTGTATAGTTTTTCTGGTACTGAATCGATCACTTCAAGCACGCGGAAGACCTTTGTTCCTTTTGTTTTGATATCCATTTCGCCGTTTTCGTACTCTTTGGTTATTTCTGTTATCTCCAAAAGCGTTCCCATTTCCTGTATTTTATTATTGATCACCACAGGCATTCCAAACAATTTTTTTTGGTCGTAACATTCTTTGATAAGTTGTTTATATTTAGCTTCAAAAATATGCAGGTTCAGGTTTTCGTGCGGATATACTACGATGGATAAAGGAAAAATAGGAATAAAATTAGTCATAAGAGTAAAATAGAAATCGTCTTTATTTGTTGGTTTACTATGCTGTATTTAAAATTAGGCTGTCTTTGCAAATTACCATTAAATATTAATTTCAAAAAAAGGCAAAAAGCCTATTGAAGAAGATAAAAACTTTCCGGTAACATAATAAAAAAAATTATTTTAGCTTCTAAAAAAAGTCGCTGCTTTATTTTCCTCACTATTTTTAAAATTAATCAACAACAAGTATGGATAGAAAAAAAGTGATTCTTAGCTTAATGAAACAAAAGAAATTATCTCATTATCTGGAGATAGGCGTATTTAACGGCCATATTTTTTTCAGGGTTAAAAGCACATTTAAAATAGCGGTTGATCCTGAATTTCAGTTTGACACTTTGCGTAAAACAGGAAAGCTTTTTTTAAATCCTTATAATATCTTTAATAAGTATTTTGAAAAGACGAGTGATGATTTTTTTAGGGAAGATGCGCCTGGTTTGCTCTCAGATAAAAAATTAGAAATAGCTCTTATCGACGGTATGCATGAATATGCTTATGCTTTACGCGATGTGGAAAATAGTTTAAATTATTTATCAGAAAATGGCGTGATTATTCTACACGATTGTAATCCGCAAGAGAAAGCGGATTCGGTATCGTTTGAAGAATGGGAAGCACGGAATTTTACAGGAACATGGAATGGTGATGTGTGGCGCACGCTTTTGCATTTGCGCAGTTTAAGAGATGATATCAATGTTTTTACTTTGGATTGCGATCATGGGCTTGGAATAGTAACCATCAGTAAGCCTGAAAATAAATTGAATTATACCCTGGAGCAGATCAATAAATTTACTTTCGAGGATTTTGATGCAAACCGAAATTCCTGGATCAATTTAAAACCTGCTGATTATTTTTACGAATATTTTCAATTGAAAAAATAGTCTTTTACTTCTCTGCTGATTAATGGTAAAACAGATGCCGTCAAACAATATTCATATTGATGTAAAAACACTTGCCCGTGGTATTTCTTTGATAGAAAACCAGGTGGAAGGTTTTGAAGAATTGTTACTGAATTTAAAGCCTTCTTCCGCAAAAATTATTGGTATCACCGGTGCACCGGGTGCAGGTAAAAGTTCGCTTACCGATGCGCTGATCGGAGAGATGGTTGCCGTCAAAAAAAAGGTAGCTGTTCTTTGTGTTGACCCGTCATCCCCTTTTAATAAAGGCGCTTTACTTGGCGACAGGATTCGGATGAGCGAGTGGTACAATCATCCGGATGTTTTTATCCGATCGCTGGCCAGCAAAGGTTCTTTGGGTGGATTGCATCCAAAGATTTTTGAGATTACCGATTTGGTAAAAAGCTCGGGTTTCGATTATGTAATTATTGAAACAGTTGGCGTAGGCCAAAGTGAGGTAGATATTGCCGCGATTGCAGACATCACTATCGTAATGCTCGTTCCGGAAGGTGGTGATATTATTCAAACGATGAAAGCAGGCCTGATGGAAGTGGCGGATATTTTTGTGATTAATAAATCAGACAGGCCGGGTTCCGAAAATTTTTATAACACACTGATACAAATTCTTGGTCCGGCTTTTAATCATACAGGAAAAGAAATTCCGGTTTTAAAAACGATAGCCATTGAAAAAAAAGGGATCCCGGATTTGTATCAAAAAATAGAAAAATGGAATATTGAAAATTATTCTCCGCATAAAATAAATCTGCTGTCAGAAAAAATTTGGGCTTTGATTCAAAATGAAAAGATGAAAGAACTGGATCAGGAAAAAATGAAAATGCAAATAGAAGAAGCGGCTTCAAAACCAGGTTTCAATATGTATGCTTTTGCTAAAAATTACGGGAAGAAAAAAATAGAAAATAACAAAGATTAGGATTTCCTTTTTTCATTTTGCCACCACTTGAATCCTACCACACCTATGGCAAGGTAAGGAATTGTCATAAGGTAAAGAATGCCATTATTAAAACCCTGAGCAGGCCTGGAACCCATTTGCATAACAGTTTTAGCGCAAATGGAACATTGCGCATCAGCATGAGACACAGCAAAAGAAAATGCGAAGGTCAGGCATAATATAATTAGTATATTTTTCATTGTTACTGAGTGCAAATATACAGGCAAATTAGGAAAATTTGAAAATGTTTAGTGATTTTTAATTTAACTTCATCGCGATTTTTATTACATTAAATTATTGTTTTTTTTTATAAATATAGAATATGATGGAGCATCATGCGTCGCACAGTTTGGAAAATTTTAAAAATTATGTTGGTATAAAATTTCAACTATATAACAGCCTTTTTACTTCACTTCCTTTTTACAGGATTGAGAAAACCGGAATGCTTTTATCGTTGTTTTTAAATATTTGTGAAGAGGGATATAAAAAAAAATATAGTCCTGCACAAATTATCGAAGAGTTTTTTTTGAAGGATGCCTCTTTTAAAACTGAATCGGAAAAGCTTGATCTTCTTTTCAGATTTATCCAATTCGTTGAGCGCCAGGTGGTGCTCTTTGATGCACTGGAAGATGCGGCCTTTAAGTTTGTTCATGATACTACAGGTCCGGGTACTTTAAAACAATTGGAAGTAGAAGCCGTTCAATACAAAAAAGAAAAAGAACTGGTTAAAAAACTGGATAATTTTTCTGTAGAGATTGTGCTCACTGCTCATCCTACACAATTTTATCCCGGTTCTGTTTTAGGCATTATCAACGATCTTTCAAAATCGCTTTCAGAAAATAATACCGGCCGCATCAATATGTATTTGCAGCAACTGGGCAAAACGCCATTCTTCAAAAAAGAAAAACCTACACCATATGATGAAGCAATGAGCCTGATCTGGTATTTGGAAAATGTATTTTTTTTAGCTGTTGGAAGAATGGTTTCTTTTTTGAAAAATCAATTTCCGGAAGCAGATTTTCAAAATAATGCTATACTGAAAATGGGTTTTTGGCCCGGCGGCGATCGGGATGGAAATCCTTTCGTAAGTACAGATACGACTTTGAAAGTTGCCGATGCTTTGCGTGGCGCAATCATCAAATGCTATTATTTAGAGATTAGAAAGTTGAGACGCAGACTTACTTTTAAAGGCGTTGATATTCTTTTGCTCGATCTTGAAAAACAATTGTATAACAATATTTTTATTCCCGGTAACCGAACAGATATTAATAAAAAAGACATACTGAAAATTCTGAATGACATCCGCGAGATATTGATTTATCGGCACAACGGTTTGTTTTGTTATCTGATTGACGACCTCATCAACAAGGTGCATATTTTTGGTTTGTATTTTGCGTCGCTCGACATAAGGCAGGATAGTTCAATCCACAAAAAAGTTTTTTCAGCCATGGCGGCATCCGATACCTTTTTCCCCGCAGATTACGCAAAAATGAGTGATGAGAAAAAGATAGAATTCCTGACAAAAAACACAAAAGTTCTTCCTGAAAAAGATTATGGAGATCCGATCATAAACGACACATTTGAAAGTATAAAAGCTATTAAACTTATTCAGCAATATAACGGAGAAGAAGGCTGTAACCGTTATATAATAAGCCATTCGGCTTCTGCGCTCAATGTTCTTGAAATTTACGGCTTGTTTATTTTATGCGGATGGAAGAAAGATAAAATGAAAGTGGATATTGTTCCGTTGATTGAGACAATTGAAGACCTGCGAAATGCTTCCGCTATTTTGACAACCTTGTTTGAAAATAAAGATTACCGTGAGCATTTGAAGCGGCGTGGCGATAAACAAACCATTATGCTCGGCTTTTCTGATGGTACAAAAGACGGCGGTTATTTAATGGGAAACTGGGCCATTTACCAGGCCAAAGAAAATCTTACAGCGGTAGCGCGAAAATATAATGTAGATGTAGTTTTCTTCGATGGTCGCGGTGGTCCGCCGGCAAGAGGTGGCGGAAAGACGCATAAGTTTTATGCAGCAATGGGAAAAAATATTTCTAACAAAGAAATTCAATTGACTATTCAGGGTCAAACGGTAAGTTCCAATTTCGGGACGATTGAATCTGCACAATATAATATGGAACAATTGCTGCATGCCGGAATTTCCAACGATATTTTTTCTGACAGGCACATCAGGCTTGATAAGGAAGAAGAAGATCTATTGCAAAAGCTTGCTGAACAAAGTTTCGAATCGTACAGTGAGTTAAAAAAACATCCGGATTTTATGGATTACCTGGTTCAGGTAAGTCCATTGAAATTTTATAGCGAAACCAATATCGGAAGTCGTCCTACAAAAAGGAAAAAAGGAAAAATGAACCTGGATGATCTTCGCGCTATTCCCTTTGTTGGTTCGTGGAGCCAGATCAAACAAAATGTAACCGGCTATTACGGTTTGGGCATGGCCCTACAAAAAATGGAGCAGGAAGGAGAATTTGGCCGGCTTAAAAAATTGTACAGGGATTCTTTGTTTTTTAAAACGCTCATAGATAATTGCGAGATGGCTATGAAGAAATGCTATTTTCCGCTCACGGAATATTTATCAAACGACACTAAGTTTAGTGAAATATGGAACATGATCTATGAAGAATATGAAATAACCAAAAAATATCTTTTTAAACTCACCGGCCATAATGAACTGATGGCTGAATATCCTGTAGAGCAGCTTTCTGTGGATATGCGCGAAAAAATGATACTGCCATTAGTTACCATCCAACAATATGCGATGATGAAGATCCGTGAAATGGAGCAGGAGGGAATCAAAGATCCGCTAAAACCAACGTACGAAAAACTAGCTATGCGTTGTTCTTTTGGGATTATTAATGCAGGAAGAAATTCAGCTTAGATGCAAAAGTTAAAACCACCTCAGGCTTTGCCGGCTAAGCGTTTGTTTATTTTTTATGCATAGCATTTGATTTCAATACGTAAAATGCACATTTTAAAATTGCCCTTGTGTTGGAAGAAGAGGCTTATGAAACCAATAGAAATGATGGATACCCAAAAAAGGGATAGTAAACCAACTTTTTTGCCTGATTATTAAAAAGGATGTATCAAAAGTAAAACGAAGAAATTGAGAATTACTTTACTTAAACGAAAACTTTCTTCATCCCTTACCGGGTAATAAGGGCTGCCCCGGACTTTTGAGACGCCTTCTTTTACTTTGCCTAACAGCCTTATATTTGCAATCCAATAATTTTAAATAAATAATTACAAAAGGATGTACAGAACGAATACATGCGGTGAACTAAGAATATCAGAGGTAAATAAAGAAGTTACGCTTGCAGGATGGGTGCAAACTATTCGAAAATTTGGCAGCATCACCTTTGTTGATCTGCGCGACAGATATGGAATCACTCAATTGCTTTTCAATGAAAAACTTACGGAACAACTCGATAAAAATCCGTTGGGAAGGGAATTTGTAATACAGGTGAAGGGAAAGGTTTCTGAAAGAAGTAATAAAAATCCAAACATTGTTACCGGCGATATAGAGGTTTTGGTTTTAGAATTAAAAGTGCTAAACAAATCAGCAGTGCCTCCATTCACGATCCAGGATGATACTGATGGCGGTGATGACTTGAGAATGAAATATCGCTTTTTGGACCTGAGAAGAAATGCAGTAAAGAAAAATATTGAATTACGTTACTCTGTAAATAGGGCAACAAGAAATTATTTGCATCAGCAAGGTTTTATAGATATTGAAACACCTTTCTTAATTAAATCAACACCTGAAGGTGCCAGGGATTTTGTGGTTCCAAGCCGTATGAATGCAGGAGAGTTTTATGCATTACCGCAATCTCCTCAAACCTTTAAGCAATTGTTGATGGTAAGTGGTTACGACCGTTATTATCAAATCGTAAAATGCTTTCGCGATGAAGATCTTCGTGCAGACAGGCAACCTGAATTTACACAGATCGATTGTGAAATGTCGTTTGTAGAGCAGGAAGATATTTTGAAAATGTTTGAAGGATTAATCAAATACATTTTTAAAGAAGTAAAGCAAATTGATTATACAGAACCGGTTCAAAGGATGACTTGGGAAGATGCAATGTGGAATTATGGTAACGACAAGCCCGACATTCGATTTGAAATGAAATTAGCCAACCTGAAAACAGAAGGTAAAAATCATTTTGAAGAATTGAAAAACACCGAATTTCCCGTATTTAATAACGCTGAAACGGTTTTGGCAATTTCGGTTCCGGGCTGCAGCGATTATTCAAGAAAACAAACCGATGAAATTACAGAATGGGTAAAGCGTCCGCAAATTGGAATGGGCGGACTTGCATTTGTAAAAGTGAACACTGACGGGACTTTTAAAAGTAGCCTTGATAAATTTTTTACAACCGATCAATTAAAATCTTTGTCGGATTTTGCGAAGGCAAATCCCGGTGATCTTATTTTGATCCTTGCAGGAAGGGAAGAACGCACCAGGAAAGCGATCAGCGATTTGCGTTTATACATTGCCGATAGATTAGGACTGCGCAAGGCAAATGAATTCAAATTATTGTGGGTTACAGATTTTCCCTTGTTTGAATATGATGAAGAAGAAAATCGTTGGGTTGCACGTCATCACCCTTTTACTTCCCCCAAACCGGAAGATATTGAAGTGATGATCAATAGCAATCCTTTAATTGAAAATGCAGAAAAATATTTGGAACATCCGTATTCAAAAATAAAAGCCAATGCCTACGACATGGTACTAAACGGAAACGAAATTGGCGGTGGTTCAATCAGGATTTTTCAAAGAGACCTGCAGGAAAAAATGTTTGCCGCATTGGGAATGAGCAAAGAAGAAGCCCAATATAAATTTGGATTTTTATTGGGAGCATTTGAATATGGTGCTCCTCCACATGGTGGTCTTGCCTTTGGTTTTGACAGGCTTTGCGCTATTTTGGGAGGAAGTGAATCTATCCGTGATTTTATTGCATTTCCAAAGAACAACAGCGGCCGTGATGTGATGATTGATGCCCCTTCAACCATTGATCAAAAGCAACTGGATGAATTACAAATAAAATTAGATTTGAAATAACATAACATCGTTAAAAGAAACCTGCAGTCTTTCTATTTATCTATTAAAATTATCTTCGCCTTATGGCAAACGAATTAAACAATTTCAGTGAAATAATAGCACATTGTAAAGAATACGGTTACATTTTTCCATCTAGTGAAATTTATGATGGTTTGAGTGCTGTCTACGATTACGGGCAGAATGGCGCGCAATTAAAAAAGAATATCCGCGATTACTGGTGGAGGAGTATGACTCAGTTACATGAAAATATTGTAGGAATTGACGCCGCTATTTTTATGCACCCACTCACCTGGAAGGCAAGTGGCCACGTGGATAATTTCAGTGATCCGATGATTGATAATAAGGATAGCCAAAAGCGTTATCGTGTTGATCACCTGATTGAAACTTTTGCAGATGAGCAGGCCGCAGCCGGTAATGAAGAATTGGCGAACGAGGTTATTACTTCAATGGAAAAATTTTTATCTAAAGATGATTTTGCAGGACTAAAAAGTTTAATAGAAGAAAATAATATAAAGTGTGCGATCAGCGGAACTTGCAACTGGACTGACATTCGCCAGTTCAATTTAATGTTTGAAACCAAACTGGGAAGCATCAGTGGAGAAGCTGATACCATTTACTTACGGCCTGAAACAGCGCAGGGAATTTTTGTAAATTTTCTGAACGTTCAAAAAACAGGAAGAATGAAAATTCCGTTTGGGATTGCACAAACAGGAAAAGCTTTCAGAAATGAAATCGTTGCCCGCCAGTTTATTTTTCGTATGCGCGAATTTGAACAAATGGAAATGCAGTTTTTTGTTCGCCCCGGCACTGAGATGGAATGGTACAATTACTGGAAAGCAGAAAGATTGAAATGGCATGAAAGTCTTGGTCTTCCTTTAGACAAGTTGCGTTATCATGATCATGTAAAACTCGCACATTATGCCAATGCGGCTGTTGATATTGAATTTGAATTTCCTTTTGGTTTTAAAGAGCTTGAAGGTATTCATTCACGTACTGATTTCGACCTGAAGCAGCACCAGGAACTGAGCAAAAAGAAATTACAATATTTCGATAACGAACTTAAGGAAGATGGCAAGCCCTATGGAAATTATATTCCTTACGTGGTAGAAACCTCTGTAGGATTAGATCGTTTGTTCCTGACCGTTATAAGTACTGCTTATGCTGAAGAAAAATGGACGAAAGAGGATGGAAGTGAAGACAGCCGGGTAGTTTTGCGGATTCCTCCAAAAATTGCTCCTTACAAATTAGCGATTCTCCCATTGGTAAAAAAAGACGGTCTTCCGGAAATTGCCAAAGGTTTAATGAACGAATGCAAGCAA
>DAHXOZ010000119.1 GCA_027364635.1 bacterium | reverse complement strand
AGTAAAAATTCAATATCATACCTGTTGAAATTATTGCCTGTGGGATTGTTGGGAGAGCAAATAAAAAGTAATTTGCTATGGTCATCTACAGCGGCTAAAATCCCCTCAACATCCAATTGGAAATCTTTCGTCAGCAAAACTTCTTTTACCTCAACGTCATTAATATTGGCACATACTTTATACATTCCATAAGTAGGCGGACATATAATTACATTATCTTTTCCGGGTTCACAAAAAATACGAAAGGCAATATCGATCACTTCATCACTTCCGTTACCAATAAAAATATTTTGCGGAGGAACGCCTTTGATCTTTGAAATTTCCTGTTTCAATTTCCATTGCAGAGGATCAGGATAGCGGTTAAAATCTTCATCTAACGGTGACCCATAACTGTTTTCATTGGCATCCAAAAACACTTCTGCATTGCCCCGGTATTCACTTCTTGCGGAAGAATAAGGTTTTAGTTTTTTTATATTTTCTCTTATAAGATCGTCAATCTTCAATCTTTCCATTTCTATTTTTTTAAGCGGATAGTTACTGCATTTTTATGAGCTTCCAATCCTTCGGCGGCTGCCATATTTTCTACAGAAAACCCGATATTTTTTAATCCTTTATTACTGAGTTTTTGAAACGTAATCTTCTTTACAAAACTATCTACAGAAACACCGCTTTGCGTAAGGGCTGTGCCATTGGTAGGTAAAGAGTGGTTGGTTCCTGAAGCATAATCGCCCGCACTTTCAGGCGAATAGTTACCGAGAAAAACACTTCCTGCATTAACTACTTTTTCAGCCAGTTCTTCTGCATTTTCAGAAGCGATCGACAGGTGTTCAGGTGCATAAAAGTTTAAAAAATCAAATGCGTCTTTTACTTTCTTAATCACAATCAATCGGCGGTGCAAAAAACTTTTTTCAATGATTTCTTTTCGTGGCAAATCAGGTAACTGCAAATTAATTTGCTCAATAACTTTTTCGATTATTTGTTTGTTTACTGCCACCAACAGTACCTGGCTGTCAGGGCCATGCTCGGCCTGGCTGAGAAGATCGGCAGCAACGAAAGCAGGCACGCAAGTTTCATCCGCATACACCGCAAGTTCGCTCGGACCGGCAAGCATATCGATCGCCACTCCATCCATATTCACCAAGCGCTTGGCGGCAGTAACATATTGATTGCCGGGCCCAAATATCTTATCCACTTTTTCAACGGTTTGCGTGCCATATGCCATTGCAGCAATCGCCTGCGCCCCACCACCTTTATAGATTTTCTCAATTCCAAGAATATGGGCAACATATAAAATTGCCGGATCAACATTGCCACTTTTATTAGCCGGTGTGGTGACTAAAATACTTTTGCAGCTTGAAAGTTTTGCCGGAATACCCAGCATTAATAAAGTAGAAAATAAGGGAGCGCTGCCACCGGGAATATACAAGCCAACTTTTTCTATTGGAACACTTTTGCGCCAGCAAGAGACACCAGGCTCAGTTTCTATTTTCTTTACTTTAGCAATTTGCTGTTTATGAAATTTTTCAATATTTTTTTTTGCCTGTAGAATAGATTTGCGAAGGCTTTTGGGCACCAGCTTCAGTGAGTTTTCGATCTCATCTTCTGTAACCCAAAGATTCGTCGGTTCAAAATCATGAAATTTTAAAGAATAGCTTTTTACTGCGAAGTCGCCCTGCTCCTTTACTGTATTAATAATTTCAGAAACCGTTTCAGTAAGATTTGCAGAATTGATCTGCGGCCTTTTTATTAAATCCGGCCATTCAATTCGTGCAGGATTTTCGATTATTGCATTCATAATTTTTTCTTTAGCTGATCATTTTTTCAATCGGCACTACCAAAATTCCCTGTGCTTCAAATTGCTTTAGTTTTTCAATCACTTCCCAAAAATCATTTTCGTTTACTACCGTCTGCACGCTGCTCCAGCCGCTTTCAGCAAGAGGAACAACGGTCGGGCTTTTCATTCCAGGCAGCAAGGCACAAATGTTTTTTAACTGGTGATCGGGCGCATTCATCATAATATATTTATTATTTTTTGCTGCTTTTACCGCATTTATTCTGAGCAATAAATTTTCCAGAATTTGCCTGTTTTCTGAATTTAAATTTTTATTGGCAACCAACACGGCCTGTGAATCGAGTATCACTTCCACCTCTTTAAGGTTGTTAGTAAAAAGAGTGCTTCCACTACTTACCAAATCGCAGATTGCATCTGCCAAACCTATGCCCGGTGCAATTTCTACCGATCCGCTGATCTCATGGATTTCGGCCTGTATGTTATTTTCATTCAGAAATTTTTGCAAAAGAATGGTATACGAAGTAGCGATCTTCAATCCATTTAAATCCTGTGGCTTTTTATAATCCATGTTTTTGGGAACTGCAATACTTAAACGGCAGCGACCAAACCCAAGTTTGCTTACTACGTTAAGGTCTTTGTTTTTTTCAAAGACCACATTTTCCCCAACAATACCAACATCTGCCACATTATCCGCAACGTATTGTGGAATATCATCATCTCGTAAAAAATATGCCTCAGCAGGAAAATTAGTTGCTTTTACTTTTAACTGGCGGTTTCCATTGTTTAATTCAATACCACATTCTTTTAATAGTTGAACCGATTGTTCGTACAATCTTCCTGATTTTTGAATCGCAATTTTTAGCATTTGTTTCTTTTAAAAAATGAAAAAGGCTCACTTTTCAGTAAGCCTTCTTAAAATATGATTATTACATACAAAATCAATTCAGCTTACCCGTGAGGTAAAATATGATGATGATGTATGTGAATGTTTTGTGTCATTGAGGATGCAAAGTAAAGAATGAAAATTTATAGTAACAAAAAATTTTTTTGAAATTATTAAACCCAAGGAATTCTTATAATTTTGATTTTCTACTCCCGTGTCTAACTGAGTTAATAATAATCGTATTCTTTTCGATTTCATAAACTATCAAATAAGGAAACCTCTTTATCTTTATCCGTCTAAAAACTTTATTTATGGAAGTGTAGTATTTAGGATGCTCACAAATATTTGCAAAACCGTTTTCTATTTCCTCTATAAACTCAAATCCCAAACCGGTTTGTTGCATTTCATACCATTCAAATGCTTCCTGAATATCAATAACAGCTTCATGCTGGATTTTCAGGGCATAATTCATCCATTTTTCTTTTTACCGGTAATGTATTCTTTTGCTTCTTCCCAGCTATAGGTTTTAGTATCCCCACTCTCTCTCTTCGCTTTCCTTTGCTGAAAAATAGCCAATTCCTCGTCACTGAATTCGTACTCATAGTCGTCATCGTCATTATATTCTTTTGCAATGGCATACATAAGTTTCAATAATTTTTCATCGCCTTTATCCACATAGTGGTGTAGTTTTTGGCGAATATCCAAGGCTTGCATAACAATATATTTTCCTACAAATTAAGATTTAAAAATTAGCTATCCAAAAATGTGATTTTGCTTATTTCTTTTAGTTAATCGAAGCGATTTCCTTTAACTAACAATTTGTAAATACTCCTATATGAAAAAAAAAAGAAAAATTGTTTGTTTGCCGGGCAATAAATATTAGAACGTATCCACGTTTACTCCTAATCCGTATCCATCAGAATAAATAATTTTTCCATAATCAAATCCTACTCCTTTTGCCACATCTTCAGCCAAAAGCAAGGGGCCGTCCATATCCACGTAATCCAACATTGGCAACAGTTGCGCGATAGCACCGGTGCCGATGGAACTTTCATTCATGCATCCAACCATCACTTTCATCTCTAACTCACGAGCATTTTTTATCATGCGCAATGCAGGCGTGATGCCACTGCATTTGGTAAGTTTGATATTGATTCCATGAAAATATCCATTGCATTTTTCAACATCATGTTCCGAAACACAACTCTCATCGGCAATAAGCGGCAATGGCGAATTTTCGTACAAAAATTTCATTCCTTCCCAATCATCTTTTGCCAAAGGTTGTTCGATAAATTCAACGCCAAGGTCAGCAAGTGCTTTAATTTTTTCAAGGGCTTCACTTGCTTCCCATGCAGCATTTGCATCTATGCGTAAAACAGAATCAGTATGCTTTCTTAATTCCTGCATGATGACAATATCATTGTCTGTTCCTAATTTTATTTTATAAATCGGCCACGGCGTTTCTTTCATTTTCGCTACCATTTTTTCAATCGTGTCAATACCGATCGTAATATCTGTCATTGGATTATTTGAAATATCCAGGTTCCACAGTTGGTACAATTGTTTGCGCTTCATTTTCCCAAACATATCCCACGCTGCCAGGTCCAGTGCACAAACCAGGAAAGGATCCTTTGGAATAAGATGATGCAGATAATGCCAGTATCTCTCCGGTTCAGTAAAAGAAAATTTTTCGATCATTTTTCTTTTCTCTTCCAGGTCAGCGATCATTTTATCAACAGAAATATTATAATAAGCAATAGCCGGCGCTTCGCCATAACCCTTTATTCCAAAGAACTCCAGTTCAACCAATAAAGCCAGTTGATGTGTTTTGGTTCCTTTTGAAATGGTAAACGGGTGCTTAAATTTTAAATTGGATTTTTTGTAATTAACTTTCATTCCCCTTTAGGGCAGGGGTTCACCTGCCACTTTCTTTTATGTATTTTTTTAATTCCTCATTGAACTCATCTTCCTTTAATAAAGTTTCCAGGTTTAAGTGCATCCGGTAATGCCAATAATGGTTTGGATCAGCAGGAACATTGATGCGTTCTTCCTGTGGATCTTTGACCCTTAATTTTTCACTCATCCCCAGCAAATCGGCGAGCTGAAAAATGCTCCACATGGCGGGTGAATAAAAATGCTGTAAAATGATCTTTTTACAAATCCAATCTTCACAGGTTGCAGGTGCTTCACCATATTGCCCAAGCATGTAATTATAGAATCGTTGCGTTTGCTCCGGGTTCTCTTCCCACCAGCCTCGAATCGTGCTCATATCGTGGGTAGAAGGCATTACCACAGATAAGTATGGAGCATCGTCAGGATGAAAAAATTCTTTCCCTTCAGACTTCGGCATTCGTTCAATTTCAAGTCCCAAAATACCGATCTGATTCATTACATCCGGCACACAAGGGGGAACCATTCCAAGGTCTTCCCCACAAACCAGCATGTTGGTATTCCTCTTTAAAGAAGGCAACTTTTTCATTCCTTCTTTTTTCCAGAAATCATTTTGCCTGTGGTAGAAATAATCTATATACAAATGCCAGAGACCATTCTTTGTATAATCATCAAGCATTTGAAAAGAAGAAGTTTTGTCTATGGAAATTCTGAAATGAAATTTTTGCTCGCTGGAATTTTCAGCTTCGAAAAGAATTACGTTGCTGATCAGGTCAAATAAGCCTTGCTTCAATTCTTTGTCAACAGAAGTTTTTAATGCCCTGACAACTTTCGCTTGTGTATTCACAAATTCTTTTAATGTATAAAGATGACCTGGCGAAACATCAAGATATTTTTCTTTTACCTCCTCTGCCCTTTCTTTAAAGAGATCAGCAATTATTTCATTGGTGATAAAAGGTTTACAATAACGGTCATAGTTAAAGTAAATATTCCTGTAATTAAATTCGGAAATATCTACGGGAATGGCGGGCTCAAATCGCCCCATCACACCTTCTACTGATTCAAGCGGAATGCTCCAGATCCTGAAAAAACCCAGGATATGATCAATTCTGAAAGCATCAAAATAATTACTCATCTGGTCGAAACGACGGCGCCACCAGTTGTAATGATCTTTGCTCATTTCCTCCCAGTTATAAGTAGGAAAACCCCAATTTTGTCCTTTTACTGCAAAATCGTCGGGTGGTGCGCCTGCCTGCTCATTCATATTATATAAAGCAGGATTTACCCATGTATCACATCCATAACGATAAACACCTATGGGTATATCACCTTTTAAAACAATCTTTTGCTGATGGGCATAATCGGCTACTTCTTTCAATTGCAAATGCAAATGGTATTGAACAAAATAGGAAAATAAAATCTCGTCGTAATGCTTTTGTGAAGGCGACACCAGTTTTTGAATTGCCTGTTCGTTGTATTTTTTATGGCTTTTCCATTTTAATGAATCGGGCGTTTTATATTTGTCGCGCAGGTAACAAAATGCTGCATAAGGAACCAGCCAATGACGATTTAATTCAAAGAATTCAAAATAATCAAGATCGTTTTTAAAATCCTTCTTACCGGCATCAAACAATTCTTTCAAAGCGGTGAGTTTAAATTTCATCACCTGCTCATAATCAAATTGTTTAAGTTCATTTAATTGCTTTTGCTTTCTTTTTAAAGGTTTGATGATAGCAGCAAATTCTTTTCCGGCCACCTTATCAAGGTTGATATAAATAGGGTGTAAAGCAAAAGCAGAAATTGCCGCATAAGGATATGACTCATGCCATGTATGATTGGCAGTAGTGTCGTTAACCGGCAATAACTGAATTAATTTTATGCCCGTTTTATTAGCCCAATCGATTAATAATTTAATATCTGAAAACTCACCAACACCGAAACTTTTGTTGCTTCTTAAACTGAAAACCGGAATAGAAACACCTGCACCTTTCCACAATCCCGGTTGGTAGTTTACAAAACCATCATTAAAGATGATAAGCTCATTTTCTTCCTCTTCAAACTTCCTGATCATCCGGTTTTCGCCTAATTCAAATGCTATAAACTTCTTTTCGTCGACATTATAAATGCCATATTTATAACTTGCAGGCCATTCATTTTCTTCCAGGAAAATTTTGGTAGAATACCAATTCTTATGTGGGGTTAATAGGATAGGATCTTCCGTATTCCAGTTCTTTAAATGAGTGGTAGAACCGCAAAGACAAATGGTTTCGCCGGGTTTTAATAACGGTGCTTTTACCCTGAAGATGTGTGTGAATTTCCTGGGAGAAGGTACCTTTACCTTAGTTACGGGTGGCAATAATATCTTGCTAAAGGCAGCCGTAAAAAAAACATTCCATAAATTTCCGGCACTGTTCCATGTATCAAATACCGAATAGGTTTTTTGTTTCCTGACTGAAAGATCAATATAGCGGTTTTCTTCACCATCATAAATTTCTACGCCCTTCCTGTCTCTTAAAATATACTTATAATGAATTTCATCATCAAAATCATCAGGAAAATCAATAGTAGCCCTCCAGAAATCATCATTATACCACTGAAGCCGTATAGGATTAGCAGCATTATTATCTCCTAAAAATTTATTATTGCCAGTGATATATAACTCTTCACCAAAAACAGTGTGGTACTTTAAGTAAAAATTGATCTTCATCTTTTATTTGCATTAAAAAAACACAATTTAAACCGTTTAATTTAAAAATGTAAAATATACACAATTAATATCCCCAACAGGTTTAATTATACCAGTAAAACAACAAATATCCGAAGTTTTTATTTTAAAAAGGGGGAAAGAAAAGTAATTTTCGGAAGAGCAATACTGCCGGAACATCTATTGGATTGTCCGACATTGAATGAATAGCAATAACCGTTAGGGATAAACGCAAAAAAGGCCGCCTTTTCAGGACAGCCTTTTTACTTTATCTGCAAATCAAAACTTATTTCACTTCTTCAAATTCTGCATCGGTAACATTATCACCACCCGCGTTTGCTTCAGCTCCTTCCTGCTGTCCCTGCGATGCATTTGACTGTCCATTTCCACCTTGTGCTTCTGCACCCTGGCCGGCTTTATACATTTCTTCACTGGCTGTAGTCCATGCTGCATTCAATTCAGCAGTTGCGGAATCCACTTCGGCTATATTTTGATTTTTATGTGCCTCTTTAAGTTTTTGTAAAGCAGACTCAATCGGAGCTTTTTTATCAGCAGAAATCTTATCTCCAAATTCTTTCAATTGTTTTTCAGTCTGGAATATCAAGCTATCAGCCTGGTTCATTTTATCCACTTTTTCTCTTTCGGCTTTATCGGCTGCTTCATTGGCTTTTGCTTCATTCTTCATTTTTTCGATCTCCTCTTTGCTTAAACCACTTCCTGCTTCGATACGAATGTTGTGAGATTTTCCGGTTCCTTTATCTTTTGCTGATACATTCAAAATACCGTTTGCGTCAATATCAAAAGTTACTTCTACCTGTGGTACACCACGTGGAGCCGGTGGAATTCCGTCAAGGTTGAAAGTTCCAAGACTTTTATTTTGAGATGCCATCGGACGTTCGCCCTGCAGAACATGTATCTGTACACCAGGTTGATTATCACTTGCTGTAGAGAACACTTCTGTTTTTTTGGTAGGGATGGTGGTGTTGGATTCAATCAATCTGGTCATTACGCCTCCCATAGTTTCGATACCTAAAGAAAGAGGAGTAACATCAAGCAACAATACATCTTTTACTTCTCCGGTTAATACGCCACCCTGGATGGCTGCGCCAATCGCAACTACCTCGTCAGGGTTTACACCTTTATGTGGTTTTTTTCCGAAGAAATTTTCAACCAAATCCTGAACTTTTGGAATACGGGTAGAACCACCTACAAGAATTACTTCATTAATATCGTTTTTGCTTAAACCGGCATCCTTCAAAGCTGCTTCACATGGCTTTAAACAACGGGTAAAAAGTTCATCAGCCAGTTTTTCAAACTGCGCACGGGTTAATTTTTTTACCAAATGTTTTGGAACACCATCAACTGCAGTGATGTAAGGCAGGTTGATTTCTGTTTCTGTAGAAGAAGACAATTCAATCTTTGCTTTTTCTGCGGCTTCTTTCAAGCGCTGCCAGCTCATCGGATCTTTATGAAGATCAATTCCTTCATCTTTTTTAAATTCTGCGGCGAGCCAATCCATAATCACTTTATCAAAATCATCACCACCGAGGTGAGTATCTCCATTGGTTGATTTTACTTCAAAAACCCCTTCGCCCAATTCAAGAATTGAAATATCAAAAGTACCACCACCCAGGTCAAACACAGCTACTTTCTGATCTACACTCTTTTTATCCAAACCGTAAGCCAAGGCCGCTGCTGTAGGTTCATTGATAATACGACGAACTTTCAGTCCTGCAATTTCGCCTGCTTCTTTGGTAGCTTGTCTTTGAGAGTCATTAAAATAAGCAGGAACGGTAATTACTGCTTCGGTAACTTCCTGGCCAAGGTAATCTTCTGCTGTTTTTTTCATCTTTTGAAGAATCATTGCAGAAATTTCCTGTGGTGTATATTGCCTTCCATCTATGTCAATTCGTATGGTATCATTGTCACCTTTTACCAATTTATAACTCTGGTGCGATGCTTCGGTTGTTACCTCATCCCATTTGTGCCCCATAAAACGCTTTACGCTCATGATCGTATTTTGAGGATTGGTAATCGCCTGTCTTTTTGCAGGATCACCAACTTTACGTTCTCCGTTTTTTAAAAATGCAACTACAGAAGGCGTTGTGCGACGGCCTTCGTCATTGGGTATTACTACCGGTTCATTTCCTTCCATTACTGCCACGCAACTGTTTGTAGTTCCGAGGTCAATACCTATAATCTTTGCCATAACTTGTAATTTTATTTTAATAGTTTTATTTTTAATGACAAGGTTTGTGCCAACAGAAGAAAAGTGCAAAAATGGCAGTATTCACTTTTCCGCCTCTAACTGCTATCATACAAGCGAATGATGACAATCATAACAAAAGCAATACAATTGAAAGAAATTTGAGAAAAAAGTAATCGCATGCTTATAAAAAAATTCAATAAGATTCACATTTCCGATGTTCCTTCTGTCGGTGGAAAAAACGCTTCATTGGGTGAAATGTACAATGAGCTTTCTTCAAAGGGAATTGTTATACCAAATGGATTTGCAACCACTGCTGAGGCATTCCGTTATTTTTTAGACTATAATTCCGTAACCATTCCTCTAAAAAAATTGCTTGATACACTTAATACCCAAACTTTTAAAAACCTGAAAGAGATTGGTGCAAAGGCAAGAAGCATCATTGAAAATGCAAAGATGCCTGATGATCTTTCGAAAGAAATAATCAATGCCTACAAAGAATTATGCAACAACAATTATTTTGAAGTGGCGGTAAGAAGCAGTGCCACTGCAGAGGATCTGCCCCAAGCCAGTTTTGCAGGCCAGCATGAAAGCTACCTGAATATAAAAGGAGAAAAAAAACTACTGAAGGCAATACAACGTTGTTATGCTTCTTTGTATACCGACCGTGCCATCAAATATCGTGAAGACAATGGCTTCGCACATGAAAAAGTTGCACTTTCTGTTGGCGTACAAAAAATGGTACGAAGCGACAAAGCCTGTTCGGGCGTGGCTTTTACGCTGGAGCCCGAATCTGGCTTTAGAAATGTAATTCATATCGCCGGCGTATGGGGGCTTGGAGAAAACATGGTACAGGGAACAGTAAATCCTGATGAGTTCCTGGTTTTTAAACCTACATTGGAGCAAGGGAAAAATGCGATCATTCAAAAAAGAATGGGCGACAAAAACAAAACCATGATCTATACGAATGATGAAGAAAACCCTGTGAAAAATATTGATACTCCTGAAGAAAAAAAGAACCAATATGTTTTAAGCAATTCAGAAATAGAACTTCTTGCAAAATGGGCTTC
>DAHXOZ010000118.1:7624-10662 GCA_027364635.1 bacterium | reverse complement strand
CTTCGTTTCTCGGTTTTTGCTTCCATAAATTTGTAAATTTAGTGGAATTTAGTGTCCGTGGAAATTAGGCCATCTCATTCCATCATAAATCCTCATGCCATAATCCTGCGCACTGTTTTCAATATCATTATCTTTCTCCTTCCCATTAAACCCATACCTATAATTCGCATTAGCAATAGAATACTTTCTTCCTGGCATCAACATGCCAAAAGGATAATAGTCATTCGCACTTACGATATCCGCTTTATAGCTATCAACTGTTCCATCAGAGTTAGCATCCACTTGTATCCTTCTGTCGCTAACCGTGGCCAAAACATTGCCCAAATGATTGCTTAATTCAAAGAACTTTTCTCCTCTTGTAAAGATACGGCCTGTTATGCTACCAAAGCCATTGGATAAATTGAATCCAGTATCAGCAGCTAAGTGTTGTGTTGCCATTCCTAATCGGCTACTTCCATATAGATGCATCTCACTTTGTACGAGACTTCCTCCGGCAGGCTTGTCATATACGCTCAATACATTGCCTGTAGCATCACGTACATAGACAGTTGTATCCGCATTCGTATATTTCATGATCCTGTTACCCCCCGCATCATAAACATATCTTATAACTCTTCCATTCTTCGTGACACTCATTATTTTTCCATACACATTCCATACTATAGGGGAAGTAGAATAAATAGAATCCCCGGCATCGTTTATCATATTTCCGATAGCATCATAATTGTAATTATTGGCCACCTGGTTGTCTATATCAGTACTATACTTCGTTGCTGATACATTATCGGTAACCTGCGACAATTTGTTGGTTGCCGGATAATATTTATAATTCAGGCTATCCATGGTATTACCTGCATCGCCGTTTCTCAGGTATCCTAAAATATTTCCATTGGGGTCGTAACTTATCCTCTCTTTATAACTGGTGTCACTTACAGGTGTAAATGTTCCTGCTGTTGGTGACAATCCATTGTACATATCCATCGCTACAATCCGGTTCAACTGATCGTAATGATAATTATAAAGCTTAGTGGCACTAAGCTGGGGAATATTCACAGCCATCGCTGCTATATTACCATTGTAAAGTGGTGCTGCATTGGTTGTTAATGCACCTAATACGAGTTCAGATAACTTTAACGGGAGGAAAAATTGTTTACAGATGCATTTTTTTCATAAATATCCTTATCTTTGCAGCCCAAAAAATTTATTTAATGGCAAACCATTCAGCAACTAAGAAAAGTGTTCGTAAATCGGCAAAGCGTAACGAACGCAACCGTTACCAGGGCAAAACCACACGTAATGCTATCCGTGATTTTAAAACCATTGATTCAAAAGCTGCCGCTTTGGAAGGTTTGCCTGTATTGGCTTCAAAAATTGACAAGCTGGCAAAAAGAGGAATTATTCATAAGAATAAAGCTGCCAACTTAAAAAGCAAATTGGCAAAAAACGCACAAGCGCTCGCAAAATAAACTGAATTACTACTTATATTTATTAACCCGTCAATAAACTGACGGGTTTTTTATTTGCGAAAACTTACTTGTCAAATTCCGGGAAAAGATCAATCTCCATAAACCGGTCTTCTCTTTTCTCAAAACCAAAACAATGGCTTCCGTTAGTGATTATCAAATATTTAGCAGGGATTGAGATGTGGTAGCGAAGAATCTGTTCCATGGTTTTTTGGGAAAGAGAAACGTTCATTTCCTTACATTCAATAATCATCCAGGGAACGGTTTGCCTGTTGAAGACTACAATATCGTACCGCTTTTTCAGATCAGCCAGTTTTATTTCTTTTTCAACAGAAATTAAGGAGGAAGGAAAATTTTGGGTAAACAAAAGAAACAGGATAATATTTTGACGCACCCATTCTTCCGGTGTAAGCACGAGCCATTTTTTTCTTATTACATCAAAAATTTCTTTTACGCCTCTGTTCTGTCTTAATTTTGGTTGCTCTTTCGGAAATTCAATTTTTATCATGTAGCGATTGGCTGTTGTAAGAAGGTTACTATTTCATAATTTGTGCAATGTAAAATGTAAAATCGTATTTTTATCCGAAGGAGGTAAATTTTAAAAAGAGTAAAAGTAGTATGAAGACGAAAAAAGAGATTGTAAATAACTGGCTGCCAAGATATACCGGGGAAAAGTTAGAGAATTTTGGTTCTTATATCTTGCTTACCAATTTCAGCAATTATGTAAAGATGTTTGCCGAAATTCATAATGTAAAAATTGTGGGTGTAGAAAAGGCAATGGAATGCGCTACGGCAGGCGATATTACTATTATTAATTTTGGAATGGGAAGCCCGGGAGCTGCCACTATCATGGACCTGCTAAGCGCGATTGAACCGAAAGCGGTGTTATTCCTTGGGAAATGTGGCGGACTTAAAAAAAGAAATAAAATAGGCGACCTGATTCTACCTATCGCCGCTATAAGAGGAGAAGGGACTTCCAATGATTATTTTCCGCCTGAGGTGCCTGCATTACCTGCTTTTGCCTTGCAAAAAGCCATTTCCACTACGATTCGGGATCATGGCGTAGATTACTGGACCGGTACCGTTTATACCACCAACCGCCGCGTATGGGAACACGATGAAGTTTTAAAAAGTTACCTCAGAAAAATAAGGGCATATGCAGTAGACATGGAAACCGCCACCATTTTTATTGTTGGTTTTTATAATAAAATCCCTACAGGCGCCTTGTTACTCGTAAGCGATTCTCCCATGGTACCTGAAGGAGTGAAAACAATTGAAAGTGATGCCAGCGTCACTGCACAGTTTGTTGAAATGCATTTAACAATCGGCATCGAATCTTTGAAGCAATTGATCAATAACGGCTTGACGGTAAGGCATCTTAAGTTTTAAAGAACGCTTAATGCTTAATATCACTGAATGCTTTTAGCCTTACGAATTGAGCATTCTGCTTAACTTATAACTTACAACTTATAACTAATAACTTGCCTTCGCCCCTTCTTCAAATAAAAAACTTTAGCGTCGATTTTGTAACCGAAGCAGGAACAACCTCTGCGGTAAAGAATATTTCTTTTGAGA
>DAHXOZ010000118.1:0-7526 GCA_027364635.1 bacterium | reverse complement strand
TCCATGATTTTCCAGGAACCAATGACTTCACTCAATCCTGTAAAAACCTGTGGCACACAAGTGATCGAAGCGCTCAAAATTCACCAGGATATTTCTGAAAAGGAAGCGAAAGAAAAGACGATTGAATTATTTGCAAATGTAAAATTGCCTGATCCAAAATCAATCCTTAAACGATATCCCCACGAAATAAGTGGCGGGCAAAAGCAAAGAGTAATGATAGCGATGGCCATCAGTTGTAATCCATCTTTGCTGATTGCAGATGAGCCTACTACAGCACTTGATGTTACTGTGCAAAAGACCATTTTACAATTGATAAAGGAGTTGCAGGTTCAACACAACATGAGTGTTATTTATATTACGCATGACCTTGGGTTGGTGGCAGAAATTGCAGATAAGGTAATTGTGATGTACAAAGGCGAAGTGGTAGAAACCGGGGAAATCAAAGATATTTTCAAAAATCCTAAACATCCCTATACCCAGGCTTTATTGGCCTGCAGGCCGGATGCTTCTGCGAAAGGCAAAAGATTACCGGTAATTAGTGATTTTTTGAAGGAGGTAACAGCAATCAGCAATCAGCAATCAGTAATCAGCAATCAGCAACCAATTTTAAGCGCTGAAAACGCATTGAGCAAACCTGAAATTTTTAAAAGTGCAGCGCCTCTTTTAAAAGTTGAAAATCTTAAAGTGTATTTCCCCGTAAAGAAGAATTTCTTCGGAAAAGTATTGAAAGAATTCAAAGCGGTGGATGATGTAAGTTTTACGATTAAAAAAGGCGAAACGGTAGGTTTGGTTGGTGAAAGTGGTTGCGGAAAAACCACATTAGGACGATCACTGATAAGATTGATAGAACCTACTGCAGGAAATATTTTTTTTAACGGTAAAAATATAGCGCTTATTCCTGGTGACGAGCTGAGAAAAATGCGAAAAGACATTCAAATAATTTTCCAGGATCCTTATGGATCGTTGAATCCACGCTTAACTATCGGTGAAGCGATCGATGAACCAATGAAAATCCATGGGATATTGTCTAATCAAAAACAACGAAAAGAAAAGATAATCGACCTGCTTGAAAAAGTAGATCTTAAACCTGAATATTTTAATCGCTATCCGCATGAATTTAGTGGCGGGCAACGACAAAGAATTTGTATTGCCAGGGCGCTGGGACTCAACCCTGATTTCATTATTTGTGATGAAAGTGTTTCTGCACTGGATGTGAGTGTACAGGCACAAGTACTCAATTTATTGAATGACCTGAAAGAAGAACTGGGCTTCACGTGTATATTTATTTCTCACGACCTGGGCGTGGTTCATTACATAAGTAATCGAATTATGGTAATGAATAAAGGAAAGATTGAAGAAACAGGAACTGCAGATGAAATATATTTTAATCCAAAAAAAGAGTATACTCAAAAACTGATCTCAGCAATTCCGAAAGTTAGTTTTTAAAAGTACCCATTCAATTTACAAAATAAAATTTCCGTTTATTTATTGGTTTACTACCTCTAAATCCAAAGGGCAACATTTGATATAAAAAAAAGAGGGCAACATTGCTGTTGCCCAAATTCTTAGGTTCTTCAATAATAACTTAAAACTGGTAGTTTTCCAAAAAAAATTGAACCAAATAAATCATAAAAATTGGATGGTATTTCCGAGGTTATTGGATCAAAATGAGTTTTTTCAATTTCATTCTCACCCATATAATTGCAAAAACATTGCCAAAAATCAAAATTGATTTAAATCGTATTCAATCAGTTTTTTATATAGATTATAAAATATAATTTAATCAAAAAAAGCCTTCCAAAAACCTGGAATTACAAAAAAGCTACTGGTAAAGTAGCTTTTCAAAATATCAACCCATAAAATAATTTCTATTTCAAATTCATTGATGAAATAATATTTTCAATTCTGTCATCCAGTGTCTTTTGGGTCTTATCAAATTCAGAAACGTTATTGAGAGAAGTATGAACGCTGAAATAAAATTTTATTTTTGGTTCAGTGCCACTTGGGCGTGCAGAGATTTTGCTGCCATCTTCGGTAATAAATTGCAAGACATTGCTTTTGGGTAAAGTTATTTTTTCCATGTCACCGGTTAATAAATTTTTCTTGGTCTGCAATTGATAATCCAACAATTCTTTCACTTTGCTTCCGGCAATTTCTTTTGGCGGATTATCCCGGTATCCCTGCATCATTTCAGCAATTTCTTTAGAACCATTCATTCCTTTTTTAGTGATTGAAATTAATTTTTCATAGTAAAATCCATACTTCACATACAGTTCCATAAGCTTTTCAAAAAGAGTACGTCCTTTTTGCTTTTCAACAGCCGCTATTTCACAAATCATGGCTACAGCACTTATTGCATCTTTATCCCGCACATTATCACCTATCATTAAACCAAAACTTTCTTCTCCGCCTACCACATAATTTTCTTTACCCCGTCCGACCAGGTCATCCGGGCGGGCTTCTTTTTCCCGTATCAGTTCAGCGATCCATTTAAAACCTGTGAGAACATTGTAGCAATTAATCCCATTGCTTTCGGCAATCTTATCAATCATATCTGTAGTAACGATGGTCTTGACTACCATGTCATTCGGCTTCGCCTTACCGCTATCTTTTCGGGCCTCAATTATATAATTGAAGACGATAAGTGCAGTTTGATTACCATTTAATAACACCCATTTTCCATGATTGTCTTTTACGCCGGCTCCTACTCTGTCTGCATCCGGATCGGTTCCCAATAAAATATCCGCATCTAATTCTTTTGCTTTTTCCAAACCAATACTCATTGTTTCTTTTTCTTCAGGGTTTGGATAAACTACTGTTGGGAAATTTCCATCGGGGTTTGATTGTTCCTGAACGATATGAACATTATCAAAACCATATTCAGCAAGCGCTTTGGGTACCAACATAATTCCTGTCCCATGAATAGGCGTGTAAACTATTTTAAGATCATGCTCTTTAATACATGCTTCCGGGTTAACGCTCAGCCCTTTTACCATTTTCAAATAAGCTTCGTCAATATCTTTTCCAATCAACGTAATATTTTCAGGATTTCCCTTCCACTTTACATCATCAATACTTTTAATTTTTTCAACTTCTGCAATCACATTTTTATCATGAGGCGGCACTAATTGCCCCCCGTCTTTCCAATAAGCTTTGTAGCCGTTATACTCCTTTGGATTATGAGAAGCGGTGATCACCAACCCGCCCTGGCATTGTAAGGTGCGGATGGCAAAACTCAATTCAGGCGTTGGCCTTATAGATTCAAATAAATAAACTTTGATACCGTTTGCTGCAAAAATATCAGCGGCAATCTCGGCAAACTGGCGGCTGTTATTTCTTACATCATGAGCGATGGCCACTTTCACTTCAGGAAAAGATTGGTTTAGATAATTGGCATATCCTTGTGTTGCCATTCCAACAGTATATTTATTCATCCTGTTGGTTCCAACGCCCATTATCCCACGAAGGCCACCAGTTCCAAATTCAAGGTCCTGGTAAAACGCGTCTTCCAACTGGGCCGGATCATTTTGTTGTAACTGCTTTATTTCCTTCTTTGTGGCTTCATCATAATCACCCGAAAGCCATTCATTAATCCTGTTTTCTGTTTTTGTATCCATGCTAATATTTTTTTACAATTTAAAGATATTCATTTTGATTTATTTCTATTTAGTAAAACTCATTCCCCTTATTTTTGTTTGATGTTTTTACTTAATGATAGCAAAAGATTCTTTTATCTTTTACTCCTTACCTGTTTTTTTATTTCCAAAAATACCTTTTCACAAGGTACTTTTAAAGATGAAATTAGTTTACTACAATCAGCCACTTTTTATCAACCCCAACACCGGGCTATAGATTCTTTTAAAACCTATCCTTACAATAAAAAAAGAATTCACTTGGTAACTGTTGCAAATATTGTGGGATACGGAGGAACACTGGTTGGCTTAAATGCGATTTGGTATGCGCATTATCCAAGATCAGCTTTTCATTTTTTTAATGATGACGCGGAATGGCAACAAATGGATAAAGTTGGCCATGTTTACAGTGCTTACACAGAAAGTCGTGCTACAATGGAAATGTGGCGCTGGGCAGGTTTATCAAGAAAAAAAAGTATCTGGATCGGGGGATTAAGCGGCGTTGCTTATCAATCCATAATTGAAGTGTTGGATGGATTTTCTTCTCAATATGGATTCAGTCCCGGAGATTTTACCGCAAATATCATAGGCTCTTCTATTTTTATTTCTCAGCAACTTGCCTGGAACGAAGAAAAAATCCAACTGAAATTTTCGTTCCACAGAAAAAATTACGGATCGCCTGAATTAAACGCAAGAGCCGATCAATTGTACGGAAACTCAGAATTGGAAAGATTTATAAAAGATTATAACGCGCAATCTTATTGGTTAAGCGCCAATATAAAATCTTTTTTCCCTGCATCCAAACTTCCGCGATGGTTAAATATTTCAGTTGGCTATGGCGCTGAGGGAATGTTCGGGGCCACAAAAAACATTGGTTACGATAACAACGGGAATGTAATCTTTGACAGGCAGGATATTAAACGTTACAGGCAATGGTATCTCTCACCTGATATTGATTTTACAAAAATTAAGACGAACAAAAAAGCAGTTAAAATTTTATTGTTTGTTTTGAATTCTTTCAAATTTCCTGCGCCCACATTAGAATTTTCTAACGGAAGTTTTAAAACTCATTGGATGGTATTTTGATTGTGAGTTGTGTGTTTAATACCTGTTACCTCATGCCTGATACCTGTTACCTCATACCTGATACCTGTTACCTCATACCTCATACCGCCTAAACCACGTCATCTGCCTTTTCGCATAATGCCGTGTGTTCTTTTTAATTTCTTCTACTGCTTTTTCAAGAGATATTTTTCCATCAAAATAATCGAACAATTCTTTGTAACCTACTGTTTGCAGGGAATTTAGGCTTTTGTATGGATACAAACTTTCCGCTTCTTTTAATAAGCCATTCGCTATCATTTCATCAACCCGAAAATTGATATTATTATAAAGTTGTTCGCGTGGCAGCTCCAGTAAAACAGTTTTTATTTCGAAATCTCTTTTTACTTTTTTCTTCGAATGAAATTCAAGTATGGAGTTTCCTGTTGAAACTTTTATTTCCAAAGCACGCAACATCCTTTGCGGATTTTGCATTTCACCTTTTGCAAAAAAAACAGGATCCTTTTTTTTTAATTCATTATACAGCCAGTCAAGCCCTTTTTCAAGATAGTCATCCTTTATTTCTTTCCTGACCGATTCGTCAATTTCAGGAATTTCATCCAGTCCTTCTGCAAATGCTTTTATATACAAGCCTGTGCCACCTACCATTATAGCAACATCGTTTTTTTCAAAAATTTTATCTACCGCTTTCAGTGCATATTCTTCAAATATTTTAGCATTCACTTCTTCATGGATGGAATGAGAGTCAATAAAATAATGTTTTACTTTTTCAAGTTGTTCAGCAGAAGGTTTGGCTACGCCTATATTTAATTCTTTAAAGCATTGGCGGCTGTCTGAAGAAATTATTTGAGTATTGTGTTTAAGGGCAAGTTCTATTGCGTAAGAAGTTTTTCCAACGGCTGTAGGGCCGCAAATAATAATGCAGGTTTTTGTATTCATGTCAATTGCAGGTTTGTAAAGAACCGGCTAATTAATTTCTATAATTCATCGCTTTGCGAATCATCAACTTCTTCTTCTTCTTCCTCAGTCTCATTTTCATCGGCATCACCTTCCTCAGTGTATCCGTCGGCCATTACAGCGGTATTTAAATCATATTTCTCTTCTAATTCGGCAAGTTTTTCATTGATTAATCCTTTTGTACCATACTGACTTGGAGCAATTCCTTCGCTCCTGCTGCAACAAGGAAAATCCTTTTTAATACTTTCATCTTTATTTACATTGATCAGTTCAACCAGAAAAGTCCAGTTTTTATGAAAATCATAGACATATATAAATTTCTGATTTGGCTCCCGAATTTCTTTACCAATAGGAGTTTCGTTCATAATCAAAGGCTCTGCCTTATACTCCTTGTCGTATTTTTCTAAAGTGATCTCTTTACCGCGTTGCCAATGATCATTACTTCTGTAAAAAGTTGCATAATGTTTATTATCAAATTCAAAACATTTTAAAATGCAATTATGAAGTTCAAAAAAAGTTTGAGTGTGTTTAATAACCACGTCGCGATAAACGCTTTCATCTTCTTCCCAATAAACTCTGAATTTTAAAATTGCCATATCACAAATTTAAGGCTTACTTTTTAATTAAAATATTTGAGTAGAACGAGGCCGGCAATATTAGAAAGAAAAATTATTTAACTCCCAGATCCTGTGCTACCTTCTTCATGTATTCAAAGGCAGCGTTAAATTCATTCGATATGTCACCATCCAGTATGGCTTCTCTTACTGCCTTTTTTATTTCACCAACAATCCTGGAAGGAGGCAGCCCAAATTCATTCATAATAATTTCTCCTGTAATTGGTGGTTGCCAGTTTCTTAAATGGTCTGATTCTTCTACTTCTTTCAATCGATTTTCTACCATGCCAAAATTGGCAAGGTAACGTTGCACTTTTTGTTTATTCTTTGAAGTGATATCGGCTTTGCAAAGAATCATCAGGCTTTCGATATCGTCACCCGCATCAAACAATAATCTGCGTATAGCCGAGTCCGTTATGTTCTCTTTGGTAAGACTGATCGGCCGCAAATGCAACTCAACCATTTTCCTAACGAACTTCATTTTGTCGTTTAAAGGAAGTTTTAATTGGGCAAAAATTTTCGGAACCATTCTTCCTCCTACCACTTCATGCCCGTGAAACGTCCATCCATGACCTTCTTCAAATTTTTTGGTTACCGGTTTGGCAATATCGTGCAAAATGGCAGCCCAACGCAGCCAAAGGTCATCTGTATGCGGCGCAATATTGTCAAGCACCTGCAAGGTGTGATAGAAATTATCTTTATGGCCTTTACCGTCAATAAATTCAGCGCCGGCAAGAGAAACCATTTGCGGAAAAATGATTTTTAATAAACCGGATTTATACAAAAGATCAAAACCAACAGAAGGTTTGTTGGTCATTACGATTTTATTGACTTCATCAATTATTCTTTCGCCGCTTACAATTTTTATTCTTTCTGCATGATCTTTAATTGCCTGGAAAGTTTCAGTCTCAATCGTGAAATTCAATTGCGCGGCAAACCGAATCGCCCGCATCATTCTTAAAGGATCATCAATAAAAGTTTGATCCGGGGGCAGCGGCGTTTTAATGACTTTATTTTCAATATCCTTTAACCCATTCAATGGGTCAATCAATTCCAAAAAATTGTTTTTATCAAGACTGGCAGCCAACGTATTGATGGTAAAATCTCTGCGTAATCTGTCTTCCTCAATAGTCCCGGTGAAAACCTGCGGTTTCCGGCTGTTTTGGTTATAACTTTCCTTTCGGGCACCTACAAATTCGATTTCAAAGGGAATTTCGTTTGTAAAAATTTTTATCTGAGCAGTTCCAAAATTTTTGAAGAA
>DAHXOZ010000117.1 GCA_027364635.1 bacterium | reverse complement strand
CAGGTAGTGCTACCGGAAAAGATGGGATGGGTGGTGCCGCTTTTGCTTCGGCAGATATAACAGAAAGCAGTGCGGAAGATTTGCCTGCAGTTCAGGTAGGCGACCCGTTCCAGGAAAAGAAATTATTAGAAGCTTGTATTGAAGTAATTGCAACCGGTGCTGTTGTCGGGATGCAGGATATGGGCGCAGCGGGTATTATTTGTTCCACTGCTGAAACCAGCGCCAAAGGCGGTGTAGGCATGAAAATTCATTTGGAAAATGTTCCAACCCGGCAAAGCAACATGAAAGCCTGGGAGTTGTTGTTAAGTGAAAGCCAGGAAAGAATGTTGCTAACAGTGAAGAAGGGAAGAGAAAAAGATGTCATCGAAATTTTTGAAAAGTGGGATCTTCCGTGTAAGCAAATTGGAGAAGTTACCGATGGCGAAATGCTTCGCTTTTATATGAATGATGAATTGGAAGCGGAGATACCTGCAGAAAGCCTGGTGCTTGGCGGCGGCGCTCCTGTTTATGAAAGAGAATACAGGCAACCTAAATATTTTGAAAAAATAAAAGCATTTGATCACGGAAAGATTCCGGTTCCTGAAGACATTAAGTCCATTGCTGAAAAATTAATTTCATTGCCTTCAATAGCTTCCAAGAAATGGATCTATGAACAGTATGACAGCATGGTTGGAACTGCAAATCTCAATACCAACGCTCCTTCAGATGCTTCAGTAGTCGCAGTTAAAGGAACAAAGAAAGCATTGGCTCTTACAACCGATTGTAATAGTTTGTATGTTTTTGCTGATCCGTTTATTGGTTGTATGATCGCGGTAAGTGAGGCGGCAAGAAATATTGTTTGTAGTGGCGGACTGCCTTTGGGTGTCACCAACTGCTTAAATTTTGGAAACCCTTATGACCCTGAAGTGTATTACCAGTTTGTGGAAAGTATTAAAGGAATGTCAAAAGCTTGTTTAAAATTTGACACGCCTGTTACAGGTGGAAACGTAAGTTTTTACAATCAATCTCCTTCCGGTCCTGTGTATCCGACTCCTGTCATCGGAATGGTGGGCCTTCTTGAAGATTTTGAAAATAAGATGACGCTTTATTTTAAAAATGAAGGTGATGTTATTTATTTATTGGGGAAAAATATTGAAGACTTCAATTGTTCAGAATATTTGCATAAAGTATGTAAGGAAGAATATTCACCGGCGCCTTATTTTGATCTGGAAGAAGAATTTCGGTTACACGAGACCGTTAGTTCTTTAATTAGGAATAAAATGATTGTATCTGCTCATGATATTTCAGAAGGTGGTCTGTTTGTAACGCTGGCTGAAAGCGCTTTTTTCAATGATCTTGGATTTACAGTAAACCAACAAAAAAGGGAGATTCGTAAAGACGCTTATTGGTTCGGCGAAGCACAGGGAAGAGTAGTGGTAACTATTAGTGCTGAAAAAGTTAATGAATTTGAAGGTACTTTAGGTATTCCGTTTGAAAAATTAGGAACCGTTTCGGCTGGCGAAATAACTGTTGATGGTGAAAACTGGGGAAATGTCAGCGATTGGAAAATGAAATACGATAATGCGATCGGGAATTATTTGAACCGTTTATAAATGTAAATTTATATTACCTACTCTGAATTTGTTCGAAGTAATGCCCTTTCTGATATTTTTATTTTTTGTATAATGAATTTACTACCCAATTACCAACTGGCAGAAATACCAGATGAAAAAATTTACGGATATTGTTTAAATTCTTTACATGAAAGAGGTAAACACAAAGCAAGAATTTTCAGGCAGGTATTAGGAATTTCAGCTAAAGATGGGGAAATTTTAAAATCTGAAATAATTAGCAATTTGCAAATATCTGAGGTTAGAAATATTCGCGAAAATATTCACGGCACAATATATACCGTACCTCTTAAAATTTGTATCTTTGAAAGAGAGGCAGAGATCATAACAGCGTGGATAATTCTGCACAATAATAATGTTCCAAAATTAATAACCTGTTATGTAAATGTTTAAATATGAGAGACGAAACGATAAAAATACTTGATGTAGTGGCACTTTTGAAAAGCCGACCTGCTGAAAACTTGTTGCGAGGCCAAATTGGAACAGTGGTGGAGTGTTACGGTACAAATGATTTTGAGGTAGAATTTTCGGATAACAATGGCGAGACTATCTCATTATTAACTCTTTCAACTGATGAAATTATGCTTCTGCATAGTGAACCTGCTCAAATGGTAAATCAGTAAAGTCTGAACTACAAAAAGCGAAAAATTTTCTCCTGGTTTTTCTTAATATAGAAAACAAAAAATCTTTTTTAATGTTCTTTTATTGTAAAACTACTTCTCGTAACATCTTTATCTTGATTTAAAAAAAATGCTTCAGTTTTGTAGCAGCAGAATGAACAATTGAAAGTTTTTAAGTATGAATTTATCTTCAAACATCGTAATAACAGGCGCCGCAGGTTTTATAGGAAGTTGCCTGGTTGGTTTTTTAAATGATAAAGGATACAAAAATCTAATTTTAGTTGATGATTTTTCACATGAAATAAAGGAACTGAATTTAAAAGGAAAAACTTTTTCAGAAAAAGTTGAAAGAGAAGCTTTTTTTGATTGGCTGGAAATGGAAAAACCTCAAATTGATTTTGTATATCACATTGGTGCAAGAACGGATACTACTGAATTTGATTACTCCGTTCACGAACATTTGAACGTAGCATATTCTAAAATGATCTGGCGCTATTGTTCGCAGTATCACATTCCTCTCGTTTATGCTTCTTCTGCTGCAACCTATGGTGCCGGAGGGTTGGGCTACAAAGATGATGAATCGATTATTGATGATTTGAAACCATTAAACCCATACGGTATTTCCAAAAACGAATTTGATAAGTGGGTTTTGAAACAAAAATATTTTCCGCCTGCATGGGCCGGGTTAAAATTTTTTAATGTTTACGGGCCTAATGAATATCATAAAGCAAGAATGGCAAGTGTCATTTTTCATTCTTACAACCAGATCATTAAAAATGGTTTTGTAAAACTTTTTAAATCGCATAAAAAAGGCTTTAATGATGGTGAGCAATTAAGAGATTTTATTTATGTAAAAGATGTATTAGAAATCTGTTTTTGGTTTTTGGAATGTTGGCAAAGGGATCCACAAACTTTTATTTCAGGCATCTATAATGTGGGTACGGGAAAAGCACGAACTTTTAATGATCTCGTAAACGCGACTTTTTCAGCTTTGGATAAACCGGCTCAAATTGAATACATTGATATGCCCGAAGATATACGCGAAACCTATCAGTATTTTACAGAAGCGGAGATGGGTAAGATACGCTCGGCAGGTTACGCTCAGCCATTTTACTCTTTGGAAAATGGAGTAGAAGATTACATAAGAAATTATCTTTCAGAAGGAGAATATTATTAACCAATTCTGTTTTTTAAAAACAGGAATCCGGCCCGTTTGTTAGTTTACTGTAAAGAAAAATGCCAAAGGATTTTATTTAAAGAATCCCGGTTTTTTATACTGATTTTCTATTTTTTTCCACAAATTGGGTTACAACTTCTCCGGCTTAAATATTAGCCGTAAGTTTGCATGACCTCACGGATTTTTCTCTTCGTATTCTTTCCTGCGGTCACCTTTTTTTCATTTTCTTTCATGGCAGCAATTTGATTTTTCAACTGTTGTTTTGGAAGAATTATTATTTTAAAAAAACAAAAAAGATGGCTAAGTACATTTTCGTAACAGGCGGTGTAAGTTCTTCATTAGGAAAAGGAATTATTGCTGCTTCTCTCGCAAAGCTTTTGCAGGCAAGAGGTTTGCGTGTTACCATTCAAAAATTTGATCCATATATCAATGTGGATCCGGGAACTTTAAACCCTTATGAACATGGAGAATGTTTCGTTACAGAAGATGGTGCGGAAACCGATCTGGACCTTGGCCATTACGAGCGTTTTTTAAATATCAATACGTCGCAGGCAAACAATGTTACCACCGGTCGCATTTATCAAACTGTAATTAACAGGGAAAGAGAAGGAGATTATTTGGGAAAAACGGTGCAGGTTATTCCGCATATAACTGATGAGATCAAGAGAAGAATGATGTTACTTGGTGAGAAGAATCAGTATGATGTAATTCTCACAGAGATAGGAGGAACAGTTGGTGATATTGAAAGTCTTCCATTTATTGAAGCAGTGCGGCAGATCCAGTGGGAATTACCGGATGAAGATTGCCTTGTAGTTCATCTTACACTTGTCCCTTATTTAAAGGCTGCAAAAGAATTAAAAACGAAACCTACGCAACATAGTGTGAAACTAATGAGCGAAAACGGCGTTCATCCTGATATCCTGGTTTGCCGTACAGAAAGACCTTTGGGTGAGGACCTGAAAAGAAAAATTGCTCTTTTTTGTAATGTAAAAGTTGATTCGGTAATAGAAGCGGCGGATGCCTCTACCATCTACGAAGTTCCGATTGCCATGCTTCGTGAGAAACTGGATTTGATAGTATTGAAGAAATTGAAGATCACCAATTATAATGAACCGGAGTTGACCAAATGGAAAGAATTTTTAGATAAGGTAAAACACCCCGGGAATAAAGTTTCGATCGGGCTTATCGGGAAATATATTGAATTGCAGGATGCCTATAAATCTATCCTTGAATCTTTTATACATGCAGGCGCAATGAACGATTGTAAAGTTCAGGTCGTAAATGTACATAGTGAGTATATAGATGAAGAAAATGTGAATGAAAAACTCTTGGGCCTTGATGGTTTATTGGTTGCGCCAGGCTTTGGTTTCAGAGGAGTAGAAGGAAAAATAATTGCCGTGAAATATGCGCGTGAAAATAATCTTCCGTTTTTTGGGATATGTCTCGGAATGCAAATGGCTGCCATTGAATTTGCCAGGAATGTTTTGGGGATCGCGGATGCGGATTCAACAGAAATGAATCCTGATACACAAAATCCTGTCATAGACATGATGGAAGAACAGAAAAAAGTTACCATGAAAGGAGGAACCATGCGGCTGGGTTCTTATCCTTGTGTGATAAAGGAAAATACACTTGCCTTTTCTATTTATGGAACTACTCATATTAATGAGCGTCACAGGCATCGTTGGGAATTTAACAACAGATACCTGAAACAATATGAAGAAGCGGGAATGATAGCCAGCGGTATCAACCCGGAAAGTGGCTTGGTTGAAATTATGGAGCTAAAAAATCATCCCTTTTTTATAGGAGTTCAATATCATCCCGAATTAAAAAGTACGGTTGAAAATCCCCATCCTCTATTTGTACATTTTATAAATGCCGCCAAAGAGTTTACTAAAATAAATCAGCCTAAGACTGAAATGTCTAAAATAGAAGCTTGATAACTATTGCCTGATAATTAACACTTTTCTTTGCTTGTTCGTTAAACGAAACTGGCGTTAATTACGTCTATAATGTATCTTTGGCACCCTTTATATACTTTTTATATTTAATAAATAATTTATAATGATGAAAATATTACTTATTGGCTTTTTAACTTTTTGTGCTTCCAGTGTCTTTTCACAAAACAATCAATTGGGTGTAAGTGATCCTGATGCTAAGGTTATTTTAGATAATGTAAGTGCAAAATTTAAAACCTACAAAACCGTTACAGCCGATTTCACTTTGAGTATTACTAATGCAAATGGAAAAGTGGAAGGCACCAAAAAAGGGATTGTATACATGAAGGGTTCAAAATACCGTGTAAATATTTCAGGGCAGGAAATCTATAGCGATGGCGAAAATATCTGGACATACGATAAATCAGCAAATGAAGTTCAGCTTACTAAATTTGATCCATCTTCTAATACGATCACTCCTCAAAAAATGTTTACTAATTTCTATGATAAAGATTTTTTATACAAACTTAATGGGGAGAAAAAAGAAGGAAATAAGATGGTACAGGAAATTGAATTAACTCCGGTAGATAAAACCAAAACTTTTTTTAAAGTGTTGGTAAATGTGGATAAAGCGACAAAAAATATAGTATCGAGTAAAGTATTTGAAAAAAATGGTGACCGTTATATTTATACTATTAACTCAATGAAACCAAATACCAACCTTCCTGATTCCTTATTTACTTTTGATGCAAAAAAATATCCCAATGTAGAAGTGGTGGATTTGAGATAAATAATTTTTCATTATTGTTTGTTAAAAAAGCGCTGAATTTGAAGCGCTTTTTTATTGAGGCCAACTATAAGAATCAATTTTTAATCCTGCCAGGTGAATTACCCGGTCAATGACTGTGGATACTGCTTCTTCAATGGTTTTAGGTTTACTGTAAAATGAAGGGGAAGCAGGGCAAATAATTCCACCTGCTTGGGTAATAGTTTCCATATTTCTAAGGTGAATTAAGTTATAAGGAGTTTCTCTCACTACGCAAATCAACTTTCTTCTTTCTTTTAAAATTACATCTGCCGCCCTGGAAATCAAGTCGTTAGAAATTCCTGAAGCTATACGTGCCACTGTTCCCATGCTGCACGGAACAATGATCATGATATTAAAATTAGCCGAGCCGGATGCAAAGGGAGCCATAAAATCATTTTTACCAAAATAGGTGGCATCGTAATTATTATAGTCATTTTTACCAATTTCAGTCTGCCAAACTATTTTGGCATTATCTGTGATAACTATATTAAGATCCGACCACTGTGATTTAATTACAGCAAGCTTATCTAATAACAATTTTGCATAAATAGAACCACTGGCTCCGGATATAGCAACGATTATTTTATTCATTAAAACTGATTTTGGGGTTAATTTTTTTTTAAAGTAAATCAAATAAAAATTAATAACGCTCGTTTAATAATCATGGAAAAAAAAGTGGTATTTGCTTTTATTGGCTGCTTATTTATTTTTTCTTTTGCCAAAGTTAAACCAACTGAAAAAGAAAAAATAAATTGGTTGACCATGGATGAAGTGAACGCGAAAATGAAAACCGATCCAAAGCCTGTATTAATTGATATTTATACCACCTGGTGTTATTGGTGCAAAGTAATGGATAAAAGAACCTATTCAAATTCTAAAGTTGCCTCTTACATCAATCAACATTTTTACGCGGTGAAATTGAATGCAGAAACAAAAGAACCGGTAATTTGGAATAATAAAAATTATAATTACGATGAGGCAAATAAAGTAAACGATTTTGCGTTATATGCCACACAAGGGCAATTATCCTTTCCAAATACGATAATTTTTCCTGAAATCCGGGAAACTCCGGCTGCGATTCCGGGATTTATGGAGCCCAAAGAAATAGAAGTAATTCTAAAGTATTTTGGAGAAGGATATTATAAAACACAGAATTTCAACGAATATTCTGCCAATTTTAAAGCAAAATGGTGAAAACCATTTCGAAAATATAAAAAACTACAGAGGTAGTTTAAACTCGGTTTTTCATAGGATATTGGATTATAACAGGGGTGGATTTCCATCCGGCCCCTTTTTTTATTTCTTTTGAAAAATAAATTAAACCAATGCAACGTTTTAAAGTCAAAAGCGGTCTAAGAGATGGGTTTGAACTTATGAACGTTCATATAAAAATTAATTAATAAGCGAAAGCTTCAAGATATAACGAACTACGTAAGTAGTTTAAACTCGGTTTTTCATAGGATATTGGATTATAACAGGGGTGGATTTTTATCCGGCCCCTTTTTTATTTTTTCAGTAAACCAACAAAATTCTCAAATTCTTATTTTGCCTTTAAATCGCTTTTCGAATCGCGATCAATTTGATGAGCAATTCTTCAAGCAGCTCCAGCCGAAGCATATTTGCTCCATCGCTTTTTGCAACAGCAGGATTAGGGTGGGTTTCTATAAATAATCCGTCGGCACCAACCGCAATCGCTGCTTTGGCAATGGTTTCAATCATTTGCGGGTTACCACCGGTTACGCCGCTGCTTTGATTGGGCTGTTGCAGACTGTGCGTACAATCCATAATTACCGGAACTCCGTGATTCTTCATGATCGGAATATTTCTATAATCCACCACAAGGTCATTATAACCAAAAGTGTTTCCTCTTTCGGTTAGCATTGCTTTTTTGTTTCCGGCTTTTTGTATTTTTTCAACAGCAAATTTCATTGATTCGCCATTTACAAACTGGCCCTTTTTTACATTTACAATCTTACCTGTTTCTGCTGCTGCAATCAAAAGATCAGTTTGCCTGCAAAGAAATGCAGGTATTTGTAATACATCCACATATTTGGCTGCCATTGCAGCTTCCTCATGCGCATGAATATCAGTGACAGTCGGCAGCGAAAAATGGCTGCCAACTTTCTCAAGCATTTGGAGTGCTTCCTCATCTCCAAGACCGGTAAAAGAAGAAGCGCTTGTGCGGTTCGCTTTGCGATAGGAAGATTTAAATATGTAAGGGATGTGCAACTTTTTACAAATGCCGGCAACTTTTTCAGCTACTTCAAAAATTAATTCTTCACTTTCCACCACACATGGCCCTGCAATAAGAAAGAAATTGTTTACGTCATATTCCTGTTTCGCAAAAAGTTCTTTTAAATAATCTGTCATTTTATTTTTCTTTACGATCAAAGATATTTGTTTAAAAGGTTTTTACTAAATGTGTTTTGTGTAAGTAAGTAAAATAAATCAACTTTACTTCCTTATCATTATGATTTGCTCACACTGCAGATTTAATTAAAACGATGCTACTTATCTATTTATTAAAAAATACTTCAAGGTGTCAATATGTTTTTGAATTGATATTTAAAGAGGAGTTTGGGATTTCATTTCAAACAACTTCGGATGTAAAAGAGTTTGAAGCACACGAAGGCGAAAAAATAAATTATTCCGATGCAAGAATATCAAATAGTTTTTTTATAAAAGCATCTCCGCTTCTATTTGAAAGCGAAATTAAAAAGCAGGAAATTCAAGTTGCAGAAAAAAACAATCTAAAAGTTGTATTTCCAAATGAAGAAGATGATCTTGGATTTGATATTTTCTCTGCAGTATTTTATTTGGTTAGCCGTTATGAAGAATATCTTCCTTTTAATGCTGACAAATTCGGTCGATTCAAAGCTTCGGACACGCTCGCTTTTCAAAATAATTTCTTGCAAAAGCCAATGGTAAATATTTGGATTAATGCCTTTAAAAAAAGCCTGAATGATAAATTTGATCAACTGGAATTTAAATCAAATGCTTTTACAGCTATTGTAACATACGATATAGATGTAGCTTACAAATTTAAGGGCAGAAGTTTTGGAAGAACTTTAGGTTCAGCTTTAAAAGATGTGATCGGATTTAGTGTGCAAAATTTTAAAGAAAGAATTCAAACGCTTTTGCAATCAAAGAAAGATCCCTGGGATGTTTATGATGATTTGCAAAAATTGATTGATAATAATAAAATATCATCTGCTTTCTTTTTTTTACTGGCTGATAAATCAGAGCACGATAGAAACCTTGACTATCAAAATCCGGCCATTAAAAAATTAGTTAACCAGGTTAAAACATTTAGTGAAATTGGGATTCACCCTTCTTTCCATACATCCTCTTTTCCGGAAAAGATTTTGATTGAGAAAGAAAGGCTTGAAAAATTATCAGCTGAAAAAATAAATAAAAGCCGGCAGCATTATCTCAAATTCAAATTGCCGGATACTTTCAATGCACTTTTACAATCTGGAATTACAGAAGATTATTCAATGGGCTTCCCTGAAATACCGGGTTTTCGTGCAGGAACCTGCAAACCTTTTTATTTTTATGATTTAAAAAATGACGAAGCATCTTCTTTAAAAATATTTCCTGTAGCATGTATGGATGCCACATTTATTTATTACCTGGAAAAATCACCAGAGAAATCCCTGATGGAAATATTGAATCTTATGAAAGAAGTAAAAAAAATGAATGGCACTTTTATCCCTATTTTTCATAACGATATTCTGGGTGAAAATGAAAAATGGAAATCAGTTCATGATAAAATGATTCAACAAATAAAATCCTATTTAAAAGGTGTTTAAAATTTTCAGGTAAAAATCAAATGCGTATAATTTTCACTGTTACCAATGAATTGAATTATGATCAGCGAATGATACGTATTTGTAATACACTCTCTGCAGCCGGTCACCAGGTGAAATTGATCGGAGTAAAATTTGGTGACTCGCCTTCTTTAGAGGAAAAAGGATATGAACAAAAAAGAGTAAAAGTTTTTCGTAAAAAAGGATTTGGCTTTTATTTTGAATACAATGTGAAACTTTTCATTTTTCTTTTGTTTCAAAAGGCAGATATTTTTTGCTGTATTGATCTTGATACCATGTTGCCGGTTTATTTTATTTCAGTTTTAAAAAATAGAAAAAGGGTTTACGATGCACATGAATATTTTTCTGAACAAAAAGAAATTATTACAAGACGAAGTGTTTACCGCTTTTGGCATTTTATTGAAAAACGATTGGTTCCAAAATTTAAAAATGGATATACTGTTAGTGAAGGGATTGCAAAAGAATTTAAGAAGAAGTATGGTGTTGATTATGCAGTAATCAGGAATATACCTCTGCTGAAACCTTTAACTGCAAAACCTTCTAAAGAAAAAACAATTTTATACCGTGGAAGTGTAAATGAAGGAAGAGGTTTTGAATATTTAATCCCTGCTATGAAAAATGTTGATGCACTTTTATCCCTATTTTTCATAACGATATTCTGGGTGAAAATGAAAAATGGAAATCAGTTCATGATAAAATGATT
>DAHXOZ010000116.1:7011-10718 GCA_027364635.1 bacterium | reverse complement strand
GCTTTTTGTACTTTATTGTGCGAAGGAGCTATGGCCGACTGGAGCGGAGTTTATTTTAAGAAGATTGTAGAGGCACCAGCTTCGATGATCACATTGGGTTATGTGGCTTTTACGGCTATGATGGCTACCGGAAGATTCGCAGGAGATTGGCTGGCAACCAGGATTGGCGTTAAACGTATGTTGCAGATGAGCGGAACTATGATCACCACAGGTTTATTACTCTCTGTATTGTTTCCTTATTTGGCCACCGCCACCACAGGATTTTTGCTGGTAGGTTTTGGCGTTTCTTCAGTAGTGCCAATTGTATATGGTTTGGCAGGTAAATCAAAAACCATGTCGCCAGGAACAGCTTTGGCTTCCGTTTCTACCATTGGCTTCCTTGGCTTTTTGATCGGCCCGCCGGTAATCGGGTTTATTGCGCAGGCAGTAAGCCTTCGCTGGTCATTCACCCTAATCGGTATTTTAGGTTTTGGTACAGCAATATTGGCGCGAAAACTAAAAATGCCTTCAAATTCAGATGATGCAACAACAAATGATTCAGACGGAAATGAGGAATCAAAAGTGAACAACCAATCTCTTGAAAATCCACGCAGCGGTTATGTAGCGTGGCCTGAAACGCTCTATGCAACTGAAAATACAGATAGTCGCATTATCCACGGGCGTACAAGAGGCGGTGGATACGTGGCTTATCCAAAAATGGGATAGGCTCAATTAAATGACTTAACCTTTCATTATAAAACTTTCAGTATTTTATCTGAAGAGGCCTGCAAAATATGCAGGTCTTTTTTCTAATTTCAAATACAGTAAACGAACAAAAAACGAGGATTTTAAATGAGCTGTTTTAATCTGCAAAAACTTCGGTAAAAAATATTTGCCCCTGCTTGTTTTTTGCGATACCAATGCCGGCATATTTATATGGGCCAAGAAGATTGCGCCGGTGCCCCGGAGATTTTTCCCACATCATTACTACCTGCTTACCCGATATGGCTCCATAGGCCACATTCTCTGCAAAACCATGAAAGTTCCTGATCTTTTTTTCCGCTTTCGCAAAACGCTTTCCAAAACCCGCATGACCAAAACCCACTCTTCCTTTTGCCATGTCTTCACTGTGTTTTTTTGCAAGCTCATTCAGATCGCCACGCATCTCTAATGTATTCATTCCTTTTGATTTTCTGAACGTGTTCGTTTGAGTTAAAACTTCATATACAAGGTTGGAGGTATTTGGCGGTGTGAAGGAATTCAAACTAAAAAGCAATGATAGACCTATAATGACAGGCCACAAAAAAATGCGTTTCATTGAGGTAGAAATTTTAACCTATGGAAGGCAAGATTTGTACCAAAAGAGAAGTGAAAGTAGCCTAAAAACAATACTTCTATTCCGTTCTCAAACTATTCGCCGGATTTGCCAATGCTGCTTTGGTAGAATGAAACATCACCGTTACCACTGCGGCAAGTACAATCACCAATGCAGATACCATAAACGGTATGGCGGATAACCCATTATTGTAAGGGAATACACTCAGCCACTTGCTCATAAAATAATAGGCAACCGGAAATGCAATCAGTGCGGAAATCAAAGCCAGCCACAAATAATTGACAGTTATCAGAGTTACAATCTGCGAAATGCTAGCTCCCATTACTCTTCTTATACTGATTTCCTTTTGCTTTTGTTGGGTGGTAAAGGCTGTAAGACCAAGCAATCCAAGGCAGGTGATAATGATAGTAAGTATGGAAAAAGCGGCGAATATCTTACCGCGTCTTTGGTCGGCGGCATATTGTGAATTAAAATCCTGGTCGAGGAATTTATATTCAAAAGGTAAATTCGGAAAATATTTCTTCCAGGTATTTCCTATCTGTGTTATCGTAGTTTTCAGGTTGGAAGTGTTCATCTTAAGTTGGATCATATTGCCGTTGGGCCCGTAAAACAAAAGCAACGGTTCAATAGGATTGTACAACGATTTTTGGTTAAAATCTTTTACTACGCCTACCACTTCAAGGTAATGCCCCGATGTATCGCCGGGAAATTTAACCCTTTTGCCAATTGGTTCTTTCCAACCAAAATGTTTTACCATGGCCTGGTTCACCACAATGCTATGTAAGGTATCTGAAAGATTTTCAAAATTGCGCCCTCTTACAATGGGAATGTTTAAAACCGGCAAAAAATTTTCATCAATGGTATAACAATTAACTGCTTTATCCACATAGCCACTATCTGTTTGAACCCTGAAAAGATTCAGGTTCAGGTTGGAACTGCCGGGATAACTATTTCCGGTTCCAACAATTTTTACGCCCGGCAAACTTCTGAAATCATTGTCCATCGCGTTGATTTTGCTGCGTTCATCTTCTCCTGTGTTCACAATCACCGTCATTACCTGGTTTTTATTAAAACCCACATCTTTATTTCTTACATAAGAAAGTTGCGAATACACCACCCAGGTGCAGATGAGCATGATCATGGAAATGGAAAACTGCAAAACCACCAGCGAACGCCTTAGATTGATGTTGCCCGATGCCTTTGAGAGCGCACCTTTTAAGATACTCACCGGCTTAAAAGAAGACAAATAAAATGCAGGGTAACTTCCACCCACCAGGCCGGTAACCAGGCCAATTGCCAGCAACAAAAGAAGATTGAATGGCTGAAATAAAGTACGCCACGAAAAGTATTTTCCTGAAATAGAATTGAAAGCCGGCAACAGCAACAATACAAGGAGAAAACTCAGGATGACCGCCGCGAGTGCTGTAATCACAGATTCAGTCAAAAACTGGAAAACAAGTTGTTTTTTATTGGAGCCCATAACTTTTCTTATGCCAATTTCTTTTGCCCGCCTTGCCGACCTCGCTGTGGTAAGATTCATGTAATTAATGCAGGCAATCAGTATCATAAAAAAAGCTACAGCAGAAAATATCCAGATGTACGACATGCTGCCTACTTCTTCCGGCTCCATCTGCAGTTTGGAATGCAAATGAATTTCAGTAATGGGTTGAACGCCATAATGCATTTTAACGTTGAACTGCGCAAACAGTGGCGCCATGTATTTTTCATACATCGGCACCAGTTTCTTGTTAAAAGCCGCGGCACTGGTTCCGGGCTTTAGCAATACATAAGTAAAGTTGTTGAAATTGCCCCAGTTGTTATCGCCGCCATTATAGTTTTTGGGCAATGACGTCCATGAGATCAGCATATCAAAACGTAAATGCGAATTCCGTGGAATGTCTTTGATCACACCGGTTACTTTATAAACATCGTAAACCGAGCGCAGTGTTTTTCCTACTGCAGGCTTATTTTCTCCAAAATATTTATCCGCTTCCGATTTGGTAAGAACGATGCTGTTGGGTTCGGTAAGTGCATGTGCCGGGTCGCCCTGCAAAAAAGGATAAGTAAATATTTTAAAAACATTGCTATCGGCATAATACACGCTATTTTCATAAAAATTATTTTCCCCATTTTTAAACAAGGTTCTTTCCTTGCTCAAAAACCTCGCTGATTCTTCCACCTCGGGGTAATCTTTTTTCAAAGTAGCGGCAAGAGGTGCCTGCGTAATCGTCCAATCGGTATTTTTATCACGCTCCTGTATGTAAGAAACTATCCGGAAGATGCGGTCAGCATTTTTGTTATAGCGATCAAAGCTTAGTTCATCCCGGATGTAAAAAATAAGAAAGAGGCTGAAGGTAATGCCAATAGTAAGACCTAAAACATTCAACAAACT
>DAHXOZ010000116.1:0-6912 GCA_027364635.1 bacterium | reverse complement strand
CAGTTCATCCCGGATGTAAAAAATAAGAAAGAGGCTGAAGGTAATGCCAATAGTAAGACCTAAAACATTCAACAAACTGTACCAGGCATCTTTTTTAAAATTGCGGGCCGCAATACGTAACAGGTTTTTTATCATGGCAATCCTTTATATATTGATGAAATAGTAGCCTTTCTCCGGCGCTTCCATTCGGCAACCACTTGCATTTTCAAAACAGAAATATGAATAAAAAGTTCGTTTACTGTTTCTTCACACACAACCGTGCAGGCTTATTCTACTTATTCTATGTAGTATGATACGAGCAGATGATGACTTTAGTTACACTTCCGCTAAAATTTTTTTTAAATGGTATCTGCATTTTCAAATCCAGTCTACCTGTCCTTGAGGTACCTTTTTTTCGTAACTCCAAAAAGGGGTGAATTAATGACGAAGGTCAGGTTTTGTACTTACTGCTATCATTGTATTACAAGGCTAATTGACTGAACTTTAAAAGTTGATTTGATAGGATGTGTTGAAGGAAACTTTTAAAATAAAAATGTCATGAATCACTCAATTACCACCAGCAAAATAACTATAGATCATGAAGCCCCTGTATCTAAAAAATGGATCCTGGCTCCATTGATCCTTGCCACAGTTTTCACCATTATCGGTCTCATCGGAGGCCTCATTTTTGGAAACCCAGCGCAAGCACAAAATGTAATCAATTTTCATTCGATGCCACCAGATTCAGTTCTTATTTATATGGATTACCGTAACAACTGGCCCAATTATATAAGCGTATCTACTGATGCTAACATACACCCGGATGTAGAAGGCATAAAAAATATAACCTTAACTGTACACAATAGCACAGACAAGTTTCTTGACAATGTGCAGGTGAAAGTAGATTACCTTACCGCAAACGGTAAAACCTATAAATCTGAAACAGTAACGTTAAATAAGATTGAACCAAATTCTGCAAGCACGGTAGCAGCCCCCGACAGTGATAAAGGCATTTGTGTAAAGATGCAAATTGCAAGCATTCGTTCAACTGCTTTTCATTTTTGTTACACAAACGGAATGAAGACCGGCGATAGTCCTGACCCATACCTTTGCAAATAGTGTCTTTCAATAATAACGACAAGGGAACAGGATTTTTCAGCAATAGAAGACAGTTCCCTTGTTTCCGGTATTAGCTTTCTGAATTCTTTTTAACCAAATCTTTCAAAGGAATGACAGGTTCAGGATCATCCTTTTTTCAACAGGTTTTCTAACCATCTGTTAGTTGCTTCGGTAAGTATTTCTGTAGTATTGATTTTACCTGCTTTAAAAGAATGATCGGCTCCTTCAATTTTTATAAGCGTTGCTTTCTTAAGTGGAGAACAAACAGATTTTATAAGATCAAATTGGGCAAGTGCATCGCGGCTGCCCTGTAAAAACAACATAGGCACTTTTACGTTTTTCAAATGCTCTGCCCTGTCTGTTGAAGGCCTTCCGGCAGCATGCAAGGGAAAGCCAAAAAAAATAATTCCTTTGACTTCCGCTTCAGGGTGCAATGCCAGGTATTGCGAACTCATTCTTCCTCCAAAAGATTTTCCAGCCGCAAACACCGGGAGGCCCGGAGACAGATGATGCGCTTTGGCAATAGCGGCCTCAATGGTTTTTTGTGCAACAGCAGGCACATCAGGACGCCCTTTTTTATTTTCTGTAAAAGGGAAATTAAAGCGCAATGAGGCAATTCCCTTTTCTGCAAGTGAATTGGCCAATGCCATCATAAATGGATGAGTCATTCCTGCGCCGGCTCCATGCGCTAAAGACAGGATGCATTTGGCATCAGCAGGCATAATATATAAAGCTGAAACTTTGCCAATAGAAAGAGAGACATGTATTTTTAAAGAACGTGTTTTCATTTAATTTTTAAACTAAGGTAAAGCCAAGCCATTCTTTTACAAAACGTATCATTTCATTTGAACTATCATTATTTAAAACTGCCCTATATACTCCACAGATAAACCTGCAATGTTACGTGTGCGGTAAGGTTCATTACGGCTTTCCGCCACCAGGAAAACACGGAAAATTGCCCTTCCAATAAAATTTAACCTATCATTATTATTTTGCTGCTTACCCGGATATTACTATTTATTTAAAAACCAATACCTTGGCAAAAAATTTTATTAAACCATCTTTATTCATTAAATCAAAAATTTATAAACGTGAAAATTAATGTTACTATACTGATTGCTGCAATAGCAATGGTATTTTTTACCAGTTGTACCAGTACAAAAAAGTTTAACGCCCTTTACTCAAACTATAACAAGGTAATGGCGAGGAACAGTGAACTCACCAGGGAAGGCGAGGAATGTAAAAGCAATTTAGATAAGGCTACCGTTTTGATTTCGGGGTTGCGCGATCAAATCAATTCTGAACGTGATCATGTAAAATCGCTGGAATCTGCCTTAAATAAATGCCTTACTTCTGCCAGCCAGGGTAATGTAAATGTTTCCAAATTAGTGGATGAGATCAATGCCTCCAATAAATACATACAGCAACTGATTGCTTCCAAAAGCAAAAGCGATTCTCTCAATATGGTACTTACCAATAACCTTACAAGATCGCTTAGCCCTGATGAATTACAGGATGTAGATGTAAAAGTATTGAAAGGGGTAGTGTATATTTCTCTTTCAGATAATATGCTTTACAAATCCGGCAGCTATGAAATTTCAGACAAGGCAGGTGCTACGTTATCAAAAATTGCAAAAATTATTAAAGATTATAAAGATTACGATGTGCTGATAGAAGGTAATACCGATAGTGTACCTATCTCAAAACCTAACATCCGCAATAACTGGGATCTGAGTGCGCTGAGAGCCTCCTCTGTGGTACAATCGCTGCAAAATACTTTTGGGGTAGATCCGCAACGCCTTACAGCCGGTGGTCGTGGCCAATACAATCCTGTAGCCAGCAATGCAACGCCAGAGGGCAGATCCATGAACAGGCGCACAGAGATCATCATTACGCCTAAACTTAACCAGTTTATGGATTTGATCGGCAAAGCACCCGCAGACGGTTCAAGCAATCCTTAGGCAAGGTAAAATTCTGACTTAATTAAAAAGAACCACGTTTTTGAAACAGAAAACGTGGTTCTTTTTTTTGTAACCAACCTGGCGGGAGAAAATATTCAGTCACGGATTACACCTGCCCAACTTCTCTATTCCCGACCGGGCGGGCACGCGGGGAATTTCACGGATTTTTCTTTTCCCTATTTCATTCGGTATTATTTCTTTTGTATCAGGAAAAAAACAAAAAAACTTTTAGATTCCTTAATGCATAGTAAACCAATCAATTTTCCTATTTCTTATTCTACTCTTTGCAAAAGATTGCCCCATCACCATTAAATCCAACCGACCGATGATAATTAATGAAAGCTCTCTTACAATGACGATATCCGGAACTAAAAGAAAAAAGTAAAACCATCAAGACCTGTTATAAACCTTTATCACAGGCTCTCTCAGAATACCTGAATCATCGCCTGAATAAAAATAAATCACCTCTGCAATCTCAGAAGGTAATGCCCAGGTGCTGAAATCTGCATCCGGCATAGATTCCCTGTTTTGAGGTGTATCAATCGTACCGGGAACTACCACGCTTACTACCACATTTTTATCTTTAGCTTCCGCGTTCATCAACTCTGCCAAACGAAATATAAGCGACTTGGATAAAGAATAAGCGGTTACTCCTTTTCCTTTTTTAGTATCTAACCCCTGGCGGGAACCAATTAAAAAAATGCGCCCGCTATTTTGTTTCATCATTTGCATAAAAACGGGGCGGGCTATATTATAGGCAGTTTCAAAATTCAGTTGGTATTGTTTGTAGATGTCGCTGGTTTTAGTGTTATACATATCGCCCATAGTAAAACCTCCGGCGGTTAATACCGCAACATCAATTGTTTTGTTTTTGGTAATAACCTCATCAACAAATTTCCGGCAGTCTTCTTCGTTTAATAAATCCAATGCTGCTGCTTCTGCATTTTCAGTACCTGTTTTTGGTTCCTGTTTATGCCGGACGGTTCCAATAACATGGTACCCATTATCAATAAATTTTTTTACTACGGCTTCTCCCAGGTTACCGTTGGCGCCGGTTACTATTACTGTTTTTTTCAACATCTTATGGTGTTTGTTGTAACCGCAAATTTATTTCTTTAATCTCTTTAAAAAGAGAGATGACAGATATTACGGATAAGATTGCCGTGTCGCCATTCAAACTTCAACCAACCGATAATCATTTATGAGGGCGCCTTACAATGACGGTAACCGCAAGAGATTGCACAGGTTTGCATAACAGGCCTACATAGAAATCGCCACCACAGGTTTATTCGTTTCGAGGGCAAGCTTCCTGGTATAGATTTTAAAAAGCTGGTTGAAGAACCCCTGCTTTTTAGGAACCGTAATGATTACATCCATTTCTTTGGTTTCCGAAAAAGTGATGATGCCTTCTAAAAAATCATAAGACCTTAAGAAAAAGAATTCCGGGTTATAACTCTTAAGTTTAGATTCCATTTCTCCTCTTTCGATCTTGTATGCTTCAGAAAGCTCAATGTAATGTTCACTATCTACATTCAGGATATTAAGTTTCGAGTTGAAGAAATCCAATACTTTTTTAAGAGACCCAAAAGGCGTTTTACGTGCTACATCTTTAAAATCGGAGGCAAAGAGTATATTATTTATCTTTTTGAATTTTAAACCGGGAGGAATGATCATGATTGGAGTGCTCATATTACTTATGATGTTAAGTGTATCGCTTCCAATATTTACATTCGACATGATTGAACTCTTATTGATACCCATAATCACCATATCAATATCGTTGCTTAAAACGTACGTCGAAAGATTATCAATAAAAGAACCCTCTTCTGATACAGTAGTGATTTTCTGATGAGGACTGTTTTTAAGGAAGTCTTTTACAATTTTTAAATCCGCATCTGTTGCCCTTTTCCTGGACCCTTCTTCACTATCCTTCAACAGGGAAAAAATGTCGTTTTTATACACATGGTACAAAATTATTTCTGTACCTGGAATATCTTTTGTCATTTCAATGGCATATTCAGCGGCACTTTCTGATGGTAAAGAAAAATCTACCGGGACAAGAAATTTTTTCATATATTATTTTTTATCTAAAGATAAATAAAATAAAAGCAAAAAAAACCAGCTATTTAAAAGGGATGCATTCCAAATTGTCGCTTTGTCATTGCACCGTGGCAATCTTTTACACAAAACCATGAAACTATTAAACGGATGGCTGGCCCCGGCTGTAATTGGCCCAGAAAAAAAAATGACAGCACTATTATTTATTTTAGAAATGAAATAAATAATAGTAACTTTATTTTCCTGTTTAAAACTTCCCACCTAAAGACTTTTCCTGAACTCCTGAATTAATGAGTTTATTAGAATTCAATTTATTATACCTATCTGTGTAACAGGTTGATAAATTGAAAGTTTCTAATTACCGTACATCCGTAAGAAAACTTCATTCATTAAATCGCTATTTCCGATGAAGTCATTTTTGGAATACCCGCTACTTACCAATCATTTTTGGAGCAAGTTTCATTGCAGAAATGACCCTTATATTTTAAACGTTCATAAAAATTATCAGGTAATAAACCATCAAACTCAATTTAAAAAAAACTCTTCGATTATGAAAAAGAAAACTCAATCACGGTTAGCAGGCCTGACAATGCTAACCATTATTATGATAGCATTCATGGCAACTTTTATCTCTTGCAAAAAAACAGATTTTAAGAGTCCCACTTCACCAATTGAAAGTTTTGCCACTACCGACAATGCAACCATTGTAATTCCCGGTGCCCCGGGGTTAACAAGCAGGCAATCAGGTTCATCGGTGAAATACAATACTTTTTACGGACCACAGGTACAAATGGGAAACGGGCATATAAGAACCTGGGTTAATATTACTCATGACGGCAAACCCATGGCCATAGGTGTTGAAATGACTGACGGGGCACTTGCCAATCTTCCGCAGGATCCAACTGATTTTGCGGCAGCCACCTTCGCGCTTACCTTGCATCAAAAGGCCAAAGCGGTTACCCCTTTTGATCATGCAGTCATCGATTGGAACGTACACGGCCACCCACCTGTGGGCGTATATGATCAACCGCATTTTGATTTTCATTTTTATAAAATTTCCACGGCTACCCAAATGGCCATTCCTCCTTACGAAGTAGATCCTACCGGGTTCGATATGCCTTTACCTGCCGGATATATGCCACCAATTTATGTTCGCATTCCCGGCGGGGTACCTCAAATGGGTGCTCACTGGTTTGATCCTTCTTCCCCCGAATGGCATGGACAACTTTTTACAAACACTTTTATTTATGGAACTTACGGCGGCCATGTAATATTTGAAGAGCCAATGATAACTTTGGCCACTCTTCAAAGTGGCAATACCATTCAAAAGGATATTCCACAGCCTCAATATTATGATCCGACACACACTTATTATCCTACCCAATATAGCATTTGGCAGAATGCGTCCAATGGCAGGCATTATGTAAGCCTCAATAATATGGTGTGGAGATAAATGGCGGATGATAAAGTAAATTACTTTTTTAAATAAACATTTCAAAACTTCCCGGTTGTTCAGTGTAATGTTACCATGCCGGGAAGTTTTTTTGCTGTATACCGACAGGTAGATTTTCCTTGCCACGATTCCTTACGGGATTGTTCCCTGTCTGCCAGGCAAGGTTTTGCATCAAGGCTAAAGAAAGGGCAAAAGCTTTTGGAAGTTAAAAATAACATTGCCACGTCGTCATTAAATTTCAACGGGTAACAAGTTTTGTAATTACCACCTTATTTCAATCAAAATGAAACCTGCTGGGTAAATCCGGGGTTGGTGTAAAATAATATACCTTTTCGGTGAGTG
>DAHXOZ010000115.1 GCA_027364635.1 bacterium | reverse complement strand
AAACTGAATCCATTTTTATTTTTGTTTTATTTTTTTCAATCCTTCTTTCAAGACATTAAAACAAAATATTTTCAGTTGATCAATCCTTTTAATCCTAAAGTTGGTTTTTAAGGGATGACTAAATAAGGGTTTAAGATCAGAAAGGACTAAATAAAAATTTGTTTTTTAAATAATTAAATGAATAGAACGAGAAATAGTTTGCTTAATGCAAACATTAATATAATTTTTTATTTTCTTTCTGCACTCATGGCATTTTATTCCAGGAAGATATTTCTGGATAAACTTGGAAATGATTTTATAGGGCTTTTTGGCACCTTAGGAAATATGCTTGGGCTTTTAAACCTGGCAGAATTGGGCATTGGCACCGCGGTTGGCGTTCACCTGTATAAACCCATCTTTAATGAAGATAAAAAAAATATAAATGAAATCATTTCAGTGTTTGGTTTTCTGTGGCGTAGAGTAGGGCTTGTGATTTTATCAATTGGAATCATGTTATCATTGTTTTTAACCATTTTTTTTGCTCATGCAGGAATCTCATTTCGGGTTATTTATTTCTTATTCTATTCCCTGTTATCTTCTACGCTAATTGGTTATTTTATCAATTATAAGCAGATTATGATTTCGTCGATACAAAAGAACTACATCATTTCAATGTATTTCAATATTGCCATGCTTGCAAAAACCCTGGTACAAATTTTTTATATTCTTTATTATCATGATTTTTACGGATGGATCATAATTGGACTTGTATTTAATATAGGATATAGCCTCGTGTTAAATCTAAAAATCAAATCTGAATTTCCATGGCTGAACACATCTGTAAAACAAGGCAAAGACCTTTTCAAAGAATATAAAACTTTATGGACAAAGACCAAACAGGTATTTGCACATAAAGTGTCTTATCTGGTATTGAACCAAACTGACCAGATATTAATATTCAGCTTTACCAGTTTAGCTACTGTTGCTTATTACGGAAATTATACTTTGGTCATTAACAAGTTAGGATCAATGTTTGATGTACTTTTTACGGGACTCAATGCAGGGATAGGCAACCTGATTGAAGAAAAAAATACAAATAAATTAAAACAGGTTTTCTGGGAACTAAACAGTTTCAGGTATTGGATGGCGGGCTGCCTGGTCATTCTACTATACTTTACCATTGAGCCCTTTATCCGTTTATGGGTAGGCCCTGAATATATAATGAATAGAAATGTTTTGTTCCTGGCTTTGTTAAATTTATATTTATATCAAATTGTTTCTACAGTTGAATTGTTCAAAAGCTCGTTTGGATTATTCCAGGATATTTGGGCGCCTTTTGCCGAGGTTTTGATCAATCTGTCATTGGCTTTAATTCTGGGTCATTTCTGGGGGTTAACTGGCGTGCTCGCAGGTACAGCATTCAGTGCCTTTTTCATTCGGACACTATGGAAACCTTACTTTCTATATAAAAGAGGGTTTATGGAGCCGCTAATTAATTATTGGAAAATTATTTTTAAATACCTTGGAGGGTTTATGCTCACCATTATTTTGGTTACTTTAGCAAATGCCTGGCTCTTACCTATTAATACAAAGGTTATTGGAGGATTTTTACTTTATTGCATAATTATTGCATTACTTTGTTTTATAGTGTATGGGCTGTTTTTAGCACTAACAGATAAAGGATTTAGAGGATTTATGATAAGAATGTATTCAATTATAAAAAATAATATAACAGGATTCAAATCAAAACCAACTACCGGAACTTCCCTAAGAGCGTAAGCCTATAATTGGAAATCCTCAAAGGATTTACCGGCCTTTCGGGCTCAGGAAAAACCACTCTTGCCAGTATGCCCGAAAAAAAATTATTTGAGTCAAACTATTTTTGCCAAATACGACAATGTATGCTCAGGTATCAATAACGACCTTGGGTTTACCAGGGAAGACCGGATAGAAAACATCAGAAGGGTTGCCGAAGTTGCCAAACTATTTATGAATTGCGGAATTATCCTGGTATGTACCTTTATTTGTCCAGCCAACGAAATGTGAAGATGGCCAGGGAAATCATAGATGATGATTCCCTGAAAATTTTTGTTAACACGCCTATCGAAGTATGCGAACAGCTCGACCCCAAAGGGTTATACAGGAAAGCACGGGCCGGTGAAATTAAAAACTTCACCGGGATACCTGCTCCATTTGAAAAACCGAAAGACTCATTTATGGAAGTTAGTAATAACCAACCCGATATTAAAAAACCAGTAATGGAAATTTGGCGAAAGATTTTGACTGATATAAAGTTAAACGCCTGACATAATGTATTATTTTTTTCTATACTTGTCGACTGCTTTTACTGATTTTACATCCAGTACTTCAGTAAGTATTAAATTTATTATGATGTAATGAAAAGATTGAAAAAGATTACCCTGGATGTTTTACCTTATCACTGGCAGGAATATCTCAGGGTTCAACGATTAAAAAAAGAGTTTGACTGGTACAGGTATATTGATAAGGAATATAACCTGCTAAAAGCATTCGATGAACACCAGGCTCTTTTTATCCATATTCCCAAAACAGCAGGAATTTCAGTGAGGGAAAGCTTATTTCAAACCAATGCCTTTGGTAAACACATTAAAGCAATAACCTATAAATATTACCTGGGTAATATTCAGTTTAACCGCTATTTCAAATTTACTTTTGTACGAAATCCCTGGGCCAGGACGCTTTCGGCATACTTATTTTTACAAGGAGCGGGAATAAATGAATGGGATCGCCAATGGTCAGAAAAAGTTTTATCCAAATACCCAAGCTTTGAGCAATTTGTAATGGAATGGCTTTCAGAAAAAAACAGCTTTACCTGGGTACATTTTATTCCTCAGTATTACTGGGTCTGTGACCATAAAAACCGAAACCAGATGGATTTTACCGGGAGGATGGAAACATTGGAACAGGATTACGAAATTATCCGGACAAAACTGGGTATCGGAGGACCGATGGTTTATAAAAACAAAGGTGCAGCCATCATTGATTACAGGGACCACTATTCGGATGCTATGCAAAAAAAAGTTGGCGAAGTTTACAAGACTGATATTGAAATGTTTGGTTATAAATTTTAGAATTGGGCGGAAAAACAATACATCAATATCTGAAACAGATTATCCGTCAATCGGGTATTTACTTTTTGGGCATGGTTTTCACCACCGTGGTCGGTTTTTTCTTTAAAGTATATATCGCCCGTCAGTTGGGTGCCTCAGCTTTGGGCATATACGCTATGGGGCTGAGCATTGTAGCCCTGGCAAGTGGATTCAGTCATATCGGGTTAGGGAGTGCAGGTGTCAGGTTCATTTCGCAGTACCGGACGCAAAAAAAATGGCATTTTCTCCGGGCTTACCTCCAACGCACCACTCTGATTACTGCTGCGCTCGGCCTTGTACTTTCCATCGCTGTTTATGTGCTGCGTTATCCTATCAGCAATTCCCTTTTTAAAAAACCAGAAGGCGCAACCTACATGGTATATTTCGCTTTATTAATTTTCCTTGTTAGCATCCAAAGTGTTATGCAAGTTTTTGCACAGGGATTTCAAAACGTAGGAAAACAAACCATTATTGGAAGTTTTATTAAATTCCCTGTTAAAATAGTTGCAACAATAGGCTTAATTGCCATCGGGATGGGATTAAGCGGGTACATTATTGGCGAGATTGTAGCAACATTAGTAAGTCTTGTCCTTTTTTTGATTCTTATCTGGAACCTTATCCCTCCACAGGTGAAAGCTATAAAAGAAATAAATAAAATACCATGGGATAAAAACCTGCTTTCGCTCACCGGAGTGTTTTTTGGTTTAAAAATACTAGCCATGTTTTCAAGCGAAATCGATAAAATTGTGCTTGGTGGTTTTATATCGCCTTCGGATGTGGGAATCTACTCCGTGGTCCTTACACTTGGAGGCTTTATTTTTATACTGTTGAGCTCCCTGAACAGCATATTTGCACCCATAATAGCAGAAATGTATGCCCTGGACAAACATGCAGAACTGGAGAAAATATACATGGCTACCACCCGGTGGATACTTATCCTGTCAGCCCCGGTGGCTATATCGCTGATGACTGCGGGTAAAAGTTACCTGCAAATTTTTGGAAATGAATTTACGGAAGGTAAGTTCGCTTTACTAATAGTTGCCATTGGTTACCTGGTAAATGTATCTTATGGACCTATTGGCATGATTGCCCAAATGACCGGACTTGAAAAGAAATTATTTCGCTACCAGATTATTACTAATATAATCAGCATTTCTCTGTTTTGGATCTTGATCCCATTGTGGGGTTTGACCGGTGCTGCAATAGCGATTTCGGTAAATAACGTTTTTTCAAATATACTTATCTCTTTGATTATCAAAAAAAACAGGGGGATTTACATTATTACCCGTCAGCACTTGTTTTTGCTGGGAGTTTTTGCAGCCACCACCCTACTTGGATTTTACCTGAACCGCATATTGCATTTTAAGGATTACCTTGGGGAAATCGTATTTTCCCTGGCTTTACCGGTTATCATTATTACAGGAATGGTCTTCAGTACAGGTTTTTTGAAAACTGATTTGCAAACCATAGTTCAAACGCTGCTGAAAAATAAAGTAAAATAACATAACCTTTATTAAAACTGTCATGCTAAGCACGATAAGGTTCAAACTAAATCAGATTACATATACTTTTTTACAACGAAAAATTGTGTGTATGGGCGACAGTCATACCGCTGTTTTTGAATATATAAATGGTCATGTGTGGTTTCCTGGCTTCTTTTTTCAATCTCTGATTATCCATGGTGCAACTGCTTCGGGACTTGATAATCCAAATTCAAAGACCCAAACAAGGAAGAAACTTGATGATATTATCGCTACCAACAATTTTAAGAATCAGGCTCTGTTAATCCAACTCGGAGAAGTTGACTGTGGATTTGTGATCTGGTATCGCGCTGAAAAATACAACATCCCTGTCGATGATTCTTTAAATACTACCCTGTTTAAATACCAGCAATTTCTAATGAGCCTAAAAAATGAAGCAAAAAGATTAATAGTAATGAGTGCGGTATTGCCTACTATCCAGGATGGACGTGATTTTGGAGAGATAGCTAATCTGCGGAGAGAAGTTAAGGCCAACCTAAAAGAAAGAACCGCATTAACCATACAATTCAATTTATCAATGGAGCAGTTTTGTTTGTTGAACAATATCGATTTCTTAAACCTGGATCATCTTTTACTTGACAACGAAACAGGCACGGTGAAAAAAGTTTTTTTGAACGAAGATCCCCTGGATCATCATCTTTCAAATAAGAAAATTTACCCAATCCTACTTTCCGGCATTAAATCTTTAGTGAAACAATTTTAGCTTAAAAAAATGAAACCTGTTTTAGAATCGTTCTGACTTTTTGTTGCAACTCATTTACCCCGATTAAATTTTTTTGCACGGTTGTCAGAAACATATTATTGAAGTTTGCGGGGATTAATATTCATAGTGATGTTGTAATATGAGCGCCTGTAACTATTCGCCCGATTGGGAAAGTTTGCAATATTACGATTGGGAAAGGTGCAATTATTAATACAGACTGTAGATTCGGATGCCCTGGGTCAAAGATATTAATTGGAAAAAACGTTCAGATTGGACCTAATGTATCCTTTGAAACTATTAATCACAGGTTAATATATTTAGAGGGGATAGGATGTCGCACGACAACAAAGCCAATAGTAATAGAAGATAAAGTATGGATTGGGTGCGGTGTTATAATTTTACAAAGGGTTACTATTGGTGAGGGTGCAGTAGTAACAGCAGGTGCAGTAGTTACAAAAGATTTAGAACCATATACTGTTGCAGGAGGAGTGCCTGCCAAAAAATAAAAGCAATTCAAATAATCAATGGATGAAAGTTTACCTTGTAATAACTCCCTTTTTCCCAACTCTCACCTCTTTTCGCGGGCCATTCGTTTGCGACCAGGTAAAGGCAATAGCCCAAACCGGAAAGTACAGGGTAGTGGTATTCAAACCTAAACCCTGGTATTCAAAGGGAAAAGATTACGAATACGATGGGGTTAAAGTATTCCGCTTCAGTACTTTCGAATTACCGTCTAACATTTTACCAGGTCTGTTTGATAAATTGTCTTCATGGTCAATGGAACGTAAGCTGAAATCAATTGGGGTGCCGGTTAAAGATATTGATGTGGTGCATGCACATGTAACAGGAACAGGTTTTCTTGTAAATGCCTTAAAACGAAAGTCCCCGAAAATTAAGACAATTCTGCAGCACCATGGTTTTGATGTACTTAGTCTCACCAGCGGCAGGTTTTATCAATATAAATGGCACAGCAGATGGGTAAAAAAGTATGGAATCAGGGTATGCAATTTTATTGATCTTCATGTAGGGGTGAGTGCCAAAACATTGGAGTACCTCCGGAATAATTCGGAAATTAAAATTAATGACAGCTTTGTATTATATAACGGAGTAGATACTTCGAAATTTTACCCGGTTAAAGGATTAAAAGATCCGGATCATTTTACCATAGGATGTATTGGGAATTTCTGGGAAATAAAAGATCAGATTACGCTGATAAAGGCAGTCGAAAAACTTATTCAGGAAGGTATAAATAATCTCCGGGTTATTTTTATTGGTAGTGGGGCCCTTTTACAAAGGTGCAAGGATTACGTTGCAGAGTATGATCTTGACAGGTACTTTGAATTTCGTGCAGAAGTCCTGCACCGGGATTTATGCCGATTCTATAATACACTGGATTTATTTGTATTGCCTTCTTATTACGAGGCATTGGGTTGCGTTTATACGGAAGCCTATGCCTGTGGTATTCCGTTTATTGGAATAGAAGGACAGGGAATTGAAGAACTTGTTTTAAAGGAAAACCGGCAATATCAATTGATTAAGTCTTCTGACGCAAGAGAACTTACCGAGAAAATTAAATATTTTATTAATCACAGAAACTTTAAACCTCAGTTGAACCGGGATATTGGTATTAATATATTAATCAAGGATTTTATAAACTTCCTGGAAACTTAATTTGTTGCAATTGCAAAAGCGGCCGGTAAATTTCTTTTGGTTAAAGTATTTGAATAGTTTCTCGCAAAGGTGCAAAGATGTAAACCTGCCTGGCGCAGACAGGGGCGTAAAGGAAGAAAAGCCTGGAAACTCTTCTACTTATTTGGCTTTGAGTGAAATTCGTTTTTCCTGAATGACCTTGTATGAAAGCAGTTATGATAATCAAAAAGTTTATAAATACCCTTAATAAATAATGAAGTTTTTAGTTAAATATGGCATTGGCTTATACCTAATAGTAAGCCTGGTTTTTAAGCTTGGCTTTATAGTGCCAAGGGCATATTCCCAGGGAGCATTTTATGCATTAATGGCCTTGGGGTTGGTTGTTTTACCTCTTTATTATAAGGTATTGTACAGCAGAAAATCCTTAAGGGTTTTTTGGTTGTTCCATTTTATTAACTTAATTAATTTAGCCTATTTATTAATTTTTAATTTAAAAAATGCAGATTCATGGTTGTATTTTTTATCAAAATATGCAACTTTTAATCTGATTATATTAGGGCTGATTTATAATTATGATTTTTATAAAAACTGGATTGTTAAAAATTTTAAATACCTGATGCTATTTGTACTTGCATTAGGTATGATGTATGGGATACAATCTGCTGCTGATAATCGTTTGTCAATTGGTTTTAATGCCAATGATGTCGGGTTATTTAGTCTGTTGGGATTATTTTCAATTATTACCTTAGATACCGGGTGGCAAAAAAATAAAATAAAGACATTATTGGTAATTCTATTTTTAATAGTAGTACTATTATCCGGGTCACGTGCTGCATTATTAGGCCTTGCTTTGGTGGTATTTTTTATTTATGGTATCTCTTATAAAACTATTGGTTTTACCTTACTTTTTCTGGTGGCTGTTTATCTTGCCGGAAACTTTGGTTATGACACTGGTATTGAAAGGTTATTGACTGAAAAGAATACGTTCCAAGACAGGGATAACGTGTATAAAGCAGGGCTTTTGACCTTTTATGATGCCTTTTACTGGGGTAGTGGATTAGACAAATATGGTTGGTCAAATCCCAAATATTTTCAAAATCCGGGTTTGGCTCTTGGCCCGCATAATGGCTATATCGCTACAGGAATTATGTATGGTGTGGTATTTGGTTCACTATTTTTAGCATCATTATTGAGATTTATTATAAAAGCCAGGAGAACGGTATTAAAACGTGGGGATCAATTCGTAAAATTTACCTATTATCTACTCCTGTTAGTAATTGTAAATGCTTTTTTTGAAACTCTAATAGTTGGCATCAATGAATTTATAACCCTACTGTTTTGGTTCTTCATTGGTATGGTTGCCATTTTCCCATACAAAAATCTACAGGAAAAGAATGTTCCAGGTTCTAACTAAAATAAAAGATATAAGAGCTGTTGAGCAGGATTTGAAGGCCGTTTATCAAAAACACAGGCATATAAGCTTTTATACACCAGTATATGTGATAGCTTCCTTTGAACATTTTTTAGCGGAGGATAAGCGCAATGAATTGTTTTTTATAATTAATAAAATTAAAAATGAAATTACGCATTATATACCCTGGTATATTGATTCCAATAAAACCCTGCGTTTTATATTTGATAAGCATACCGATTATTGTTCCTGTATCGGGCCAGAAATGAATTTCTCAATGCTCAAAGAACTGGCAAAACTGATTATTGATAATCCCGCTATTAGACAGGTAGAATTGGAGAATCTGTTACCTGATGATTTGCTATTGAATTCATTTAAGCATTTTTTAGGATTAGGTACGGTAATTTCATGTTATAATAATCATTCTTTTATTGCTTCATCTTCTTCTGGTGATTTTTTTTCTTATTTGAAATCAAATGAGAAAAGTGAACTGAGACGTGTACAGAAGAAAAACGAAACCTATCATTTTGAGGTCTTTGATGGGGAAAAAGCCTTCCCAAAAAAGCAAATTCAATTATTGAGAGATCAAATGATAGCAAATAAATCAAGAAATATTGATTTTTTTGACGTGAAATTTGTAACCTTTTCTGAACTATTGTATAATACTGGCGAATTAGAGATTTTTTCGAAATGGGATATGGAAAAATTAATTTCGGCTTCATTGGTACTTAAAAATGATCAATATGGTTTCAGGATGGTTTGGATTGATTTGTATGCAGATATTCAATTTATTAATTTGAGTGCCTATATCGATTATATCCATTATTTGGAGCAATCCACGTCCCTTGTTTTTAGTTTTGGCCGCGGCAGTTATGATTATAAGGCGAAGAACTTTCAGCCTGTTCTTCAAAATCTATATAATTTGCGATACAGCAAATCGAAATTCAATTTCTTTTTTAGCCATTACCAGGGAATTAAACAGTTTGGTAAAAGATTGATTAGAGAAAAAAAGTGAAAACACACACTATTTTTATAGAGCCAGCAAATTACACGCAGGATTTGATCAAAAATGTATATCAGAAGTTGGATAGGGGTTATTCTTTCCTCCATTCCAATTCGGTAGCAACAAATGATGCCCGCATTATTTCATCAGCGAAGCACCCCTTTGATAAAAATAGTTTATTGAAAAACATAGTCTTTCTATGGAAATGTTCAAAACAAAATGATTTGGTTATCATAAATGGATATAATCATTCGTCGTTCATTTTTTTGTTTTTATTCGCTAATGTGAATTCCTGTTATATAGCTATAGAATCTGATACCCCCTATCGCACCGCAAAAGGTATAAAAGGCCTTCTAAAAAAGATTTATTTGAAATTTATTTTTTCAAATAAACAAGTATTGGGTTTACCCGGGGGAAAAGGTTTGCACCGGGATTTGTTCCTGAATTATGGTATGCCAGGAAAGCGAATTTTCTTTTTACCTATGATGGTAAATAATGCGATTTATTATAAACCAATAGTGGATGTACCATTGAATACTGATACGGTCATCAAATTTATCTTTGTGGGGAGATTAATTCCTGAAAAGAATTTGGGGTTATTAGTAAAGTCATTCCAGGCAGTTTTAAAGCAAGGCAAAAAGGCTGAATTAGATATTATCGGTGAGGGGATTTGCAAAACTGAATTGCAGGAACTCATTGGTGGAACCAAGGAAATTAAACTCAAGGGTAAAAAGTTTGGCTCTGATTTATTGCAAGCCTATCGCCATGCCCATGTAATGGTTTTACCTTCCTGTAATGAACGCTGGGGCCTGGTTGTTAATGAAGCGCTTGCTGCCGGCTTACCGGTTTTGGGTAGCTCTGCAGTAGGTGCTGCAAATGATTTAATTCTGAATCCTGATGCTGGCTGGGTGTTTAAGGACAATAATGAAATGGAGTTAACAGAAATATTAACACATATAATAGATAATCCCTTGCAAATTCATGAAAAGGGAAAACGGGGGCAGGATTTTATGGTAAACTATTGGAACTATGATTTATACATCCAATGTTTACATCAACTTTTTGATTATGTTAAGAAAACTTAGGGATACCATATATTCGGCAGGTTTGTTATTGGGTAAAATCAGGTATAATAACAGGAGCAGTAAGGTTTTGTATTATCACGATGTTCACCAGGATCATACAAAAGCTGAAACCCTGATATCAACGCCAATGAGTCTTTTTTCGGAGCATATCCGGATAATTAAGGATCAGGGTTTTGAAATCGTGGACCGGATTAGCGAATAAAAACAAAAAAATGAACGAC
>DAHXOZ010000114.1:7043-10729 GCA_027364635.1 bacterium | reverse complement strand
ACGAAATACATTTTTCAAAACAATCTTCAGGAATTATTGTATCAGGATTTAAAAATAAAATGTATTCACCTTTTGCCATTTTCAACGCCTGGTTATTGGCCTTTGCAAAACCAACGTTGCTTTTATTCCAGACAAATCTTACTTGCGAAAAACCATTTTTAAAAAACTCAAAACTTCCATCGCTTGAATTATTGTCGATAACAACGATTTCTCCATCGATATTTATCATCGCTTTTTGCACAGACAAGAGGCACTGTTCTAAAAAATATTTTACGTTATAATTTATTATAATGACAGAAAGTTGCAAATGGTGAAGGATGAATGGTGAATGGAAAAGACCGGTTTATGGGTAAAATTAAAATTCTTTTTATTTGTTGGTTTACTGGTTAATTGAATTATTAATACATAGCAATTTAGCAATAAAACGATACATGCAAAGCGTTAAAATGAATTGCTTTTTCCGGAAAAACAATCTGCCTCGGAGAATCCAACAAATTATTTAATCTTTGCAACATGTATAAAGAAACTTTAATAGCCGCTACTAAAGCCGGCGCGAATGAACTTAAAAAATTTTTTAACGGCAAATTTATTATCAGTCATAAAGAAGGAATCAACAACCTGGTAACTGAAGCTGATCACGCATCTGACAAGGCGATCCGTTCTGTTATCAAATCTGCTTTTCCTGATCATGGAATTGTTAGCGAAGAAAGTGCTGAAAAAGTTTCAGAAAGCAATTATAAGTGGATCATAGATCCGATCGATGGTACCGTAAATTTTGCAAATGGAATTCCTATTTGCTGTGTAAGTATTGGACTGGAGTACAAAGGTGAAATGTTGATGGGCGCTGTTTATAACCCTAATCTTGAAGAATTTTTTTTAGCTGAAAAAGGCATTGGAGCAACGCTTAACGGAGAAAGAATTTCTGTAAGTAGTAAAACTCATCTGGTTACCAGTTGCCTTGTTACCGGATTTCCTTATACTTACCTGGATCAACCCAATGGCCCACTCGAAGTATTTTCCAAGTTGATAAAAAAAGGAATTCCGGTAAGAAGATTAGGTAGCGCTGCTATTGATCTTTGTTGGGTTGCTGCGGGACGCTTTGATGGTTTTTATGAACATGAACTTCATGCATGGGACAGTGCGGCCGGATATTTAATGGTAGAAGAAGCCGGTGGAAAAGTTACCAATTTAAATGGTGAAAAATATGATCCTTTTCAACCCGGCATTATTGCTACCAACGGCCAAATTCATGATGAACTTCAGAAAGTGATTGCCGGGGGCGCAGTGAATGAATCAATATAAGATAATACTTCTTTAAATGCAGAAATTTTAAAAGCGGTTGTTGAACACCTCTAATTTCTCCTAAATTTGCACCACTTTTAAATTAGTAATATGAAGAGCACTCCTTTCACTGAAAAGCATATTGCGCTTGGCGCTAAAATGGCTGAATTTGCGGGTTTTAATATGCCAATCAGTTATTCAGGAATTAATGATGAGCATTCAACTGTGAGAAATAATGCAGGTGTTTTTGATGTAAGCCACATGGGCGAATTTATTTTGAAAGGAGAAAAGGCACTTGATCTGATTCAGCGTGTAACCAGCAATGATGCTTCAAAATTAATTACCGGTAAAGCGCAATACAGTTGCCTTCCGAATGAAGAAGGTGGAATTGTGGACGATCTTATTGTGTATTGCCTGGAAGAAAATAAATCGTACATGCTGGTGGTAAACGCTTCGAATATTCAGAAAGACTGGGATTGGATTTCGAAACACAATACCGAAAATGTAGAGATGCACAACATTTCCGATAGGACTTGTTTGTTGGCGATTCAAGGTCCAAATGCTACAAAGATACTGGAACCGCTTACCGATATTGATATTCTCAACATGAAATATTATACGTTTCAAAAAGGGAAATTTGCAGGCGTGGATAATGTACTGATAAGTGCTACAGGTTACACAGGAGCAGGCGGAATAGAAATTTATTTTGAAGACAAAGAGGATCATGCCAATGTGATTTGGAACACCATTTTTGCAGAAGGAACTCCTAAAGGATTAAAACCGATCGGTCTTGCGGCACGTGATACACTAAGGCTTGAAATGGGATATTGCCTTTATGGAAATGATATTGACGATATTACTTCTCCGCTGGAAGCAGGCCTCGGATGGATCACGAAATTTAATAAAGATTTTGTGGGAAAAGATATCCTTGTAAAAGTGGTAATAGCGGGAAGTGAAGTGGAATTTGAAGAAGTAAAAAATCTATTAAAGGAATCAACGCCGGAAAAAATAATAGCGGGAAGAATAGAAAGTGACAGAGATTTTAGCAAAAATACCATTGCTTCGTTTCTTGACCTTGCAAACGTTTTCTCATTTTCCGGTGCCAATGAAATCATCTTTTGTGAAGGGCAACTTTCATTCAAACAAATCATTTCAGCAATGCAAAAAGTTCCGAAGAATGTGTCCATTAAAATATTTGCTAACGAAAGCCATGCCATTATAGGAAGCCATGATAAAAATGTTGCAGGCGATGTTATTTTAAAAGAAAGAGCGTGATTGGCTTTTCAAATTAACATAGCCCAAAACTAAAATCACTTTTATTGTTTCGTTTACTGTTTAAGGTATTAGCTTCCAAAGCCATTTGCATCTCCATATTTACCATTTATATTCCGGTTTTGTTAAGTTCAACCTATAAAACTTTATTTCCGCCAACAATTTCCGAAATTGCAGCCTAAAATTTTAAATAATGGCATATAACAGTTACCGGCCATCTCAATCTTCCACGCCGGTTGTTTTAAATTTAATCATCATCAATGCGATAGTGTTCGTGGCCCAACTGGTTTTTGATAAAACAGGACTTGATGTTACAGGAGGTACCAATTTTGGCTGGCTTACAAGCAGAATCGGGCTTTGGTCAATTGACACAGGATTGTTCAAACCTTACCAGTTGGTAACACATATGTTTGCTCACGGCGGCTTTTTTCATATACTTTTTAATATGTATGCTCTTTGGTTGTTTGGTGCGGCGCTGGAAAGATTATGGGGACCAAAAAAATTTCTGATCTTTTATTTCCTTTGTGGATTAGCTGCAGGTGTTGCAGAAATGTTTTTGGTACCGGTTGGCTTTGCAATCGGAGCCTCAGGAGCTATCATGGGACTTCTTGGCGCTTTTGCTTATACATTTCCTAATATTCAGTTTTATATTTTACCTATTCCTTTTCCCATCAAGGCAAAATATTTAGCGATCGGCTATGCCGCTTTTGATCTTTTCGGTCAATTCTCTGGTTTCGGCGGCAATGTAGCCCACTTTGCACATCTTGGGGGCTTAGCCATGGGATTAATATTATGTATTTTTTGGAGTAAAACCGCCAGAAGAAATTACTAAAAGTAAAATTTACCTACTTACAAATGAAGGTAATTTGGTAATTTTACCATGCAATTCAAGAAACAAAAAATGGGTGAATCAGATAGATATTCAGATAGATTTATGGATAGCCGTTTTAAAAAAATTCGGATAGGCGACGACAACAATGCATTGATAGCTCTTATAGCGATCAATGCTATAGTCTTTGTTAGTTTTGGGCTCATCCAGGTTATTTATTACATTTCAAAATCGTCTACCATTGCTTTTCAGTATGAAATTTTAAGATGGGTCATTGTTCCTGCCAAACTTTCTTCTCTTGCTG
>DAHXOZ010000114.1:0-6946 GCA_027364635.1 bacterium | reverse complement strand
CGCCAAACCATGGACAGTATTTAGTTATATGTTTGTGCATGTTGGTTTTTTTTATACGTTTATTAACTTAGTTTGGCTTTGGGTTTTTGGTTCTATTTTGCAAGACCTTTCAGGAAACTCAAAAATAATTCCTGTTTATATTTATGGGGGTATTGCAGGGGCCCTGTTTTTTGTTGCCACCAGTTATGCTTTCCCTAATCTGAGAGAGCAAGTAGAATATTCATTTATGTTTGGCGGAAATGCAGGAATAATGGCTGTTGCCCTGGCAACTACAACGCTTTCGCCAGATTATCGTTTGTTCAGAATGCTTAACGGCGGAATCCCTTTATGGATTCTAACCATCCTTTATGTAATTATTGATTTTACGGGAACCGGTGGTACAGCAGAGCACCTGGCCCATCTTGGTGGCGGACTTATCGGTTTTTTATTTGTAGTAAGTTTAAGAAAAGGATATGACTGGAGTTTATGGATGAACCAAATTTACAATTGGTTTACCGACCTTTTTAACCCTGATAAACCGGTTCATCCTAAACAACAGAAGATTAAAGAAAAAGTATTTTATAATACCGGCGGGCAAAAGCCTTTTATAAAAAGGCCCGTTATTACACAACAAAGGATAGATGAGATTCTCGATAAGATTAACCAAAAAGGATACAACCATTTATCGGAGGAGGAGAAAGCCATCTTAGAGAAAGCGCGTGAAGCTGATTTTTAATTTTATCTTGCAAATACGTTGTTTCACCCAATTAAAAGGATTGCCTTAAATGGAAAAACCCTTTCTGCGCCGGTTCACAAAAAAAATTTTTATTCTTTCGAATATTGTGATTGGTATCCTTTTTCTTGCGGGTGCCAATGTAAAATATTTTAATCCTCAACACTGGTGGTTCATCAGTTTATTTACCCTTGCATTGCCTTATTTACTCCTTCTGTTGGTTTTGTTTGTCCTTTTTTGGCTGTTTATAAAACCAGGCTGGATCTTTATTTCTCTGTTGGTCATTTTTTTTTCTCTTCATGCCATAAAAAATATTTTTCCGTTACATCTCGCCTCTGATTTTCCAATTCATAAAAAAAACGGCAATATCCGTATCATGAGTTGGAATGTTGAGTTATTTAATATCCTTCACTATAAAGATCATCCTGAAAAAAAACAAGAAATTATTGATCTTATTAATAAATATGATCCTGACATTGCCTGTTTTCAGGAAATGGTGGCGGGAGAAAATAAAAAAGCGATCAATTATTTTCCAAATATTAAAAAAGCACTTCACTTTACCGATAATTTCTATTCTTATGGAGTAAAAAATGATTTTGATAAATACCACCATTACGGGATAATCATTTTTTCTAAATTCCCCATTATCCGCAAACAAACTTTGGTAAATAAGCCTGATAGTTATAATTCCACTTTTCAATTTGTAGATATAGTAGTATCCAATGATACTTTCAGAGTATTTAATGTTCATCTTCAATCACTAAAATTTTCGCAGGAAAACCTTAATTACCTGGATAACGGAACAGTGCCATCTGAAGGGAATATTTCAGAATCAAAAAATATTATTGAAAAAATTAAATTGGGAGTTCTAAAAAGAGCCTCCCAGGCAGATTTCATAAAAGACGAACTGAATCATAGTCCATATCCTGTTATCGTATGTGGAGATTTTAATGATGTTCCGGTATCTTATGCATATGAAACAATCGGCAAAGGATTGCAAAATGCTTTCGTAGTAAAAGGTTCAGGAATTTCAAGAACGTTCAGTTCGATTTCCCCTACTCTCAGGATCGACAATATTTTTACCGATAAGAAATTTGAGATCACCAATTTTACCAGGATTAAAAAAAGTTACAGTGATCATTTTCCTATCATTACAGATGTAAAATATCAGCCACAGAATCCATAATTTTTTTTAATTAAAATAAGATTGTAAAAGGTAGAATATCTTTACACGGTTTAAAATAGAATCAGTATAATTACGATTGAAGACAATTATTAAATATTAAATGGCATGGCCCTTAGAGTTTATAATTCATTAACGAAAGAGAAAGAAGAATTTATCCCGATAAATCCACCACATGTAGGCATGTACGTATGTGGACCCACTGTAAGTGGTGAAAGCCATCTTGGACATGCACGCCCCTATATTACATTTGATGTCGTGTATCGGTACCTGTTATATCTTGGTTACAAAGTACGGTATGTCCGCAATATTACTGATGCCGGACACTTTGAAGAAGAAGGCAGGCAGGCTGAGGACAAGATTTCTTCAAAAGCTTTACTTGAAAAAGTAGAGCCAATGGAACTGGTTCATAAATACACCAGTCTTTTTCACTGGGCATTCAGGCAGTTAAATACACTCGAACCGAATATCGAACCAACAGCAACAGGTCATATTGTAGAACAAATAGGGATGATTGAACAACTGATCAAAGCCGGATATGCCTATGTGGTAAATGGGTCAGTTTATTTTGATGTAAAAAAATATGCTTCAAACTACGACTATGGAAAATTAAGCGGGCGCGTGGTAGATGATCTTTTAGAAACAACCCGCGAACTGGAAGGCCAGGATGAAAAAAGAAATAAAGCCGATTTCGCTTTGTGGAAGATGGCTCCGCCGCAACACATTATGCGATGGAAAAGCCCGTGGGGCGAGGGTTTTCCCGGATGGCACATTGAATGTTCGGCCATGGCAACCAAATACCTTGGTGCAAGATTTGATATTCACGGTGGGGGGATGGATCTTATGTTTCCTCATCACGAAAGTGAAATCGCACAAAGTACTATTTGCAATCACACTTCGCCCGCAAAATACTGGATGCACAATAACATGATAACGGTGAATGGCAAGAAAATGGGTAAAAGTTATAACAACCAGATCAGCCTCACCCAAATGTTCAGCGGCAATCATCCCTTACTTACTCAGGGTTTCTCGCCGATGGTGATCCGTTTTTTTATTTTACAAACCCATTACCGCAGTACTCTTGACTTTAGCAGTGAAGCATTGACCGCTGCAGAAAAGGGAATGAAAAGATTGTTTGAAGCTTTTGAGGTTTTAAAGAAAATGGAAATTGCCGGTGAAAAAGAACCTGTGGATAAAGAACTCGACGTTAAAATAAACAAACTGGTGGATGAGTTTGAGGAATTTATCAATGATGATTTTAACACAGCAAAAGTATTGGCCAACATGTTTGAGATCGTTCCTGTAATTAATTCAATGAAAGACGGATTGATAAAACCCAACGCCATTTCTACCACAACTTTTAAAAAACTGAAGGAATCATTTACAATTTTCCTGGAACAAATATTAGGTTTGAAAGATCCATCGGAAAGTTCAGAACAACTTAACGGTATTATGGATCTCCTGGTAGAAATTCGCAAAGAAGCCAAATCAAAAAAAGATTTTTTTACTTCCGATAAAATAAGAAAGCAACTCACAGAATTAGGTATTGAAATGAAAGATGAAAAAGATGGAAATATAAGCTGGAGCCGGCTTTGATATTTTCACAGAGGCACACGCTTTCACTCCCTTTTTATAGATCAACCAGTTCTTGTTACATTTGCGCTCTCTAAAATTCATTTACCCCATGAAAAAAATATATATTCTATTATCTTTTTTCACTCTTGTTTTTTTTCAAAATTCAGTTGCGCAGAAAAAGTATGAATTTCGGGGAGTGTGGGTAGCTACAGTTGGCAATATTGATTTTCCTTCTTCAAAATTTTTGAGTACTGATGCACAAAAAGAGGAATTCATTAAGCTGGTAGAAATGAATAAAAGAAATGGGATGAATGCGCTTGTAGTTCAGATCAGGCCTGCATCTGACGCTTTCTACCCTTCCCAGTATGAACCATGGAGCGAATTTCTTACCGGCAAACAGGGAACACCTCCCAATCCTTATTATGACCCTTTAAAATTTATGATAGCGGAAACGCATAAACGCGGAATGGAATTTCATGCGTGGATGAATCCTTATCGTGCAGTATTTAATATTTATAAATCATCTGTCTCTCCTACTCATATCACAAAGATTCATCCTGATTGGTTCATTACTTACGGAAGTACAAAATATTTTGACCCGGGAAACAAAGACGCCCAAAAATTTTTGGTGAATGTAGTAAGAGATGTGGTAAAAAGGTATGACATAGATGCGATTCATTTTGACGATTATTTTTACCCCTACCATATTGCAGGAAAAGAATTTATGGATACAGCTTCCTACAGAAAATATGGAAATGGTATGAGCCTCGCCAATTGGCGCAGAAGCAATGTTGATTCGATAATAAGGCATCTCGGCATTGCTATTAAAGAAGAAAATAAATATTGCAAATTTGGTATTAGTCCGTTTGGCGTTTGGAGAAATAGTCGCGACGATTCTGAAGGAAGTGATACAAAATCAATCGTAACCAATTACGATGATCTTTATGCCGATATTTTATTGTGGCTTAAAAATAAATGGGTCGACTATATAGTGCCGCAATTGTACTGGGAAATAAGCCAAAAGTCGCTGGGCTTTAAAGTACTCACCGATTGGTGGGCAAGGCATACTTACGGCAGGCAGCTATACATCGGGCAGGGAATTTACAGGGCACTTGAGCCCCACTCCTATGCGTGGCACCATAAAAATGAACTACCGGACCAAATACAATTTTTAAGAAAATACCCGCAGATTGACGGGAGTGTTTTTTTTAGCAGCAATACTTTCAACAGTAATCCAAATGGATGGAGTGATTCACTTCGAAATAATTATTACAAGTATCCCGCAATACCGCCGCCAATGGCGTGGATAGATTCTACCAGACCACTACCGCCGATTTTATCTTACGACAGTTCCAAGCCTGCTTTTTTTACCACTTCAATTGATTTGTATTTTCGTGATAGCGTAAAAAATGACCTGTTGAACCGTTATGTTATCTATCAATTTAACGACCTTGATAATTTAGATCAGAATGATCCGAAAAATATTAAAGAGATCATTTTATCAGGAAATAATTTCTATCATTTTATTTTGGGGAATGTTCCTGATTCTCAAAAGCAAATTATAATTGCTGCTACAGCTCTTACAAAAACCAATAATGAAAGTGACCTCACAAGATATATTTACCTCGAACGAAAAGCAAACGGATGGCAAATTGTTGATCAGGAGGATAATAAATAAAATGGTTACTAAATCATAATGATCTTATCATAACTGTTTTTTGTTGAACCAGTTTCGGGTGAAAATATTTTATGCGCCATATCCGTGGCAGAACTAAAAAGATCGCTCCCGGCATTGTAAACAAATAAACGTTTTTGCTCTTCCATAAAATAATAACAACAAGATTAAGGAAATAAAATGAATGAGAAATCGCTTAAAGTTAACTGGTTCAACAATTAAAAAATCATTCGCCAATAAACGAATAAAATAAATATATGTACACGCTGTTGTGTTGGTAAAGAAAATGTCCTGAGTTACAAACATCAGGACAGCAGTACTTTTTTTTTTTAACCTTCTACGGATATCCGGGGAATTTTGTTTCAAAAAACTTTTTATAAATCTAACAGCAAAAGAATAAATACACAGAATTTCTGTTTTTATTTTAAAATAAAAACTTGCAATTTATTAAAACAACATTTCTGATACATTATCAAATTATTTTTAAATTAGCTAGCCATGTAAAACTAAAAATAGTTAACGTTAAAAGTAAAAAGTATACAACTACACAAATTGTGCAATATACTTTTAATTTCCCTTTAGGCATTTTATTAAATTGTTCAAAATATCCTAAATATTTTTTCTTTCTAAATAATGTAAAATAATTAAAAGTACTTTCTGGAATTAAAAGAAAAAAAATTGCAACGATTCCATATATGTCATTGTCAAAAATATAATCAATTAAATTTTTATTTATTAAAATTTGATAAAAATTAATAGAAATAAGTTCTATACTCAATAAAATAGTGCCAATATGAATTGCTGCCTGATTAAGCGCAAAGCCTGATTTGCGATCATTAAAAACAGACGTATCTTTATAATTTGGGATGTTTTCTGTTCCTCTTTTTTTTGAAAAGCTTCGTTGAATTAGAGGTATTCTCAGAAAATAAGTCACTGGATTTAAAATTGGAAATAGTTTATAGAGTCCAATTTGCAATTTAAACAGACAAAAAAAAATCAAATTCCAAAATCTAACTAATTGTTGCATATTAATAATAATATCTTTCCCAGGCCGTGTCTCTACTCCGAGCCTTCTGTGCGAATGCAGGACACGACCGTTCAAGTGATCAATCATAAGCCTGTTCCTATTTTAGAAGAAACGTAACGCAACTAAATATATAACTATTTTTTGGCACAGTGATGTTTTGTAATTGGGCATCAGACTGACAGTGGAAAAATCATTCAACAGTAAACGAATAAAAAACGGGAATTCTGATTTTGGTTTTCCAAGTTGAAAAAAAATTATGGAATTTATTTGTTTCACGAATCTTAGTAAAAAAAGATTATGGAAGCAAATCAAATTTTACAATCCGGTTTTCTTGATATTCTCTTTGACGGAAGAAATAAATTATACGGCGCATACGATCTACGTAAAACCTATAACCAAAGAATTTCCAAAGCGCTCCTCGCAACGCTTTTATTCATGCTGGTTTTAGCAGGTGCCTTTATCATCAGCAAAAGAAATGCAAAAGAAAAAATGGTTATTCCTGTAATTACTCATGACCATTTTTTGCAAAAAATTGCACCAGATAAATTAAAGGCATTACCCAAATTACCCACTCCCGTTCACGTTGCAACCTTACAAGTCACACCGCCTGTAATTGTAAAAAGTATAGTTGCTCCACCGCCAGATGTTCATCAAATAGAAACTGCTGTTATTGGTTTAAAAACAGTGGAAGGTCCAAAACCGGGTATTGGCATTATCAATCCCCCAACAACAATTGCGGGACCTAATGTTATTGCAAAACCTGTAACGAAAAGT
>DAHXOZ010000113.1 GCA_027364635.1 bacterium | reverse complement strand
ATCACACGGTTGCGGTGTTATAATTCCCATTGGCCATTTCGTGTGGCTGTCATAATCTCTGTAAGATCAAAATAATCAATACCGCTTTCTTTTACTTTGCTTACCAAAAAAGCATCAAAATCAGCGCGCAGCCAATTGGTATCTGATTCAATATCGCTGGAACTGGCCGCCACTAAAAGTTCATTTTTATGATCCCCATCTGTAGTAAAATATTCTCCCGGGTAATGCTTAAAAAAACTGAATCCCCTTTTAATACCACACACGATTTCAGGGTGCGATTGTTGCCAGGTACCATATCGCGAAAAGTTATACAACCAGGGCAAATTGTATTTGGAAGATAACTCCCGCAATATCATATCTGCAACCGGTGTAGAAGATTCACCTATTGTAAAGCGTGGATGCTGACCCTTTTCCAGTAAACCAACTTTAAAGCCTGATTTTTGTAATATCAATGCAGTAAGCGAACCGGCGAAACCGGCGCCTGCAATTAGAAAATCATAATGGTCACCACTTTTTTTATGCATTTTAATTGCAATTACATTTTATGATAGGCAAAAATTTCTGAGAAAGATTCATTTGTTCCAAACGATGTTTCCGGGCTTCGAAACATTGAGTACAATCTGATAAAAAACCAATATCCCAGGTATCTACCAACACGCGTCCCTGTTGCAACGCAAGCGATCGTTCAAATACTTCTTCCAAAGCATTTAATGTTGGTGGAACGTATTCTCCCCTTTGCTTTAAAACCTCCATTATACCATTTCCTGCCCGGGTAGGAATAATGGAACAGCAACCTACGCCACAATCAAAAGCAAACTGTACCGTTTTAAAAGTCCATTCAATATTTTCTCTTTGATCGGTGAGAAATGGAGGATTTAAAAGAATAAAGGCACGCATCTGTATTTTATTTCTTCCCAAAAAACCGGCTGCTTCTTTAAAATCTTCGGGAGTAAGTTTCTTGTTTAGTTTAGGCAAAACATCAGGATGAATGGTTTCGAGCCCCATGGCTACTTCAAGAGTTCCGCCAAGTTTTTCATTTAAATCAACGCAGGATTTCCCACAAAGTTTGGGATGATTTTCAACGATCACTCTTTCATATGATCGCAATCTCTCAATAATTCCCGGATAATCTGATATGGGAATAGCTTTTGGGTCGAAGAAATTGCTGCTGTTATAAAGTTTAATTACTGAGGCTTTCGGAAGCCTTTCTAAAGCATAGTCTATCTGCTTTAAAATTGCTCCCGGGGGTGTAGAAGTAGTGAGCGTGTTTTTCCAGAGATCGCACATCAGGCATTTGAAAGAGCATTCTTTACCGGTAAGAAAAATGGTATTTACCTGCTGCAAATTACCATTCTCATCAAGCTCCTCTTCATGGAGAAAATGATAAGGTATTTCAGGATTTACTTTGTTTCTTGCCGGACGAAGTCTTTCAATATCATAGCTGTCAGGCATAGAGCGAATTGAAATAAGTGCGGTATTCCATTTCATCATCAGAAAACATTTGCTTAAATGTGTTTTCATCTGCGGCACCGCGCTGGAACCTACGTTTCTCAAATACGGGCATATCGAAACCTGTAATTGCTTTAATGCCTCTCTTTACAATTTCACCTTTGAGTGCATACAATTCTTCTTCGTTCCAATTGGTCAATTCAATAAAAGGAATTCCTTCAGCCACTTCAATAACATTGGGCAATGCATAAGGGCTAAACCCTTTAAATTCCAATAAACGTGACGGCGCATAAGAACGAACGTGCCCCCTGCTTTGTCCGCCTGTATAAGTTAAGGAATGTTTTATTTTATCAACGCCCCACCCTTCCTGGTAAAGCATCGTGTTGTTTAGCACGCTTCTGATTGTAAGTTCTGTATTTTCTTCTATTGGATAATCTTTCAGATTTTCATCACCTCCATCTCCGTCGGCCATGTATTTCCAATCAGGATAAAGCTTGCGTATTTGTTTGCACAATGCCAGTGCCATTGTTGCTGATTCAATGTCGAGCGGCTTATAATCTTCGACCACTTTAATCGCTTCTTTATAATTAACCGCAGATTGAGGAACATCAAGTACTTCAAGGAAAAGCGACAATCCTAACTGATCCAAAAATTGGTGTGCTTGTTCGGCATCAGGCCCGTTGTTTACTGAAAGTGTAAAAGCTTTTAAACGTTGTGGAGAAAGCCCCATCTTCAACATCAAATGATAAAGCACCAGGAACACAGAACCGCTGTCAATTCCTCCGGAGAATAAAACACCGATTGGCTCATTTTCCGGGATGGTCTTAAGCCATTTTTGACACTCATTAGCCAGGGCTCCGATATAAGCTTTCCCGATTTCATCCAGATCACTGCTTAACCGATTTCTTTGCGGAGCAAAAAAACGGGTATAAACCGGGTTAGGATCAGGGCAGCCAATTACTTCTAATCTTACTACAAAATGTGCTGGAACCATCCTGGTATAAGAAGGATGGAACTGCGAATGCAAATTTTTGGTTTTAAGAAAATCGTAAATTTCATCCATTCGTTCTGCTACAATAAGTAAAGGACCTGCAACTTGTTTAGCCAAAAAATACCGCATCGGCCTTCCGATAGAACGAGCCATAAATACCTCCTGGCCTACTTTTTCTACGATGGCAAACTGTCCTTCAATTTTACGAACACGACTGGCATCGCCTGATATAATTGCTGCCGTAACTTCTTCCGGCGACATGTTGAAAATAACGTTGTTGTTATAATCAAGCAGGTTTACAAAGTTTTGGACAGGTTGAGATTTATTATCCATTTTATTTATTTTTTAGATTTAAAAGGCGGAAAATTGATACTGATCTTGAGCCTTTTATTTTTTAAAAATTAAGTTTTCAGATTGAAGAGTTGCAAGTTATTAAAAAAACACTTCGCTATTTTTTTCATTTTTTTCTCATCAGTTTTTTCTTTGTTAAAATATATATTTCCTGCAAAAAGTCAACCTCTAACAGTAAACAAATAAAAAGAACGAATTTTTATTTCTATAAATCAATAACTTTTTGAATAACGCAATTTTTAAGAAGTAATAGGCGTTACTAAATGGCAAAATGTTCCTGTTTTAAAATAACATTTTTATTAAATAAATATAAAGGAGCTAAAGTTGCAGTTATGAATTAATTGAATACTTTTGTATTACTGAATTTGTACTATTGAAAAAAATTTTTTACATATTTATTTTTATTCTCGGTTTTCAAATTAGCAGCAATGCCCAGGTGAAGCGTATATCAAACGATGACGTAAAAACAGTAAAGTTTTATCCTAATCCCGCTTCAAGTTTCATCAATTTTGAATTTTCAGAAAATTACAATGATTCTTATACCTTGGTAATTTTTAATTTTATCGGTAAAAAAGTAGAAGATTTCAAAGTAACCGATCAAAAAATTACCGTCTCTCTTACCGATTTTTATCGTGGTTTGTATATTTTCCAGCTTCGCGATAAGCAAGGAAACATTGTCGAATCAGGTAAATTCCAGGTGGTTAAATAATTATTTAACAATTCCCACACGCTTTTCACCCTTTCATAGTGTCATTTTGTCTAATTTTTAATATTGGCAAAAAGTTTGACTATACTACCTTTGCAGCCAATTTAGTAATGGATAAAAAATAAGAAAAATATGCAAGAAAATGACTTCAAAAATCAAACAGAGGAAGAAGAATTACCTATGGAAGTGAATGAAGAAAACGGCACTGAATCCGAAGAGGTAAACAAAGAAAACAGGCAGGAAACTTCTGATGAAGGTGGCAGTGATATTGAAAAATTAAAAGCTGAATTAGCAGAACAAAAAGATAAATACATTCGACTTTTTGCTGAATTTGACAATTATAAAAGACGTACTTCCAAAGAAGCAATTGACCTAAGACAAACTGCCGGTAAGGAAGTGATCGTTTCTATGTTGGATATTTTAGACGATATGGACAGGGCAGAACAACAACTTCAGGAAAGTGATATGGAAAAATCAATAAAAGAAGGCGTACTATTAGTCTTTGATAAGTTCAGAAAAACTTTGCAGGCAAAAGGATTGAAACCGTTAAATACATTGCATACCGAATTTGATGTTGAAAAAGATGAAGCAGTTTCTGAGATTGATGTTCATGATAAAAAATTAAAGGGTAAAGTGGTTGCCGAATTACAAAAGGGATATTACCTTAACGATAAACTGATACGATTTGCAAAAGTCGTGGTAGGGAAATAGTGTTTCCTCAAACATATAATTACATTAACCGTAAATACCTTTTCGACGGAGTTTACAAAAAATACTATGGCAAATACAATGTCCACAAAAAGAGATTATTACGAAATTCTGGGTGTAAGTAAAAGTTCAACCCCTGATGAAATTAAAAAAGCTTACCGAAAAGTGGCTATGAAATTTCATCCTGATAGAAACCCGGGAGATCATACAGCAGAAGAAAAATTTAAAGAAGCCGCAGAAGCTTACGAAATCCTAAGCGACTCTGATAAACGTGCACAATACGATCGTTTTGGCCACAATGCATTCGGTGCCGGACGAGGTGGCGGATTCTCCGGACATGGCATGAACATGGATGACATCTTCAGCCAATTTGGAGATATTTTTGGTGATGATATGTTTGGTAGCTTTTTCAGTGGCGGCTCCAGGGGAGGCTCAAGAAGAAGTCGTGGCACAAGAGGCAGCAATCTTCGTGTAAAAATAAAAGTCAATTACGAAGAGATCGCCAAGGGAACTACCAAAACTATTAAAGTAAAAAAATACATTATCTGCAATACTTGTGGTGGCTCTGGTGCAAAAGATAAAAACAGTGCTCAAACCTGTAGAACCTGCGGTGGTAACGGTCAGGTTCGCAGAGTTCAAAACACCTTTTTAGGACAAATGCAAACCGTAACTACCTGCCCGGATTGCAACGGAGAAGGAAGCGTGATCACGAGCAAATGTACCGCATGCAGAGGCGAGGGAAGAGTATATGGAGAAGAAACGGTAACGCTTGAAATACCTGCCGGCGTACAGGAAGGAATGCAATTAAGCATGAGTGGAAAAGGAAACATGGGAGAAAGAGGAGGAGGCCCCGGCGACCTGGTGATCTTAATTGAAGAAGAGCCACATCCATTTTTACATCGTGAAGGATTGAATGTAGCTTACGACCTGCACATTTCATTTCCGGAAGTTGTTTTTGGAACGCAGATAGAAGTGCCCACCATTGACGGGCGTGCAAAAATTAAAATTCCGGCCGGCACACAAAGCGGTAAAATTTTCAGATTAAAAGGAAAAGGTTTCCCTTCTATCAACAGCCACGAAAAAGGCGATCAGCTTATCCAGGTAAATGTATGGACACCTCAAAATATTTCTGAAGCGGAAAAAATAGCGCTCGAAAGTTTGCAGGACAGTGAAAACTTTAAACCGAAGCCAGATAAAAACGATAAAACTTTCTGGGAAAAAATAAGAGAAACTTTTAGTTAATAAGAATTATTTCCTGAAACAAAATAACAGTGAACCAATAAATTTTCAGGATTCCTATTTTCAGAAAATAATTTGGATTTATAAGAAAGCCACCGCAATAAATGCCGTGGCTTTCTTTATTTTTTGAAAAGCGGTTTAAACTTTTATAAGATTAAATTTGAATTATTTTATTTCAAGCGAAAGAACAAGGTCTTTTTCAAAATAGGCTTCAAGTACATCACCTACAATACACTCGCCTACTCCTGCGGGCGTACCGGTATAGATAAGATCCCCGATATTAATTGAAAAATAATTAGAAATGTTGGCAACGATCTGGTCAATATTAAAAATCATTTCTGATGAATTCGCCTTTTGTACAACTTCTTTATTTTTTGTAAGCGAAAAATTTATACTCTTTTTGTTCATTGCTGGTGTAATGTCAATAAATTTTCCTACAGCCGCAGAGTTGTCAAAAGCTTTTGCCTTTTCCCACGGCAACCCTTTTTCTTTTAGTTGCTTTTGAATATCACGTGCCGTAAAATCAATACCCACAGAAATTGCATTGTAATAATTAGATGCGTGTTTTTCCTGTATATATTTTCCGTTTTTGCTGATACGCACCACTAGTTCAGTTTCGTAATCAAGTTCGTTGGTAAACTCAGGATAATAAAATGGAGTATGGCCCTGAACGAGCGCACTCTTAGGTTTCATAAATATAATGGGTTCTTCCGGAACGTCGCTACCCATTTCTTTAGCATGTTTGGCATAATTACGCCCTATACAAAATATTTTCATTTCAATCAGGTTTAGTCAGGGCTTTTCAAAGGTTGTGCGAAAATATAAAAAACAAATCTAAAAAAGAATTTATCTAAGGATTTAATTGCTTATTAGAAATTTAAAAATTCAAGTGATTTACTTCACTCATTGTTCTGTCAATTCCGATGGTTGCAAACATTTCAATTATCTCTGTACACTTTTCAACTTTCGTTTTTACAACCGGTATTTCTTCTTTCAGCCATCGGCTTAAAACAAATTCAACCTGCATTCCTCTAGGGAACTGGTTGCCAATTCCAAAACGTAATTTAGGAAACTCATCCGTGCCTAAAATATTTTGAATATCGCGCAAACCATTATGACCCGCATCACTGCCACGTTTCCTTAATCTTAATTTACTCAAGGGAAGTGCAAGATCATCAACAATTGTCAAAGAATGTTCTACGGCAATTTTTTCTTTATCCAACCAGTATTTTACGGCTCTGCCGCTAAGATTCATAAAAGTAGTTGGTTTTATACAAACGAATATTTTTCCTTTAAATTTTATCTCGGCCAAATCTGCCAGGCGTGATGATTGAAAAAAAGCATTGTGTTTTAATACAAATGCATTTAAAACATCAAAACCGATATTGTGCCTTGTATTCACATATTCATTTCCGGGATTACCTAACCCGATAATTAAAAACTTCGACATAAGAACGAAGATAAATTGATTGAAGTATTTTCTAAAAAAGATTCGGGCATTTTTTTCGAGCTTTATCAAGGCAGCAAACAAACATTTAAGTCAGCTTTTAATTTTCTACACGTAGTTATACCATTTATTTTCATCGTTAAATTACTTTTTGCACAGTAAATACAATACTTGCAAAAAAAGGCAATAATGCTCTTGCGCAAGGCCCGCCTGCTCTATATCTTTGTTCCAGAAGTTGATTGATGTTCAACAAACATTAATCACCATCCAAAAATCCGATGAAATGACTTTTCCCTTTATCCAGGAAAAACCAACAAAAATCTGATATCATTCAACTTCTGTTTTTTTTAAATCCAATACCTGATAGAATAACCGTTTCCATGAAAACCCGGCTTTAAAATCCAAGCTGAAAAAAGTATCCTGAAAAAACCAAACCCCGGAAATTAAATCATTAAACTTCTGCCTCAAAAACAGAAGTTTTTTTTGTGCCTTCTCTTTTTCCAAAGTCAGTAAAACAACAAATTCTCCTGTTTTTTATTTTTACTTCCCATTCAGATTTTTTAGAAAAAAATTTTTACATCGTAATTCTACGAATAGTTCTATACGCATATTTACAGACTAAGTAGTAAATATAATACCACTAAAATCAGGCAGTAGTGCTATTGCCCACACAGCTTTGCCGATCTATCTTTGTTCCAGAAGTTGATTGATGTTCAACAAACATTAATCACAATCCAAATCCGATGAAATGACTTTCCCTTTATCCAGGAAAAACCAACAATAATCCGATATCAATCAACTTCTTTTGTTTTTAAATCTAATAGTTGAGAAAAATATAAATCCTATGAAATCCAGCCTGTAAGATGGCTTAAACTTTAATCCTGAAAACCCTCAAAACCCCAGGCTTAAATCTTCAAAAGCTTCCGCACAAAACACGCGGAAGCTTTTTTTATTGAAAACTTCTAACTTTACGTGGTATCTCATTTATTTCATTCTTTAAAAAATATTTTTATGATTGAAACTATTTCGGGGTTTCCACCTTATGTAGCTGCATTTAATGCTACCGGAAAAATAACAGGGAAAGATTATGATGAAATAATTAATCCTTTGGTAAGTAAAATTTATAAGCAGCATGGAAAAATAAATTACCTGCTCGTTCTCAATACCTCGTTAAACAATTACAGTTTGGAAGCCTGGCTAAAAGATGCGCTTTTAGGATTTGTCTATTTTACCGAATGGAAAAAGATTGGCATCGTTTCAAATCAAAAAAGCATAAAAGATTTTACCAATCTGTTTGGCCATCTATTGCCCGGTATCACAAAAGGATTTTTAATGGAAGACCTGGACGTAGCCAAACGCTGGATTGCAGAAAAATAAATAGAGAATGTTGAAACTTAAATGCTGACAACAGAATTCAGATAACATTTACATTAATTATATCCATTCCTGTTTCATTTTAAGTAAAAATTAAAATTAAACTTCGATGAAGGAAAAACCCGCCTTGTTGTCACAAGAGTAAAATGAGGTATTAATTTTGATAGTGAACCTGATAATAAACTAAGGCTTTCAATATTTGAAAATTTTATTTTATTATCACTTAATTTTATCGCACACAATTTCAAAAGCTAAAATCAGAAAATGGATTTTGTTGATTATTATAAAACATTGGGCGTTGCAAAAAATGCCTCTGCTGAAGATATCAAAAAAGCATACCGCAAACTGGCGCGAAAACTTCATCCTGATGTAAATCCGAATGACAAAGAAGCACACAAAAAATTCCAACAGATCAACGAGGCAAACGAAGTGTTAAGCGATCCTGAAAAAAGAAAAAAGTACGACCAGTATGGAGAAAACTGGAAAAATGCTGACCAATATGAAAAAGCAAGGCAGCAACAGGGGCAGCAAGCCGGCGGTGGCTTTGGCGGTTTCGGTGGTTTTGGTGGCGGCTTCGGTGGTGGTGGAGAATACACTTATTCTTCGGGTGAGGAAGGAAATTTTTCTGATTTTTTTGAATCGCTCTTTGGCAGTGCACGAGGCAGAAGAAGCCAGGCAAAATACCGTGGGCAGGATTATAATGCCGAATTAAAATTATCACTAAAAGAGGCTTATACAACGCACAAACAAACACTCACCATTAATGGAAATAATGTGCGCATCACCATCCCTGCTGGCGTTGAAAACGGGCAACAAATAAAATTAAAAGGCTATGGAAGCCCCGGAGCTAATGGTGGCCCAAATGGAGATCTTTTCATAACTTTCGTAATCCCAAATGAACTTAATTTGAAACGAGAAGGAAATAATTTGTATCAAACTGAAGACCTTGATTTATACACTGCTTTACTGGGTGGTGAAAAAACGATTGACACATTAAGTGGAAAAATAAAATTGAAAGTACAGCCTGAAACGCAGAATGGTGCAAAGATACGCTTGAAAGGAAAAGGTTTTCCTGTTTATAAAAAAGAAGGCCAGTTTGGTGATTTGTATATTACATGGAACATTAAACTACCCACCAATTTAACCGAAAAACAAAAAGAATTATTTACTGAATTATCAAAATTATCATCATAAAATTTTTGATATGGAAAAAGACGAATTAATACCTGCTGATGAGTTTTGCATCTATCATAACATTGAATATTCATTCATCAGTTCTCTTGAAGATTCAGGATTGATAAGCGTTACTTCGGTTGAACAATCCACTTATATTCCTGTTGATGAATTACAAAAATTAGAAAAGTTTGTGCGGCTTCACTATGATCTTAATATAAATATAGAAGGAATAGAAACGATCAATCACCTTCTTGAAAAGATAGAGGAATTGCAGAAAGAAATTTTACAATTAAGAAACGCTACAACAATAAGTGATTTTATCCCTGATTAAAAATCTTGTTTATTTGTTTGCTTACTGGTTTTCAGGAATTGCAAAAGGCCATTCTCTTTGAATCTTTGCTTTAATAAAATAAACAACCCCTCCAAGAAAAATAACAAATAAGCCACTGAACATTAATTTTGTTCCTGTAGAAATAAGAATAAACAACCACATGGCGATAGCAATAATAACAGGCAAAGGAAACAAAGGCATTTTATAAGGAAAAACAATTCCTTTTTTCTTACTTCTTAAAATGAGTAAACCAATTGCCTGCCCTACAAATTGTATCATAATGCGCATAGCGAGTATGGCGCTTATTGTTTCACTCAATTTAAAAAGCATACTAAAAATAAACGCTACACCTCCCAGAAACAATAAAGAAATGTAGGGGAAATTTTTTGTTGGGTGAAGCTTTGCAAAAATTTTAAAAAATTCTCCATCTTCAGCCGCCGCATACGGAATACGGCTATAGCCAAGCGTTGCAGAAAAAACTGAAGCAAATGCCACCCACAAAATAAGACAAGTAACGATCGTGGCAGCGGTGTGTCCCAGTAAAACCTGCATAAATTCACTAATAACAAATTCACTGTCTTTAGCCTGCTGCCATGGGATAACACTTACTACGCTTATATTCATAAGCAGGTATAAAATGGCAATTCCGATAATAGAAATAAAAATGCTACGAGGGATATTTTTAGAAGGGTTTTTTATTTCACTTCCAAGATGGCAAATATTGTAATAGCCCAGGTAACTGTAAACAGATTTTACACTGGCAAAACCAATCGCGGTAACAAAGGCGTAGTCAACATTTAATCCTGAATTTATATTTTTGATCGGCATTAAAAAATTCCCGTGCAATATTCCACCCCCGATAATCCAGAACATGGTAATAATAACGCCACTCCATAAAAATACGCTGATCCTTCCTATCGCTTCAATTTTTCTATACAATAAAATAACAATCAAAACAACCACTCCCCCACTAACCAATTTTTCTGTAAAAGGCGTAAGAGGAACAATAAAAGAGAAATATTTTGAAAAGCCTATTGCCGCAGAAGCTATTACCAACGGCGCTTGTATCATGGTTTGCCAGTGTAAAATCTGTT
>DAHXOZ010000112.1 GCA_027364635.1 bacterium | reverse complement strand
TAACTATCAGAAAATTGAAAAGCAGTGCTTACATATATAACTTAAAAATTATGTTTTAGTACTGAATAGTTACCAAATTTGCTGGTTTTTTATTTTGGATTTGAGAAGATTATTTCTTTTTAAAGTCAGCATCTTTTTGCATCTCGTCCTTATCCTTCTGCATTTCTTTTAAATTTTCCTGTTGCTTTTGCCAATTCTCACTTTGGAAAAACTTCTGTGTTTGGGCTACTGCTTTTTGTATATTTTCCTGCTGCTTTTGCCATGCATCACTTTTAAAATAAGCTGATAATGAATCGGTGGCGTGGCGAATTTCTTCCTGTTGTTTTTTCCATTCGGGACTGTTGAAATACTCCTGCACTTTTGAGGCATTTTTTTTAATTAGTTCCTCTTGTTTTTTCCATTCGGGGCTGTTAAAATATTCCTGCACTTTTGAGGCATTCTTTTTAATCAGCGCCTGTTGTTTTTTCCATTCAGGGCTGTTGAAATACTTTTTCAATTCTTCGGCGTTTTTCTTTATCAGTTCCTGTTGCTTTTTCCACTCAGGGCTGTTGAAATATTTTTTCATTGCTACTGCATTTGCGCGTACCAGGTCCTGCTGCTTTTTCCATGTATCACTTTGAAAATACTTACGCATTTCGTCAGTACTTTTTTTGATCGCTTCCTGTTGCTGTTTCCATTCTTTGCTGTTAAAATAATCAGCGGAAGGAGGAAGTGAATCATTGCCAAAAATCGGTTTTGGAGGAAGCGGTGGCATTGGTGGAGGAGGCAGAGGTACAGGTCCCATGTTAGAATTACCTGGTATAGGTGGCAACGGAGCTACCGGCGGTGCCGGTGGCATTGGCGCAACTCCGTCATGCCTCATAGCAACAGGAGGCGGCGGCGCAGAAGGCGGTGGCGGCGGCGCTGGAATTAAGCCTTTTGGCGTTGAATCCTTCAGGAAATTGAAAGGGAAAATAGTAAAAAAAAGTGGCGTTGAAAAAGTAGAACTTTTTTCAGAAACACTTTTTTGCTTTTCTGAATGAGCCGTTTTATTTTCTGCAGGGCTCAGCCACGCAACCGAAATAGTTGCAGTAGCAATAACAAGTAAAGTGATAAACTTTTGACGGAGATTAAGATGATTGTTTTTCATTTCCATAATGTTTTTGATGCGGTGAAATAAATGTGAACGCTTTCCAACTGCAGTCATTACCAAAGGCCGATGCTGCAGAGGTTCTTCAAGAGCCAGCAAAGCGCGTGCATAATGATACGGATCTGATAATTGTAATACCATTTCATCACAAGATTTTTCTCGTTCTTCACGAATATTTTGGGTGATCCACCATGTGAAAGGATTAAAGAATAAAATGGTATCCAGAACTGACTGCAGAATATTTAAGACGTAATCGTTGCGACGAATGTGCGCAAGTTCATGGATCAGGATCGCTTCAAATTGTTCAGGTGATAACTGGCTCATTGTAGCCAATGGAAGCAGGATAACCGGTTTAAAAAAACCAATCATCATCGGAGTATTTACATAACGCGAAAAAAATGTTTGCAACGGACGGGTAATATTCATCCTGTTTGCAAGATTAATAATTCGCTCCTGCCATTCAGTATCTAATTCAGAGAGCCCTTTCGTTCTAAGACTATTTGTCTGAAAAAAATTAAGCGACAAACGAATAGAATACCACAAAATTCCCAACAAATAAAAACCAACCACCCAGGGCAAATATTGATTTAAAAAAGACAAGGAAAAAATGGAATCGGTTGCAGAAGAAGCATGATCAACAGCTACCTGGCTGAAAGAAGTGTTAGCCATTATTTGTTGACTTAGAACTTCACTTTTAGCCATTGAAAACTGACGGATCAAAGTAACCACAAACCATACTGATATACCCACATATCCAAAATAAGAAAGACTATATTTTATATGTGCCGATGCATTGGGTATTAATTTTAACACCACTCTAAGGCAAACAAAAACAACGAAGGCCTGCCCAAAGCTATACAACAAAGTATGCCCGAGAGCATCAGCGGCAGGAGAAAAGAGAAAACTAAATTGATTCATTGCTTATCTTTTTAATCTTATTATTATTTTTTATTTTTAAAACTTTCCTTGTTTTCGATCTCATCGAGGTACTTTTTTATTTCTAAGATTTCTTGTTTGGAAGCACGATGATTTCCTAAGGCATGCATTACTAATTTGGCAGATGAACCTTTAAACAAGCCGTTGATCATTTTGCTTACTACCTGCTTTTGAATGGATTCTTTTTTAACAGCAGCGGTGTAAATGTGAGTTTTAGATTCATCATTACGATTCAGCAACCCTTTTTCATTCATGATCTGCATAAGTTTTAAAGTGGTTGTATAACCTGAATCTTTTGTTTCTGAAAGAATCTCATGTACTTCCCTGACAGTTGAAGGCCCTTGTTCCCACATCACCTGCAAAATTTCCATTTCGCTTTCTGTTGGTTTGTTCTGTTTTGAATTATTCATTATCGGTTACTTTACTACGAATTATTTCGTACAACGAATGTACGAATAGTTTCGTAATCGCAAAAAAGAAAAATTGATTTTAGAAAATTTTAACGAAAAAACACCAGGAATAGAACCGTGAGTTTATTAAGGCGAAATAAAAAAAAGGCTTATTTGTTGCTTTACTGTCAATCAAAAAAGGACTAAATACGCAACAAAAAAGGCCACAATAATTGCGGCCTTTTTCAAAAATATTTGCCTGTTTTTATTCAGGTGTATTATCTAAAGTCAATGGATATTCAAAAGGCTCATTGTAGCCGGGATAATATCCGGTAATAGTAATATCTGTTTGGTTGCCTATCTCTTTTTTAAGATCATCAAGACTTTTTACAGGGTTGCCATTTACTTTGGTAATAATGAACCCATCGCGCATTCTCGTCTGGTCATTCAATGCGCCTTCATTAATTTTCTTTACCACTACTCCTCCGGGCAATCCTAATTGTTTTGCTTTTTGCGGATCGAGTGTTTCCAATTCAGCACCCAGTTTATCAACCATTGTTGTTGGCTTTACAATATCATAATTACCTGCGCTGTTTTTAAGAGTTGCAGTTACTGTCTTTTCCGCCCCGTTACGGCTTACTGTAACCTTAACTTTATCACCTGGCCTGAAGTTGCTTAATTGTTCCTGCAATTCTGATCCTGAATTAATATCTACACCATTTATTTTTTTGATAACATCGCCTACCTGTATACCTGCTTCTTTGGCGGCCCCGTCTTTTACAAGATCAGTAATATAAACACCATCTACATTTGTTGGAATTTTTGCTTGTTCTTTTTGTTCATTTGATAATGGGCCCGCATCAATGAATGCAGCACCTAAAAATCCCCTTTGTACGCTACCATATTTAATAAGGTCATTCACCACTTTTTTCACAATATCTACCGGTATTGCGTAAGAATATCCACTATAATAACCGGTAGGTGATGCAATTGCAGAATTAATACCAATCAATTGACCACTTGTATTAATCAAAGCACCGCCGCTATTTCCGGGGTTAACAGCAGCATCAGTTTGTAAGAAAGACTCTACAGCAAGTTTCTGCCCGCCTGTCTTGTCATGGTTTAATCCCAGGTATCTTGATTTTGCGCTGATGATTCCGGCGGTAACTGTTGCATCTAAATAAAGCGGGTAACCAATAGCTAAAACCCATTGGCCGATTTTGGTATCACGGGAATTACCATAAAGCAAAAACGGTAAATTGGTCGCGTCTATTTTTACTACTGCAAGGTCGTATGCAGGATCAGCAGCAATCACTTTTGCAGTATAAGTTTTCCTGTTACTCATGGTTACTGTCACTTTATCAGCTCCGGCAACCACATGATTGTTCGTTACAATATAGCCGTCGTCACTGATGATAACACCGGAACCCGAAGCTTTTTCAGGCAACATTCTTTGTCTTCCACCCTGGCCAAATAACTGGTTTAAAAGATCATTTCCAAAAAGATCTGAAAAAGGATTTTGCTGTTGGGGCAAATTATTATTTACCATTTTAGCATCGGTGGTAGTTTTAATATGAACTACTGCAGGAATCGCTGCTGCAGCGGCTTGCGTAAAATCAACAGGCCCGCCCGCCGGGCTGTTTCCGCTGTCAAGAAAACCAGCATATTTATAATTTGCCGGAACAGTTGTCTGAAAATTAGGGTTATTTCTGTTATGGTCGAATTTGTTATAAGCAAAAAGAACCCCAAAAGCGGTAACCGCACTAATCAGTACGGTAAAGAGAATATTTCTTGTTTTCATGTATGGAAATTTTTATTTTAATATAATTATGTTTCATCTTATGCAACTAAATTGTCAAAGCAGTGATTTTGTTTTTGAACTTCCCAACAAAATATGTGCCTGCGAATAAAATTAAAGTAACAATGAACAAAATTTTTAACACCTGTTTACCTTTAACAATAAATTAAAAAATCTTTTCAATTATACTAAGAAATCATTCAGGCAGGGCTAGTAAAATTAATTCATAAAAAGTAAAAGTTTTCACAACATGAATGTTATTGGAAGAGAATTATATAAAAGAAATGTGAAGTTTTTAATTGAGCTTCTATAAAATCATAAACTCAATAAAAATTCAATGGTATCAATTCCATCTGCATAATCAAATAGGTCCGGCTTTTGTGCTTTACCAAAAGGAACATGATCTTTGCCCACAACGCACTGAACGTTTTCGTCATTTATTAATTGTTCCAAAATACTTTTTTCATTGTTGTAAAAAGAATAATGAAGCACGCTTACCGGCGAAAAAATATTTTCATTCTCTGAAAGAATAATGCTGTCATTGGCCATGTAATATTTATTATTCATGATAAGAAGTGCAAGATTATAATCGTAATTATTTCGGTATTTGGTAAGATCAGCAAAATAATGGTATTTTTTAAAAGCACTTAAAAGCATCTCGAAATTATAATTTTCAGGCACGAATAATTTAGTTACGTTTCTGCAACCCAATCCAAAATAAATAAATACATCATCCGCAAGAGAGCTAAGTTGTTCCTCTGTTTCCTCTCCCGATAAAACAGCCACAGAAGTTTTATTATTTCGTATAACAGATGGATATTTATCAAAATAATGATGAAAATATCTTGCTGAATTATTGCTGCCTGTGGCAATATAGGCATCGCAATCTTTTAATAATTCAGCGGTTGTAATTATAGAAGAAACTTTGGGATTCCATTCCTTCATCTTATCAATTATATGCGCAAGCAACACATCGTCTTTATCAGATAATTTTATCAACTGTTGATGCCCGGTAATAAATACAGATAAAAAATCGTGGAAGCCCACCAAGGGAATATTTCCGGCCATTACCACGCCGATTTTTTGAGGCTTGATATTATCATCAATATGGTAATGACTTACCCAGTTTTTTAATATCTGTTCATCCAGGTAATTTTCAGAAATATTTTTGAAAGAATAGTTGATAAATTCTTCGGTAAACCATTTATTTTTTTGATACGCCTTCTCTTTTACCTTATTGAGTTCCTCATCATTTTCCACTAAATATCTGCCAAGTTTCCCCATTATCGTAATTCTTTCGGCTAAATTCATGTTGATTAAATTATCTGTTTATATTTGTACTAATTAAAAGCGGGGCAAAATTCGGAAATAATTTTGACCTTGCAGAACTGCAAAAACCTACACAAATATGGCGATTAAAATAACCGATGAATGTATTAATTGTGGGGCATGCGAACCCGAATGTCCAAACAATGCAATTTATGAAGGCGGCGTAGAATGGTCACTTTCAGATGGAACAACTGTAAAAGGTGGTGTTACACTACTCGATGGAAGTGTGATGGATGCTGAACAACGCAATCCTCCTATTTCAAACGACATGTATTATATAGTTCCTGAAAAATGTACCGAATGCCAGGGATTTCACGAAGAGCCGCAATGTGCTGCTGTGTGCCCGGTTGACTGTTGTATACCTGATGAAATGTACCAGGAAACAGTTGATCAATTGTTGGCAAAAAAAGATAAATTGCATATATAATTCTAAAGGTGTAAAAACCTTTCAATTGCAGGTGATATTTCCTGCGCATGGGCGAGGGTATTGCAAAATGCTTTCGCCCTTTTTTTAAACACCTATTGTATGCATAAAAAAAAATTCCTCCCTCTTCCGGGTTTATTTTTTATTAGCATGATATTGATATTTTCGTGTAACATAAAAAAAGAAGTAACAGAACCTCCTTCAACCCATGACATGCTCAAAGCCGATCTTGCCTTTTCAGATATGTGCCGGCAAATAGGAATGAAAAAAGCCTTTTTACAATACATCGATAATGAAGGAGTTTTATTAAGACCGGATCATTTACCAATAATAGGCGCAGATGCCATTAATTACATCAGTTTTTTAAGCGATACTTCTTACACACTTTCCTGGAAACCAGCTTATGCAGAAATTGCTGCTTCAGGCGAACTTGGATATACTTATGGAATTTTTAAATTACAATTACCCGATACCACCTTAACCGGCACTTACGTAAACATCTGGAAAAAAGAAAAAGACGGTGAATGGAAATTTGTTTTGAACAGCGATAACCCTGGAACTGAATAATTTGATTTTACAGTAAACGAAGAAAATATCCGCATTTTTATTCTGCAACAATCCTCTAAACAAAAAAGGTCGCCCGTTTCCAGGCAACCTTCCTAATGGACCTAAAAATTTTAATTCAGTACAGAAAGTTTTTTTACAGAAGAAACACCTGTTTGTTTACCGGTAATGTTTATAAAATAATTTCCTTTTTGCAGATTATTTATTTGGGCAGAATTACCATTTGAAGAAGTTTGTTGAACCAATCTTCCTGCGTAATCAAAAATTCTGATGTTAGAAGGCTCACTTATATTATTAATAGTGATCGTCTGATTTCCATATGCCGGATTAGGGAATACCGAAATTTCTGCCTGGAAGCCGCTTCCTTTTACAACTTTAACTCCAGAGTAAGCGAATGAATTATCAAGATCAATCATTTTCAACCTGTAATAACTTGATTCATTAGCAGTGTTCGAATTATCAGTAAAATAATAATACTGGGCAATGCTTGTATTGGAATTGTGAGTAGCTACCACCCCTACAGTTTCAAAATCGATATTGTTGAATGACCTTTGAATCTCATACCTACTCGAGTTTAATTCCTGTTCTGTTTTCCAGGTAATATTCACTGCATTTTTCCCTCCACGTTCAGCATCAAAACTGCTTAAAACTACGGGAGTTGGTCCACCAGAAGGACCACCTTCCGGAACGATACAGGAGTCTTTGCCTGTAAATTCACCAAAATCGAAAAATACCGTTAAGGTACCGGCGGGCGGCAAATCACCGCTTATGCAATAACTAATGTACCCTTTGCTGGCACATTTGGAATTATCAGGAGCACCAACAGTAACATTTGCTATTACTCCATTGGCGCGTATAGAATCAATAATTGGTGCAGTAGCCGGGCAGGTTGCAAAATACATTCTGATCTCTGCCTCTGAACCGCAGGTACCATTTCCATTATTTCTTTTGAAATAATCGGGACATTGTGCAAAGCTCATAACCGTGATGAAGAGCAGAGCAGCGCTGATTGTAAATTTCTTTTTCATTGTTGTCAATTTGTGGTCGATAATTTTTACCATTTATAAATCGTATAAGAATTTATAGGCATTGATTACAATGGCGCTTGCGTAGGATGATGAATCAATATGTTGGTAACTACAGAAATATAATTCCGTGAGGATATGGGGCTAATACAAGAAGTGCATAAGTTAGGGTTTCGAAATCTATGTATGTAATGTAAGATTTTAGAAATTCAGCAGATAATTGGAATAACGGTCGGCAATCAAAAAGGAATAATGGGGAAATTACAATTGTAATTAAAGTTTCAGAACAGTTTGTAATGCCGGGGAATTCAGTAGATAATTGGAGGTTAGAACAAACATAGATAACATTTTTGAAATCTAAAAACTTTTTCAGTTTTTTTAAGCAAAAAAATATGCATAAAACCACAACAGAAAATCATTTAAACTCTTTTGAAGAATAGAACTAAAAATATTAATTGTATTAATAATTAATTATAGAAAACTTTTTAATTAAAGAAGAACCACTCTGCAAACCGATAATCTGCACAAAGTAAATGCCCTTTTGCAGATTATTTATTTGAATAGAATTACCTGTTGAAGATATCTGTTGAATTAATCTTCCGGTGTAATCGCAAACCCGGATGTTTGAAGGTTCACTTAAATTACTTATTGTAACCTTTTCATTAACGCGTACCAAGTCAGGAAAAACTACAACTTCATTTTTAGAAGCAATAACTTTTTCTTCTTTAACCGGAAAAGAATGAGTGGTCAAATTTTCGAACTCTGTCATTTTTAATCTGTCTAAACCAGATACAGCCTGTTTGTTAGAATTGTTCTCAAAGGTATAATTCTGATCAATAGCAGTATTTACAGATTGTGCAAAAGTCATAGCCGTGATAAAAAGCAAAGCGACGCTGATTGTAAATTTCTTTTTCATTGTTGTCAAATTTGGGGTTGATAATTTTTTACCGTTAATAAATTTTATTAGAACTTACAGGTATTGACTACAACGGCATTTGCGTAGGATGTTGAACAAAAATGTTGGTAACTACAAAATGTAAGTTTGCGAGGATTTGGGGGCTAATACAAAGAAGTGCAGACGTTAGGGGTTCAGAAATCTATGTATGAAAATAAGCTTTCGGAAATTCAATAGATAATTGGGGGAACGGAGACAAACATAGAAAACATTTTTAAAATCCAAAAGCTTTTTGCAATTTTTTTTTTGAATAAATAAATCACCAAAGGTAAATTATACTTACGCGGTTCATTTTATACGAGTTTTAATCTTTTATAAACCTGAAAAATAAACTTACCTTATTTTTACTTTCCATAAAAATTTGAGGATTAGCAGATGAAATTATTCCCTGAATCAGCTTCGCAGCAACTGGAGTTTGATAAAATAAAAGACCTACTTACTAATCATTGCCGTTCAGAATTTGCCCGCAAAAAGGCGCAGGAATTAAGACTTCATACCCAGAAAAAATTTATAGAACCCGAGCTTTTGCAAACCCATGAATACAAATTACTTTTTCAAAATCAATTGTATTTTCCGGATGATGCTGTATTAAATCTTTCAAAAGAATTAAAATTACTCAGCATTGAATCTTCTGTACTTTCCGGTGAACAATTTCTGCAGATTAAAAAACTGGCAAATGCCATTCAACAAATATTCCGCTGGTTTACTCCTGACAGAAAGGTAGCTTATCCTTCCCTATCACTTGTAATTCAGGAAACCTATTTTGAAAAAACGATTCCATTATTAATTGATGAAATTCTTGATGAATATGGAACCGTAAAAGACAGTGCTTCAGATAAACTGGCCGATATCCGGATGGCCTTGTACAAGAAAAGAACAGAGCTGAAAAAAGTTTTCGCGCGCATCGTCAGCAAACTGAACAAGCTCGGATATCTTACTGATATTGAAGAAAGTTTTATGAATGGAAGAAAAGTGCTGGCGGTTTTTGCAGAGCAAAAAAGAATGATCAAAGGCATTTTGCATGGTGAAAGTGATAGCCGGCGCACTTCATTTATAGAACCCGAAGAAACCACACATCTTAATAACGATATTTTTTCGCTGGAAAATGAAGAAAGAAAAGAAATATACGTGATTCTGCAAAAGCTGACAACGAAAATGCGCGCTTACCATTCATTACTCATTATTTATCACCAGGTAATTGGTGAGTACGATTTTATAAGAGCGAAGGCAAAACTTGCACTTGATTACAACGGGAATCTGCCGGCTTTGCATGATAAACCAATGCTCAAACTGGTAAATGCCGTTCATCCGCTACTGTTTATTTATAATGAAAAATTAGAGAAACCTACTATTCCTGTTAATCTTTCTTTGGACGACAAAAATCGAATTCTCGTAATCAGCGGACCAAATGCAGGTGGAAAAACAGTTACTTTAAAAACTGCCGGCCTGTTACAAATGATGATTCAAAGCGGCTTGCTGGTTTCGTGTAGTCATGATAGTGAGTTTGGAATTTTTAAACAATTGATGATCCATATTGGCGATACACAAAGTCTCGAATTTGAACTAAGTACTTATTCATCGCACCTCATCAACATGAAATATTTTATGGAGAATGGAAACGGCAAAACATTATTTTTCATAGATGAGCTCGGCAGCGGAAGTGATCCGAATCTTGGAGGTGCTTTTGCTGAAGTAATCATGGAAGAACTTGCCAAAAAACATTCTTTGGGGCTTGTAACAACTCATTACCTTAATCTGAAAGTGATGGCTAATAAAGTAAACGGCATTATCAATGGGGCAATGGCTTTTGATGAAAAAAATTTAAAACCTTTGTACAGACTGATCATCGGAAAGCCGGGCAGTTCTTATACATTTTCAATCGCGGAACGCATCGGTTTACCAAAACCTTTAATTGAAAAAGCAAGAAAATTAGTAGATAAATCGCATTTCTCTCTTGATAAATTACTGAACCGGACCGAGCAGGATCAACAACAAATTCAAGTCGAAAAAAAGAAGCTTGATCAATTGCTTAAAGAAAATGAAAAGTTGCAAAAAGAAATGAAACAAGTGATCGATAAAGAAAAGCACAGGCAACAGGTAGATTTATTAAAAGAGCAGAACAAGATCAGTGAAGAAAAATATAATTATCTGAAAGAAACGGATCGAAAATTAAAAGCTCTTGTTGCCGAATGGAGAAAGGCGGAGGATAAAAATAAAGTGGTAAAGATGATGCAGGCTATACTTTTTAAACAGCCCGAAAAACAAATCCTGAAAAAGAAGCAACAAAAAATTGATACTAAATATATTGAAACTGAAGAACCTGTTAAGCCGGGCGATAAAGTAGTAATGAAAGCCAACCGACAGGTTGGAATTGTGAAAGACATTCGTGGAAAGAAAGCGATAGTACAAGTTGGTACGATTCCGATTACAGTTAGTATGGCAGAACTTGTAGTAATAAAAGAAAAAGAGGATCATCAATAATTCAAACAATCTCGT
>DAHXOZ010000111.1 GCA_027364635.1 bacterium | reverse complement strand
ATATTTATTATTAAATTTTATGGCTCCGGCATTAAATGCCGCGTTGATACCAAACCTTTCCAGAAGAAATGGATTGCTGTGTGGATTCAAATCAAAACGCCATTCCAAAGGTACGTGCGCCGCCGTAAGGACCGGGTGTTCATAGCGGTTATAAATTCCATTGTCAGATTTTTTCTCTTCATTTTTTCTGAGCAATAAATCTTTATGCTTTTTATACAGGTACCTCAGTCTGTCTTCAAAATTTTCGTTCATTTCTTTTTTAATTAAATCGTTCAAATACATTTCTCTTTTTAAGTTAGTTTTCTAATTTATTCCACCAGGTTTTCTTCAGGATAAAAGCAATAATGACTAGAATTATAACTGTTATCACTAAAGGAAGCTTCATCCATAAAATCAGGTACATCGGGAGAATGGTAAGACAAGATTGTCCAATAATTCCAAGAACCACATTGAACATATCGAGCTTAAATCTTTTGTTGGGCTGAAAAGCAGGGTCTTCTGCAACCACCAATTCATGAATCGGTTTCCAAAAACCCCATGGTTTTACCTGCTTATAAAACTTCTTCAACACATCAATATCTGTGGGCGGTGCAGAATATGTTCCGGCAATACAACCAATAATCGAGATGAGAAATAACAGAGGCCAGTTGTAAAGCGGCAGGCCTGTAAAAATAAAAGGGAACACCAAAGCCGCCACAATTCCGGCCATCATTCCCCAAAAAAAACCGCGTGCATTAAAGCGCCACCAATACCATTTCAACACATTGGAAGCAATATATCCGCCGTACAACGCGCCGACAATCCATTGTAAAATTGAATTGACATTTTTTACATAAAATCCAAGACCGATGCCGATGGCTGCTACAACAATTCCTGTGGTATAATTCATCGCAATCACTCTTTTGGTAGAAGCTTTGGGATTAATGTATTTCAGGTAAATGTCGTTTACAATGTAAGCCTGCGCTGCATTTAAGGTTCCTGAAAATGTTCCCATAAAAGCGCCCAACAAACCGGTAAGTACAATTCCTAAAATTCCAACAGGCAAAAAATTATTGATGGCAGCCGGTAATATTTTTTCAAAATCAGTTCCTCCTTCAGTCGTAAGCAAGTTCATTTGGTTATAATATAGTACCGCCAATACGGTTAATCCGATCACCATTGTATATCGAATCGGCAATAAAATGATCGAAACGAAGCCCGTCATTTTTGAAGCTTCTTTTGGAGATCGTGTAGAAAGCACTTTTTGCATATCATAATTCGGTGCAGGGCCGGCAAGACTTGCAAAAACGCCTTTAAACAACATCATCATAAAAAAGATGCTGAACAAACCAAACTGATCATCTTTAATTTTTTTAATTGCTGCCGGCAAAATACCGCGCCAGTCAAGGTTTAAATCAATTCCAAAGAATGGAGAATTCCATCCTTTAGGAACGTTTAACTTTTGTCCGTGCAAATGTTTCATGGCAATAAATCCGATGGCGATACAGCCAACCGTCATGATCAGGTACTTGATCAAATCGCCAATAACGATACTGTTCATCCCACCAAGAATGGAATAGAACATAGCAAATAAGGTGAATACAATTCCATAAAAATGAGCAACGTATTCAGCCCTGACATGAAAAGGAACGTAAGGCTGAACATATTTCCAGGGAACAAAAATTTCTATAAATTTCCCAAGCCCCACAAATCCATAAGCCAAAAATCCCAGGCAACCGATCAATGCAAAAACAACCGTGATATTATGCGAGGCTATAACCCCTTTTCCGACAAATCCAAAACGAGTTGCGAGCCACGCAGCGCCGGTATCTGCGTTGGATCGCCGAAGCCATTTTGCCAAAAACATCATATTAAAAACCTGGTTGAATACCGGCCACAACCACGGTATCCAGATACTTTTAAAACCATAAACAAAACATAGAGAAACCATCCACATGGTTCCGCTGATATCAAACATATCTGAAGCATCGCTCAGGCCTAACAAATACCATGGCAATTTCTTTCCGGCCAATAAATAACTTTCCTTATTTTTCCTGGCCTTCTTTCTAAAATACATCCCGATTAAAAGCATAGAAATGAGGTAAATTACCACTATGCTTATATCGGCAAGTTGTAGTTTCATTTATAGAGATGCTGTTTTGTAACTTCCTTTTGAAATAAAATATTGGGTTCTTTATAAAATTTTAGGAAGTTGCTTCCTAATTGCTGGTTCTTATAAAGAAGATAAAATTTTAACTGGCATGAGACATCCTCCGCATGAAAGTTCGCCGCCGGGAGAAACGCAAAAAGTAAAAATTTAATTTTCATATTAGTAATTAGAAAGGTGATAAGCATTCAACAAAATAAGATTAATTTTATCTTAATCTCACCTCGTCAACATCAATTGCTGCATTAATATTTTATTAACTACCTAAAATCATTTTCTCAATAATTTGTTTGTTTACTGCCAGTTAGTAAAGTAGTGTAACTTGTTTTTGCCAATACAACCTTTACTTTGCCATCAATTACTTTTACAGATTTTTGTTCTTTCATTGACTGATGATTATCTGTTACAAAAACCTCCAATAATTTTACTTTCCGGGGAAGGCCGCTAATGGTTACGTTCTTGCTGGTGCCATTATTTACAAGATGTATCACATAAATACTTTTTTCGTTATCGCCCAGTGCAGCAGCTGAAATATTGGGAGCATTACATTCGAGTTTCATTGCTTTTAAGCCTTTTGGCGTAGCAGAAAATTGTTTCAAATTCCAAAATCGCTGCGTGGGCCGTAAGGCGGTAGAATCGCCAAAAATGCCGCCGCCCGCAAGAAGCGAATAATCAGAAGTAAGCTGCCATTGTAAAATAGCTTGAGGCTGGCAAATAGAAAGAAGCCTGATGTATAAATTGATTTCATTTAAAGCGTACATGGGTTCCTGGAAAATTTGCGGATAACCCCATGCCTGCGCATCAATACTTCCTTCAGCAACCATCAATGGCTTATTTAATTGGGTAGCAGCATCTGCCCATTTTTGCAAAGTCGCTTTATCCCATCCACGCCACGAATGAAAAGAAATAGCCCCGATGTAAGGATGACTTGCAAGATCGTTAAGAGCCGGTCCGATAAACCGATAAGTTGTTGCATCAGAATTATCGCCAAGCAGCATTTTAGTTTTGAGACCTCTCTTTTCAAAATAGGCACCAAGGCCTTTTATTAATGCGTCATGCTCCTCTCCTGTCTGGCGAATATTAATTCCGAGATCAGATTCATTAAATGAAAACAACTTCACTTCTACACCATAATTCTCTTTTAAATAAGTAATATAATCGGCGATTGATTTATATATCTGTTGATCTTTTGAATGATCTAACGGATTGCCCCAAACGCCGTTAACGGGACTGAAATTTACTTTTCCAATCACAGCCCAATCAGGAGGAAACCATGCAGAAAGAATTAAAGAAATTCCCATTTTAGATAATCTTGCTGCCATTTCCATGGATGCCAGTACATGCTGATTCAGTCTTCCGGCTTTAGCTTCCGCAATCGGATCTTTATTTAGATCCGGTTGCCAAAACCGCCACGGCATTTCAACACGCGCCCATCTTACCTTCAAATTCTTTAAACAATAATCTATTACTTCCGGATCTTTTGGATTTTGCAAACGAAAATTGCCGCCCAGGCCATCAAATTCTCTTCCTGTTGCTGAAGTATCGAGTTTGAGTGTAACCGGAGTTTTATTAATCATTCCGCTTACTTTTATTTCAAAATTTTCACTTACAGAATCTCCTGAATTCATGTTCTCTTTTTTGATAGGAACAAATACCTGCAACCCTTTGCTGTCCTTGCTTGTGCGCCTTCTTACCAGCAATGAAGTTGTTTCCGGAAATATGAGTTCCAGTTGTCTTTTATCAGAATAAAAATGAAAGACTTTTGCTTTGATTGATAAATATTGATTCAGTTCACTTTCAGGTTCGGATAATTTTACGGCTTTTAAACTCCCGGCTTTACAACTTCCACCTGCATAAACCTCATCGTTTAAAAACAGGCTAAAGAAAATCCCATCCATCATTTCATGGGCGTGAGAAGAAGCGTTAATTGTTACCCTGGCAATTCCTGTGGTAATATCTTCAACCGTTTCCTTAAAATAAATGCTGTCGATTCTGGTAGTAACAACCTGACTGTTACCCTTCCTGGTAAACATAGGCCGTTGCCTTTCTCTTGCCGTATAAATAATATCCGTCCAATTATTTTTTGCCACGGCCAGGTTACTTTCTACCGGCATTAATTCACCATCAATTCTTATCCCCGAAATATTACCCCAGGGTTCCAATTCTGTTTGTGCGGATGAAGATCGAAAAACAATACAAGAAAAAAGAAAAAAAAAGATCCTCAAAAAAATGGTCATTCTTTTAAACATGCAATACGTTTTATTGGTGGCAAAAGCAGAATTCGATTTATTTCTTTCTTTACTGCCAGGGCGTTTAGTTTAACCTCCAACGTTTTATGAGCCAAAACTATTCTAAATTGTAACTCCAAATCAATGTATTCTTATCTATTCTTATAATTTTTTTATTGAAATTTTTTAAATAATTTCATAAAATGCTCTTCCTATCGATATTTTATATATTTTTAACTACTACAAAAAATAATACTATATTGATTTAAATATTACATTTTTTGACCGAAATTGATTCAGAAATGAGTACTAATCTGTTAAGAGAAATAACCCCCCTTACGCAAAACGATTGCTTTTCAGTATTCTCGAGAATAAAAAGAGAGTTCGATTTTCCTTTGCATTTTCACGAAGAAATAGAATTGAACTTTATTCAAAATGCTGCCGGTGCCAAAAGAGTGATTGGCAACCATGTAGAAGAAATCGATGAAACCGAACTCGTACTTGTAGGATCCAATTTGCAACACGGTTGGTTTACGCACAAATGCCGGGAAAAAAATATCATAGAGATCACGATACAATTTCACAGGGATTTATTTGAAGAAAAATTTTTACAACGCAATCAGTTAACTTTTATCAAAAATCTTTTTCAGCGGGCTTCACGTGGTGTTTTATTTTCAAAAGAAACTACTTTATCAATCATGCCAAGAATAAAAGAATTGACACAAAAGCAAGGATTTGATTCAGTTCTTGAACTCATGTCTATTCTTCACGATCTTTCTATTTCAAGAAATTTTCGTACCCTTTCTGATGCTTCATTCAACAAAGAAACTATTTCGTATAACAGCAGGCGAATTGAAAGCATAATGGAGTACGTAAACAATAATTTTAGTCAAAATATTACGCTAAGAGATGCGGCTAAAATTGCAGGAATGACAGAAGTTTCTCTCTCCCGGTTCTTTAAATTAAGAACAGGAAAAACATTTATTGATACTTTAAATGATGTGCGGCTGGGCCATGCATCCCGTATGCTTATTGAAACCACACAGAGCGTTAATGAGATTGCTTACAAATGTGGTTTTAATAATATGTCCAATTTTAACCGGATTTTTAAAAAGAAAAAAGACAGCACCCCAAAAGAGTTTCGTAATTCTTACAACGCAGTTGGTGTAAGAACATTTGTTTAAATAATTTCCTTCATTTTCGTTCTAAAAAATATGCGATTAATTAAAAATGCTATTAGCCTGTTGCTCATTTTATTTTCAGTCAACGTAGTAAATGCACAAAAAGAAATCTCTTTTACCATTGAAAAAGCAACTGCTCCATCAACTGCCAAAGATTTTTTTAAAGCCGGTAATTCTTTAATACAATATTACGGAAGGATTCAAAAAACAGATGTGAATCTGCCAAGATTCTGGTCGCCGGGGGTTTATATAAAGGCAAAGTTTGATGGAAATAACTGCTCCTTTTTTTTAAACGACCAGGAGTTGTATGGTAACGTCCATAATTATTTGGAAGTGATTGTTGATGGAAAACCGTATCGCTTTCAAACCAAATTTGCAGCCAATAAAATAACACTTCACGGATTAAGTAACAGTGCACATTCAATCACCATTTGCAAAGACACAGAATCGGGAAATGGCTATTTGGAATTTGCAGGAATTGAATGCAAGAAGCTTTTGCAACTGCCGGCAAAGCCCTCTGAAAAAATAGAATTTATTGGAAATTCAATTACCTGTGGTTTTGGTGATGATACTTCTGAAATTGGCTGTGGCAAAGGACAGTGGTACGATCAGCACAATGCATACATGGCTTACGGACCGCTTACTGCAAGAGCTTTAAACGCACAATGGGAACTTGCCTCCGTTTCAGGAATTGGAATGATACGCAGTTGTTGCGATATGAAAATATTAATGCCACAAGTGTATGATAAAATTGATATGCGCGACGATTCTATTTTATACAATTTCAATAATTACGTTCCAGATATTGTCACCATTTGTTTGGGACAGAATGATGGAATCCAGGATTCAACGGCCTTTTGTTCCGCTTATGTTGATTTCGTAAAAAAAGTAAGAAGTAAATACGCAAATGCTAAAATTATTTTACTGAGCAGCCCGATGGCGGATGAAAAACTGAGAGCCGCTTTAAAAAATTATCTTACTTCAATTGATGATTATTTTCACGCACAGGGAGATAAAAATATCTACAAATATTTTTTTGAAAAACAATACAACCACGGTTGCATGAGTCATCCTGATTTACAGGAACACAGGGAAATTGCCGGTTTGCTGATTCATTTTATCAAGGAAAATAAACTCATCAACCACGGATAAAAAACCTTTGACAATAAGTTTATAAACTTCAAAAATATTTTTATTCAAAAATAAAAATCTGTTGAATTTATTGTTTTACTGCAACCTCGTTTTATACCGCATCAAAGCTTCTAAGTAATAGTAATCAGCGTAAGGCAAAGGCACGTCCACATCAGCATTGGCATTCATATTACCCACACTGTGTTTTAAAAGAAAACCGCCTTCTTTTCCATAAGCAGCGAGGTACTGCGGAGAAGAAAGAGAATGAAGAATAACAGAGGCTGTACTCAAATATTTTTTTGACAAGAGAGCATTGCATCAACACTATATACTATTGAGCGGCTGAATACAAATTTTGATCGACCCGGTTTACAGAAACCACGTATGCAGAACCGGTTATTTTTTTGACGAAGAACAACTGACGAGAACCGTTGCCAGCAAGCAACTTATGTAGAAGAATAATTTTCCCATTGAATATTTTAAATCTTGCTAAGATATATCAAAACCTAAGTTCAACTAATAAGTGCAACAGGGAGTTATTCCCGTTCGGGGCGAAGTGAAGCGAAGGCGTAGCCGAAGCGTAACGAAGCCCCGAACGGGAAGAGCCGAAAAACTACCTTTGTTTTTACAACATGACAAAGAAGTATAATCAGCTCACCCTGGAGCAAAGGTACAAGATTGAAGCACTAAAGAGTGCTGCAACAACCCAAACACAAATCGCTGCAATTATCGGCGTTCACCGCAGTACAATTAGCAGGGAATTCAAACGAAATATATGCATCAGCGGTATCAATGCCTATAAATATGTAGCTGCCAAAGCCGATGAAAAAACCAGGGAACGCCATAAAGTAAAGAGTAAACATATCCGCTTTACTGATGAACTTAAACTGCAAACAAAGCAGTGGATGGCGGTTAAACGATATAGCCCCGAATTCGTAGCCGCTCAATGGGTAAAAGATCAAATTAAAGGCGTCAGCTATGAGACGATCTACAAATTTGTCTGGGAATGCAAGCACAGTCAAAAACGAAAAAACAAAGAGTTTAAGAACCTTTATAAGCTCCTCAGGCATCGAAAGCGCCGACGAAAGCGCGGCAACTACAAAGATTCCAGAGGCCTCATTCCTAATCGTGTGTCCATTGATCAGCGGCCTAAAATAGTTGAACACCGAAAACGATTTGGTGACCTGGAAGTGGATCTAATCATGGGAAAGGCACACAAATCAGCGCTTTTGGTTACTGTAGACCGCGCTACTTTAAAAACTACTATTGATAAACTTGTCGGTAAAAATCCGAAAGTGATAGCCTCTAAAATCATCGAAAGATTCAGCGAATTGCCCATAAAAACCATCACTTTTGATAACGATCCAGCCTTCGGTTTACATGAGGTCGTAGCTAATAAACTTAATGCCGACACCTATTTTACCAAACCTTATACATCTCAGGATAAAGGCACCATTGAAAACCGAAATGGAGTTATAAGAAGATTCTTTCCTAAAAAAACTGACTTTAATTCTGTCACTGTCCAGGAAATCAAACGCGTTGAAGACGAAATTAATAACCGGCCCATCAGAAAATTTAAATACTTATCTGCTAATGAAGTATTTTCACGATTGAAAGGTAGCACTGTTGCACTTATCACTTGAACACAGCAAATAAAAATCTTCGATATTTGTTCGTTTACCATTAATAAATTCTAAATCCTTCACCTCTTGTCTTCTAATAAATTTCTAACATTTATCTTGCAGAAAAAATTTCATGAAAAAAGCGGGCATACTTGGCGGTGGGCAATTAGGAAGGATGTTATTACAGGCTGCAGCCAACTACCCGGTAGAGACTTTTGTTTTGGAAAAAGAGGCGGATTGCCCTGCTGCTCATCTGTGCCATCATTTTACAAAAGGCGACATTACAAATTATGAAGATGTTTACAATTTTGGAAAAGGGCTCGATACGATAACGATTGAAATAGAATCCGTAAATATTGAAGCTTTAAAAAAGCTGGAAGCCGAAGGTGTAAAGGTATATCCACGGCCTGAAGCATTGGAGATTATCAAAAATAAAATTGCACAGAAAAATTTTTACAAAGAAAATCAGATACCAACTTCTCCTTTTGTGGTTACTTCAAAAAAAGAAGATTTAAACAGCCATATTCAACTTTTACCGGCTGCCCATAAGCTGGCAATGGGCGGATACGACGGAAGAGGTGTACAACTTTTAAAAGATGAAGACGATGTTGATAAAGCTTTTGATGAAGACGCGGTTCTTGAAAAATTAGTAAATATCAAAAAGGAAATTTCGGTTATTGTGGCGATGGGTGATGATGGCAAAACCGCTCTTTATCCACCAGTCGAAATGATCTTTAACCAGGACCTTAATTTATTGGAATACCAGTTGTGCCCTGCCAATATTGGTGAAAAAACTTTATGGAAGGCAGAAGCGATAGCATTAACGGTGGTGAAAAATCTTAAAAGCGCGGGTATCTTTGCTGTAGAACTTTTCATAGATATTGATGATAATGTATTGGTGAACGAAACAGCACCACGCGTTCATAACAGCGGGCATCATACCATCGAAGCAGCTTACTCTTCACAGTTTGATATGCTTTGGCGCATCATGCTTGGATATCCGCTCGGCTATACAAAACCAATAATGAGTTCGTCGATGGTAAACCTGATTGGTGAGGAAGGCTTTAAAGGCCCGGCAAAATATCAGAACCTTGAAGAAGTATTGCAAATCGAAAATGTATTTGTTCATATCTATGGAAAAAAAGAAACCCGGCCCGGAAGAAAGATGGGCCATGTAACTGTTCTCAGTAACGAAAGACAGGAATTAATTCATGTTGCCAATAAAGTAAAGCAACTTTTAAAGGTTGTGTCATAATGACACCGAAGGTTTTTACCAGTTTAAACGTCATATAAATTCAGCAGAAAACCAGCTTGTAAATGAAATTGAAGTATAGTAGTCTATTATCAGCAATCATTTTAATATTTTTTCTTTCATCATGCGATAGCAAAACAAAAAAAATCGATCCTCCTAAAAGTGGCTCCAGACCCTCAGCCCCACCGGCTTTATCCGTTGAAGGTTATCTTATTCATCCATCTGTTTTGCATTCAAGTATAGAAGTGGCAGGAACTTTATTGCCTTTTGAAGAAACAGAAATTCACCCGGAAGTATCAGGAAAAGTAACTTATTTGTCGATACAAGAAGGTGCACATGTAAAAAAAGGAACTTTGCTGGCGCGGCTTTTTGATGGTGATCTTCAGGCCCAGCTTCAAAAATTGAAAGTACAGTTACAGGTAGCTCAAAAAACCCAGGAAAGGCAGGCAGAACTTTTAAAAATCGGAGGAATCAGTCAGCAGGATTATGATTTGAGTGCATTGGATGTAAGCAGCATCAAAGCAGATATTCAGGTGTTACAAGCTTCAATTGATAAAACCATTATACGTGCGCCTTTTGACGGAAAAATTGGTTTTAAGAATATAAGTATTGGTGCTTTTATTACGCCAACAACCATTATTACCACAATAAGACAGGATTCTAAATTGAAACTTGAATTTAGTGTACCGGAAAAATTTACACCCAAAGTTAAAATGGGAAATGTAATTTTCTTTACCACAGAATCATCACCTAAAAGATACCAGGCAAAAATTTTTGCAACTGAATCGGGGATTACTGAAGAAAACCGGAGTTTGAAAGTTCATGCAGTGGTAGAGAATACTGACAAGAATATTACGGCAGGTTCTTTTGCAAAAGTTGCTTTTGATATGGGTGATGATAACGATGCGGTAATGATACCAACACAAGCGATCATTCCAGAAGCAAGAGATAAAAAAGTGATTACCTACAATGGTGGCATCGCCCTTTTTAAAATAGTAACTACAGGCACACGAGATTCGGCAAAAGTTGAGATATTAAGCGGACTTTCAATTGGCGATACGGTAATTACTACCGGATTACTTTCCATTCAACCGGGAAGTAAAATCAATCTTTCAACTTTAAATAAATAACAAAGTGAATATTTCCGAGACAAGCTTGCGGAGGCCGGTTTTCGCCATAGTTCTAAACCTGGCGATTGTTTTGTTCGGCATCATCGGTTTTAAATTTTTGGGGGTAAGAGATTACCCCGCTATTGACCCGCCAAATATTTCAGTAAGCACTTCTTATGCAGGCGCCAATTCGGATATTATTGAATCACAAATAACAGAGCCCCTTGAAAAAGCAATTAACGGAATTCCCGGTGTGAAAAATATCAGTTCCTCGAGCAGCCAGGGAAGAAGTAATATTAATGTTGAGTTTGAATTAAGTGTAGACCTGGAAACGGCGGCCAATGATGTAAGAGATAAAGTTTCGCAGGCTACACGGCAATTGCCACAAGATATTGACGCACCTCCCGTAGTTTCAAAGGCCGATGCAAATGCACAACCCATTATTGCAGTTACCGTTCAAAGCAATACGCGCAAAGTTCCTTTTTTACATGTGCACCTTCTTGTATC
>DAHXOZ010000110.1 GCA_027364635.1 bacterium | reverse complement strand
CTTCATCCTATATTTAAAACCCAATCTACCTCACCTTCCAGTTTTACACTTCCGTTTTCAACGCTTATGGTAATTTTCTGATCGGGTATCATGGTATGCCATTTTAATGCATTGACCACAGCCTCTGCAATTTCTGCATCAGTCTTTCTGTAAACCGGGGAAAGTCCAACCTGGATGTCTACTGCAACGGCCTTTACACCCGCTATTTTTTTGGCCACTTTCTCTGCCAGTATCTTTTTAGAATAAGAATCTACTATTCCGGAAAGGGTTACAATACCGTTTTTTACAGCAACACCAATTTCTGAAGCATCCAGGAATGGTTCCCATTTTAATTGCTCCAGCACGTCTTTCTGAATTTGAATATCTGTTTTCATAATTGTATGTTTTTGTTTTTTTTGGAAATTTATTTACCAAAGAAAAGTAAATACAAGGCAATTGCAAATGCCGGGTGTCAGCAGTTTTAATGACATTGGTCAGCAAAGTTCCCTGAATAAAAATCCTGGTTATTTGTTTATTTACTGTAAATAATTTTTGTAATTATTTAAGGGGTCTTTTTTTGATCATACCTCCACGTGTATCTTTTACAGTGCTCATTACTACAAAAGCTTCGGGATCAATTTTTTCAATTTCACTGGTAAGTTTGTTTACTTCAAGCCTGGTGATAACTGTGTAAATTATTTCCATACTGCTTGTATTTTCACCTTTGGTTCCAAAACCCCGCTTTCCCTGGTAAACCGTTACTCCACGCCCGAGTTTTTGGATGATCATTAACCTGATGGTTTCTGCTTTGTGAGAAATGATAGTGACGCCTGTATATTCTTCTATCCCCTCAATAACAAAATCTACTGTTTTGGAAGCAGCGAGATAAGTAAGTATAGAATACAAAGCGGTTTCAACTGATAGCAGGTATGCTACCACCGAAAAAATGAGAATATTGAAAAGCAGGATTACATCGCCAATAGTAATCCTGAATTTCTTGCTAAGAAAAATAGCCAGCACTTCGGTTCCATCAATTACTCCGCCACCTCTTACCGCAAAGCCTATACCCGCGCCCAAAAAAAATCCTCCAAAAACAGCTACCAGTAATTTATCGTGTGTTATTTCAGGATAGGGAATGATAGCGGTGCACAGGGCAAGACCTGCAATGGCCAGCGAAGTTTTGATGGCAAAAGATTTTCCTATCACTTTAAAGCCGAGAAACATGAAAGGAATATTTATCAGGATTAATAAATAGGAAAGTTGCCAGTTGGTTAAACCGGCGATCAACAAAGCAATTCCTGTAGCGCCGCCATCAATAAATTTGTTGGGAAGCAAGAAGCTTTTAAGCCCGAAACCAGCTGATAAAATTCCACAGACAATGAAAAAGAGGTTGATGAAAAATCTTCTGATTTCGATTTTTAAGGTAAAGAAATATTTGCCCAGTTCGTATTTGGAACCCGCATTTTTTTCAATGCCGAGAATTTTTTGCACCAAAAAACGTGACAGAGCATTGTTCATTTTTATTTTAATTATAGAGCATTGTTCATTTTTTTTGATATTCTTTTTCTCGATATTGCCTTTTCTATTTCCACCCCAAAAAACACCAGTGATGATGCGGCGCCCACTCCCAGGAATTCATAAAAAGTTAAGGATTGGGTTTTAAATATAGGATGAAGGGCAGGAGTGTAAGTTACCACAAACTGCAATATTAATGTGAGCAATACTGCGCCCAGCAAAGGTTTGTTTGAAAATATACCTATGGTAAACAAAGATTGGTTTTGGGAACGTATGGCCAGCAGGTGCGCCATTTGGCTGATGCAAAGCAAATTAAAAACAATTGTTTGCCAGTGTAGGCCATTTTTGATAGCAAAACTTTGTGCTGCCAATGCAATTCCGGCCATGAAGATGCCCACCCAGATCATGTGAAAACCCCTCCCATTGGCAAAAACACTTTCCTGTGGTGACCTGGGAGGCCGGTTCATAATGTTTTTTTCTGCTTTTTCAAATGATAAAGTGATCGCGGGCAAGCCGTCAGAAACCAGGTTCATCCATAAAATATGAATGGGTAAAAGCGCTATGGGCAAACCCATCAACGGGCCTAACAATAACGTCCACAGTTCGCCGGAATTGGTCGTCATCAGGTAGCGGATGAATTTTAAAATGTTATCGTAAATTCTTCTTCCTTCCCTTACTGCTTTTACAATGGTTGAAAAATTATCATCCAGTAGGATCATGTGTGCCGCTTCCTTCGAAACATCAGTTCCTGTAATCCCCATCGCAATCCCTATGTTAGCCCGTTTTAATGAAGGTGCATCATTAACGCCATCTCCGGTCATCGCCACAAAATGTCCCTTTTGCTGCAATGCTTTTACTATTTGCAACTTTTGTTCCGGCGATACCCTTGCATACACTTTTATTTTTTCTATTTTTTCAAGAAAGGTTTCATTGTCTAAGGCAGCAAGTTCGCTGCCTGTTATGATTAAATCATTGTGGTTGCTTAATATGCCAATGCGCCGGGCAATGGTTTCTGCAGTAAGAGGGTGGTCGCCTGTGATCATTACAGGAACAATACCAGCAGTTTTGCATTCAGCAATTGAAGCAAAAACTTCTTCACGCGGCGGATCAATCATTCCTGTTAATCCTAAAAATTGTAATTCATTTTCGTTTGATTCGCTTTCTGTTTTGGCAGGAAGTTCGTCCCAGATCCGGTAAGCGAAACCTAATACCCGCAAACCTTTTGATGCCATATCATCTACTTGCTTATCTAAGGCCCGAAGATCAACCTCTTTACATTTTTGCAACAAAATATCCGGGGCACCTTTCGTAAAAGAAATTACCTTGCCTTTATAAGGATGAAATGTGGTCATGAGTTTTCGTCCTGAATCAAAGGCAATCTCAGAAAGGCGTGGCCACGAATCAGGAAGGATGTTTTCGGCTGCTGCTGTTTCCTGTAAAGCAATTTCCGTCGGATCACCCTTAAAATTGTTTCCATCTGCAATTACGTCATTATTTAAGGCAAATGCATGTAAGAGCAAAGAAATATTTTCATTGTGCACCAGGGGTTTTAAATCATTGGTTTGATATAAATTTCCGTTTACAAAAACCTGCTCCACATACATTTTATTTTTAGTGAGCGTTCCCGTTTTATCTGTACAGATATAGGTTACCGAGCCAAGCGTTTCTACAGCCGGTAATTTCCTGATCAGGCAGTTAAACCGTATCATTCTTTTTGCTGCCAATGCCAGTGAAATGGTAATGACAGCGGGCAAAGCTTCAGGAATGGCGGCCACTGCAAGAGAAATACTGGTCAATGCCATTTTGATAAGGTCTTCACCACGCAACCAGCCTGAGATAAAAAATACAATACAAAGAAACAATACCAGTAAAGAAAGTTTTTTGCCAAATTCTGCCATTCGATGCTGTAAAGGAGTAAGTACTTCTTCTCCCTGCAGCATTTTGGCGATGCGCCCTAATTCGGTTTGCATTCCGGTCGCAATTACTATGCCTCTCCCGCGGCCATACGTTACGTAGGTTCCTTTAAAGACGAGATTTTTTCTGTCACTTATAGGCAGATCTTCGTTGTTTAATTCTGAAGCTGTCTTATCCACCGCATTTGATTCGCCGGTAAGGGCCGCTTCTTCTATTTTTAGGCTTTGCGATTCGCTGATGCGTATATCAGCCGGCACTGCATTTCCTGCTTCCAGCAGTACCACATCGCCGGGAACTAATTGGGTAGAGGGCAACCAATGGATTTTCCCATCCCGAAAAACTTTCGCATCGGCTACGGACATTTTTTTTAAAGCAAGCATTGCTTTTTCTGCGCGGTATTCCTGTATAAAACCGATTATGCCGTTTAATACAACAATAATCAGAATTACAATCGTATCGGTGAGGTCGCCGATAAAACCGGAGATGATGGCCGCTGCAAAAAGTATTAAGATCATTACATCTTTAAACTGCGCCAGTAAAATACCTGCAATGTTTTTTTTCTTGCCCTCCTGTAACTGGTTAAGTCCTGTTTTGACCAATCTTTCTTCCGCAGCAGCAGATGAAAGCCCTTTTGGGCCTGAATCTAATAGTTCAAAAACTTTTGATATACCTAAACTGTACCAGTTCATAAATTGAATTTATGTCATTTTGTAAATTGCCAACATTAGAATTATATAAAGTATTATGAGAATAATAGCATCAATGGCAAATACAAAACGTTTGGTTGGAGAACCATATAAAATCCCAATACCCACCACCGACGTCATCAGTAAGGTAACTAATCCGCTTAAAGCATGATCAGGATTGGTATCCAGCAAAATCGGACCTTTGGTATAAATCAAATCGTCGAAGGCAAGGATCAGCATATTGAAAATATTGCTGCCCAGGAGGTTACCCACTGCCATATCCATGCTGCCCATTTTTACTGCAGAAATAGAAACTACCAATTCGGGGAGTGACGTGGAAGCCGCCACCAGCAAGGTGCCTATGAATGAATTGCTAAGGCCGGTTTCAGTAGCCAATCTCGAAGCAAAAAAAGGTAACAAAATGGCGCCGGCAATTACAAGTATTGCAAAAAATAAATATCGCTTTATTGAAAGTTGTAAGGATATATCTTCTTCTTTTCCTTTTTTAAATGTAGTCTCTTCAGTTGTTTTCGATGCCAATAAATGTTGCTCATTTTTAAAAATCACTCTTATGGCAATCAAATAAACGATAATGATAAGTATGGATGAGCTGCTGAACCAACCAAGGCGGGGAAACCAAATACCAAAGACAATGGAAATAATGGAGAGCGTTATCAAAAATATGCTGAAGAAACCTGCAACTACATGGCTTTTGGTTACCACAGAGCTCAGGGGTTTTTTAGGTATAAAATAATCGAGCAGCGCTAAAATAAGAAGGTTGAAAGCACAACTTCCCATAATATCTCCAACGGCAATATTAGGTACGTGGAAAAAAAGAATAGAACTGATACCGGTAAAAAGCTCAGGCAACGATGTAACTGCTGACATCAAAATCAAACCAAACCATGCTTTGCCTATACCGGTAAGATTGGTAATAATGTCTCCATATTTTGATAACCTGGCACCGCTATATATTATGATAGCTGAGCAGGCAACAAATCCGGCTATGGTAAATAATAATGCTGGCATTACACACCTTAAACAATTTTAATTGAAGTTACTATTATTTTTATTCTTCTTCAGGCACTACCAGCAATGGAAGCCTTGTGGTGCAGGCCATATCTTTGGTAAAGCTTTTTAAAAAAAATTTTTCGAGAAATTTCTTATCACGTCTGACCATTACCAAAATATCAAAAGGGATTGTATTGTGTAAATGTTCGAGGGAATCTTTAATATGAGTGCTTTTTAATTCTTTAAACTTTATTTGAGCATCATTAAAAGTTCTTTGCAGAAAATAAGCATAATTGGAAAAACACTGAGCCGTGTCTTTTTCAATATCATCCTGGTTTACATGCACCACAGTAACATTGGCATTAAAAACTTTTGCAACAGAAAGAGTGAAAGACAGTGCCGGCCTATCTTCGCAATGATAATTAGTTGCAAAAACAATCTCTTCAGGATCTTTCCATTCATATTTTTCAGGAATTGCCAGTACCGGAACTTTTGACTTTTCGATGATGTGGGACGTAACGCTTCCGACAATTGTTTTTTTAAGACCAGAGGCTCCCTGGGTTCCCATTACTATTAATTCAACCTGGTTTTGTTTTGCAAATGCGAGTATATTTTTTATCACAGGTTTTTGAGAAACGATCGTAGAAACCTTAACATTCATTTCAGGACTTACCACTTTCTTTTTTAAACGTTGAAGCCGCTTTAGTTGTTTTGTTTCAAGCTGCGTTTCATACTCTTGTTTTTTTTCAACTGTATCAAAATAAGGAATTTCTTCCTTCTCATTTACATGAAAAAGAATGATAGTGCCTTTGGTTTTAGAAGCCAGTTCCGCAGCAAAACGAAAGGCTCTCTCGGCGGTTGGTGAAAAATCGATCGGTACTAAAATTCGTATCATAACATTCTGTTTAAGTCATAAAATCTTCTTCTGTAAATTTCCTGGTTACCCGATAGGATTGAAATTTTGAATGATTTACTCTGATCAATGCAATACCGCCGAAATTTTCCAAAAATCCTCCTTCAGTAATTTCAATCCTGTTTCCTCTTGCCAAAAACTTTTCAATTTCGTCTGTGAGTTTTTTGGTAGCTATAAAAAGTGTTTCGTTTAATAAGGTTTTATGGATTTCTTCTTTCATAAAACTGTCAATAAGTAAGAGGCCGTCATCACTGTGTTTCAGTGCCTTTGTTACGCTTTCAAGGTGGCTAAACAGGCTATTAGATCTTTTAGCGATTGTGATTTGTCCTTTCACGAGTCTTGATTGCCAATAATCCCACTGGCTAATAATTTTTGTGGTCAGTGTTTTCATTTTTGAAGGCATATCTTCATCTTTCGTTGAAGAAGTATTTATTTTAAATACGATTTCCCTAAAAGGAAAGAATTGGCAAAATTTGTCGATCTGCTGTTCCTTTTCTGAAAAAATGAATATAGGCTTATCATTTTTACTATTGACTAATTTGATGATGTTTGAAATTCTTTGCACAAGACATTCTGCAGCGTTTTTTTGGCCATTGCATGAAACTTCTTTCTGTGCAAATACTTTATGCAGCGAATTATTAAAATACTCATACAGTTCGGCTCCCGTCTGGTTCAATACCAATATTTCGAATTCAGGGTTTCTTACCGAATCGGCAACAAGATCCAGCAAAGAGAATGGATCATTAAAGAAAACAACCGGCTTGCCGCTATAGTTTAGGTAAATCACTTTTTCTTCTTCTCCTTCAATAATTATTGCCACACTTTTACGATGGGAGTTATAATCTAATTTACTGAAAATCCTTTTCAGCCGTTCGATTACTGTTTTTATTTCACCGGTTTCATAGATCCCTTCAAGCTTTGCCTGTACCACTTCCAGCGTGTAATTCAATATTCCTTTTATCGTTTTCTTATCAGCCATTGAAGGTTGAAAAGGAATTACCAAACCCAGCGAATAAATGCCGGAGTCAATCTGGGATAAACCAGGGTTATTGATTTTAATTTCAGGAAGTGTGATCATAATTGTAGTATTAACAGGATGAACAAATGGATTTATTTATTATGCGCGATAAACAACGGTGTTTCTGTTTCTTTCATTAATATATCAGCCATACTGGTTTTGAACCAGCGTGAAAGCTCACTACGACGGTAAGCTCCAAGGATTACTAATTCATTTTCTTTGTGGTTCCGCAGGTAACCCGGTACCTGCTCTTCTGCTATTCCTCTTTCAACGGTGACTGTAGCTTTAGGAAAATGCCATTTGATAAACTCTCTCATTCTTTTATTTCCCGGCAGACGCAGTGTAGCCATATAATTTTCCTTTACTGTGTACACTTCAACCGGCAAAGATTTAAGGTGACCAAGAAGATAACTGAACATTTTGATAGCATGCAAAGAGGAAGGCCCTCCATCGTACAGCAATAAAATTTTATCAATTTCTTTATATGAAGAGGGTACTACTAAAACCGGGCATTGCACATCCGCCAAAAGATCTTTTATGAAACGGCCCGGAATTTTTTCTTTGTAACGGTTAAATGTTTCATTTTCATTAATAATCACCAGGTCTGCAAACATGCTTTCCTCTTTCAATTCCTGTAACGCAATGTTTTCATCTCTATGGATGGAAAAGTGAATGCCCGCTTTGTTACAGGCTTTTTGAAATTGCAGCACTGACTCGTCTCTCAATTTTTTATCTTTTTCATCCAGTTTTTCCAATACTTTTTTTGCATTTTTTTCTTTGGTCATTACTTCATACACACTGTAACTGTGATAAATAAATTCATCTAAAAAAACACCCACCAGATGCGCCTCTTCGAGTTTTGCTAATTCTATTGAATATTGTAATGTGCTCGTAGACATTTTGTAACCATCGAAAACTGCCAGGAACTTTTTCATTGTTAAATTTTTAGTTTACTGCAATATATCTATAATGAATTAATGAGGTACTGACCACGATCAGTCATTTTTATGATTACAATTAATAAAAAAACCGGTTCATCAACTTATACGCCGGGGGAAGATATTCATGTCATTCAGATGAACCGGCAAAGCATTTGTGCGGCCTGCACTTGCTTATCATGCATTTAATTCAATAGGAGCTTTTGCCTTGCTATTGATTTCAAATTGTGCTAACTGCGTTAACCTGTCATCGATCTGCTTCTCGTTGACCGATGCCTGGTGAAACACTACGGATGTTTTTTCCAGGCTCAACAAATCTGCAAATGCAGCTGCTGTGCCGTAAATGCTTATTTTAAAATGATTGATTGATTGTATACTTGCCAAAAGGCATGCATCTTTTACTGCTACATCAGTGCAGCTTTTAAGTTTCTCTTCTGCCTCTCCAATAAAGGCTTCCATTATCCTGTTGTGTAACGATAGTGAATTGATGTGCTCTTCTTCGTAAAAAGCCTGCATATTTTCAATATGTTGCTTCACAAAGTCCATATATTTCTGCAACACATTCTTAAGTTTTATTGAACCTGCAATATTGATCCATTGTGGTAAAACTTTTTTTAACTGTATTTCGGCACTAATAAATTTACGACCTTCAAAATCCAGGAGGTCGTGTAAGGTGGTGATGGTTAAATTTTCTGACATGGCTCTTATTTTTAGAGCAAATTTATTTGGTTCGTCATCTCAGGAGAATGACCATAGTCAGTAAAAATTAAAACTGTTGTCATTGATTTTGTTTAAAAAAAAACTTTGCTTTGGCATGGTTTTTTGAAGAGAAGTTTGAAGAGAAGATTATGCGTTTTATTTCACAGAATAAATTCCTTTTAAAAAAATAAATCATGAAAAGAGTAGAAAACAAAGTAGTAATCGTAACAGGTGGCTCTTTGGGAATAGGAAGAGAAACCTGCATTTTATTGGCCAACGAAGGCGCCAAAGTAGCCATTACAGACGTACTTGATAAAGAAGGTGAAAAACTGGCTGAGGAAATAAATACTTCAGGTGGCGTAGCCAAATACTGGCATTTAAATGTTGCTGACGAAAAAGAAGTAGAGCAGGTTTATGCAGATGTGGTAAAGCATTTTGGCAAATTGGATGGTTCGGTAAATAATGCAGGAATTTCCGGTACCGCCAAGCCCATGCATGAAATTACCGGGAAGGAATGGGACGATTTAATGGCTGTCAATGTAAAAGGGGTTTTCTTTTGCAGTAAGTATGCTGTGCAGCACATGCTTAAAAACGGAAGTGGCAGCATTGTGAATTTATCTTCCATTTATGGCTTGATAGGAGCCGGCGATGCACCTCCATATCATGCTTCAAAAGGTGCAGTAAGGTTGATGGCAAAAAACGATGCTATTGCTTATGCAAAAAATAAAATTCGTGTCAATTCGGTTCACCCCGGATTTATTCTTACACCGATGGTGGAAAATTATGGAAAAAATGTTCCGGGATTTTACGAGCAGTTAAACAGTTTGCATCCGTTAGGTCATATCGGTGAACCTATTGACATTGCTTATGGAATTCTTTACCTCGTTTCAGATGAATCAAAATTTGTTACAGGTAGCGAACTGGTTATTGACGGAGGCTATACTGCAAGATAAAAAAACGGTTTATTTGTTAGTTTACTGTCTTGCTTTTTATTCTTTGTTAGATTCAGTAATGGAAGTTTTGTGAGCCCGGCTGATCTCAAAGGAAAACAGTGTAAGAAAAAAGCCTTGCACGATGAACATAATTCCAATAATGGCAACGATCGTTAAAACGGCAATCAAAGGTCTTAATAAAATCAAAACACCTACCAGTAAACTCAGTAGCCCTGCGAGAAGAACCACTCCCCAAAATTTATATAGATTGTTCTTGAAAAAAACGGATTGAAAGATCCAGAATATTCCAGTAAGAATGCCATAAAAAGCAAAAACGTAAGGAAGGGTTATAGCCGTTAAGCCAATATTTAAAAGAAGAATTACCGCCAGTGCAATATCCAATAAACCTTCTGCCATTTGCCATCCCCAGCCCTTGTGTACTTTTCGCGTGATAATTGCAAAAATAGCCAGGATTAAACCCGAAATAAATAATGAAATGCTTCCATAAATAATCAGACCGAGCATGCCGCTTATCGGAAACTTTAAAATATAAAATCCCAAAAAAATAAAGATCAATCCTTTGATTGTAATCAGCCACCAATTTTTTGATTTAATCATGATGGAAATTTTAATACCTCCAAAATTTTAAAAATAGCTTATTGCTCAAAATAATTTTATTACCCAATATACATAATAAAAAAGATCAAGGCCAGTATTAATATTATTATAATAAGCAATAGCCAGTAAAGAATTTCAATGATCGTATCATATTTTTTCATCGAAATGTTTTTAAACATACACCTCTTTTTTGTAAAACTATTCTTAGTGCTTTTTATTGACAATGACTAACGTCAAAAAAAAGCTTGACGAGCGTCATGACAATAAAAACCAGAATACACAAAGGTCTGAAATCGGGTGCTATAAAACCCGGATAAGAATCTTATATTACTCAGGTTTTTAAATGATTGTCATCATGTTTTTTTAATGCATCTGGTAATAATTTCGCATCGGTCTTTTCATAATATATAGTATTAAATCAAAGCTGGATTTTTATCCGGCTTTCTTTTTTTCGGAAAATAAAAATTCTTCTTTTTTATTGATTTACTGCTAAATTTCTATTCTGTAGCTTTGAGTGTTTAAAAAAAATAACCACCTTTCATGAACCGATTTTTTTCTGCGCAACCGCTCAAAAGATCTGTACAAAACAGTATTGTTTTATTTTTATTTATTGCATACTTCATATTGTTTCTTTCTTCTTTTAGTTCCGCACAATCTTTAAAAAGTTTGCAAACTAATAATTTAACTGTTTTTTCTTTTACAGGGAATAATTATGTGTCATACCAACTTAACGAACCTTTACCATTAGCAGATTTTGAACTTGATGGAATAAAGTGCAGTACTTCTTCAACAGAAGGTTGGAAACATAAACTGGCAATTGATTATACACCTGATTCGTCTTTTTATCCGGGCGATTGCCCGAAAGGAACCACATTGGAAATGCTTAGTGTATCTGCTGAAATATTTTTATTGACAATGACTAACGTCAAAAAAAAGCTTGACGAGCGTCATGACAATAAAAACCAGAATAAACAAAGGTCTGAAATCGGGTGCTATAAAACCCGGATAAGAATCTTATATTACTCAGGTTTTTAAATGATTGTCATCA
>DAHXOZ010000010.1 GCA_027364635.1 bacterium | reverse complement strand
TTCGATTGAAAATTAAAAACGATCTTATTTCCATCAGTTCTTTCTATGGTCGCTCTCCAAATTCCATTCTTTAATTCAACAGGTTTTAAAAACCAGGAAAGCAAACATACCGCAAGGATAAAAAAAATAAAACTCTTTATAAATCTATTTAAGAAAAAAACTTTTCGATTCATTTTTTTATTTAAGACAAAACAGTAAACAAACTTTAAAGCTGTTTTTTTATTTTATAAAATCAGTTTAAGCCAACAGAGTGAATACTCAATTTTTCGCAATTTTTTTGTAGCTGACCGCAATTCCCTTTATTAAAGAAGAACTAAAACCCTGGTGTTCCATTTCATTCAAACCTGCAATAGTGCAGCCTTTTGGAGTAGTAACTTTATCGATCTCCTGCTCGGGATGTGTTCCTTTTTGCAACAACAATTCGGCTGCGCCTTTCACGGTTTGTGCAACGATAAGGCTGGCAGTAGCAACATCAAACCCAATTTCAATTCCGCCTTGTATACTCGCACGAATGAAACGCATCGCGTAGGCAGTGCCGCATGCGCCAAGGATGGTAGCGGCTTCCATTAGTTTTTCGTCTATAACAACTACTTTACCAACTGGCGAAAATATTTTTTCTACAAAATTTATATGCTCCTGGGTAGCATTAGTATAGCTGATGCAAGTCATGCTTTGTTCAATTGAGATTGCAGTATTCGGCATTGCCCTGAAAATTGGAATATTTTTTTTAATAATTTCCTGAATTTCTGAAATCAATACTCCGGTTACCACCGATACTAAAATATGTTTTTGGGTAAGCTTCATTTTAAAACTTTGCAACACATCATTTACCTGGTAAGGCTTTACAGCAAGAATTACCAATTCACTATGGTGCACGGCCTCTGCATTATCAGAAATTATTTTTACGCCTCTTTCTTTTAATTTCTGAAGTGTTTCAACTCTTCTTTTAGTAATTATAATGTCTGAAGGAACACAGAATTTACTTTTTAATAATCCTTCTGCAATGGCAGTCCCAAGATTACCTCCGCCAATAATGGCAATTTTTTTGTTCATTATCTTATTATTTATCGAAGCGTTTTTCATCTTACTTTTTTACAAAGATGAAGAGGGAAGCCGTAAAAACAAATTTAGTTTTAAAAAACGGGACAAAGCGTTTGCTGACGGTTGCCATTGAACTGATTATAAAACCCTTTATATAAGAGATTGAATTCGTCGGCGCCGAAAGAATTGTTGTAATTTTTTAAAGAAGAGCTGGTTACATCATAACTAAAAGTGAAACGCATATTATTAACTTCTAATCCAATCATCGGAATAACTGCATCGTTGTAGCGATAAAATAATCCGCCAATAATTTGTTTGGATCCATGACCAGAAAGATTATAAGCTGCATTCATTCCTACTACAAGTTCGCTGGAGTTTGCCATCCTGGTATAATATGCCGCGGGATTAACAATAACCTGGTCATTTAATTTAATAATAGAATTAATGAAACCGATATGTCTCATATCGATGGTGCTGGAACTTCCATCTCCAAAAAAAGTTTCTTTGGGCCTGTTCACATGATGAATTGAATATCCGGCATTGATATAAATATTCCGGGTAGGGAAATAAGCATAATTAATTCCTACCTGCATATCAAAATAGCTTACACTATTATTAAGTAGCTGAACAGAAGTAGGCAAAGAAGCATCAAAAAATTTACCATCGAATTGGTCAGGAAAAGTGAGTTTACTTTGATCAATTCTTTTATTGGCCCATCCTACATTAAAACCCGCTGTAAGCAAACTACTTTCACCGAGCATTTGATGATAGGCGATGGATCCGTAAATTTTTGTTGAAGTAAGGCTTCCGCTTCCTGCAACATCACGCAAAATTACACCTCCCAATCCCATCCATCCTGTTTCAATCCTGTCTCTGAAAACCTGCGCATCACCATAAATGCTCATCGTTTTGTAAGGGACAGACATTATGTTGGAATATTGATTTCTGTATGATGCACCCAATCTGTAATCAGCGTCCGGAATAAAACCGGTGTTTGCAGGATTGGTGAGTAAAGGATTATTGAAGAACTGCGAAAAATGCAAATCCTGCCCTATGGATTTGTTCAATCCAATTAAAAGGAAATAAGAGAAAAATAAAAAAAACAGCCTAAAATTCTTTTTCATTCGTTTTAACGTAATAAAGTAATATCACCGGTTTTCGTAACTTTCTGTCCACTCGAAAAAGTTACCGAAAGTGTATAAGTATATACATCCATGGGTTGCAATTTGCCTTTGAAATATCCATCCCAACCACTTTTCAAACTATTGCTTTCATATACTTTCTGCCCCCATCTGTTATAAATAGTCCATTTCATGTCTTTAATACCAAAGCCCACTACCCTGATTATACTGTTTGCTCCAAATTTGCCCGGAGTAAATGCAGACGGAACATCCACTAATGGGTTAACAATAGATTGTACATCAATACAGGTATCATCGCTGCAACCAAAGTCATTGGCGGCATTCAAACAAACAGTATAAGTACCTGTTGCATTAAAAAGGTGTTTTGGATTTTCCAAATTTGAAGTATCCCCATCCCCAAAACTCCAGGTATAATGTGTTGCACCAATTGATTGATTGATAAAATTGGTAAAGGTATTTTCCTTAGGCACCAAAGGATTATACGTAAATGAAGCTGTGGGTATCGGGCTTACAGTAATGGTAAAAGTAGAATCGTCAATTTTGTTACAGGAAGAAGAATCGTATGCAGTTAACTTAACTGTATAAGAACCAACCTTTGTATAAAGATGTGTTGGATTTTCATCGGTGGAAGTAGCCCCATCGCCAAAATTCCATAAGAAACTAATGCCACCAAGCGAGTTATTTGTAAATACTGCATTATAAGGAACACATCCTGCTGCCGGTGTTGTAAATGATGCTTTCACTTCTGGTGAAAGTCGTACTGTTTTCATTGTATCGTCGGGCGAATTACAATAAGTACTATCATTGAGGTAAAGCGTTACCTGGTAAGTACCTGGTCCGGCATATGTATGTGTAACCGGGTTCTGAGTTTGAGTTACTATTGGAGTATTGTCTCCAAAATCCCAGGTAAAAATACCCGGCTGAAAACTACCACTTGTGGGTTGGGAAGTATTGGTGAAATTATAACTTAGATTGGTACAGGGATCTAATTTTTGAGAAATAAAATTAAGTTTTGCTTTGTTATTTCCTGCACGGATGTTTTTGTAAGAAGTATCCGAAATGTTGCAGGTTGTACTATCAATTGTTACCAGCATTACAGGATATTTGCCCACATTTTGGTAAACATGAGTAGTAGAAGGAATGGTAGTTGTATCTCCTGTGCCATCGCCAAAATACCAATAATAAAGCTTTCCTTTTTTCAGCGTATCCGAAAAATCAACCTGTAAAGGAACACATCCGGAAGTATCGTTTGAAACGCCATTAATTGAGGTATGCAAGCCCGAGCGTACACCGGCAAAATCCATTTCAATTTTTAGCATTCCCAAGTTACATTCACCATTTTGCCCAAGTGATTGATTGGTTCTTGACCATGCACCCGGAGTTCCGGGAAAAGCAACGCTTTTAAAGCAGTTGGCACAAATGGCCTGGTAAATAACACCATTTTTATCAAACCTGCTTGTTCCGCCATCCACATGATCGCCAAAGGTAATAGGGCTGGTTCTTCCGGGAGGATCTTCCTGGCCAAAAAAGGTACCATATAATTGAGAGGCTGCATCCTTTTGTAAAACAAAAAAATAAAAATCACTGCCCGAAGCATCGGTCTGGGGTTTGATTGCATCTGGTGTTACAGGAAGCCCTTTAGTATTTCCGGAAGAAAAACCACTGTTGGACTTTCCTCCCCAGCCGGAAACATACACATTTTGACAACGATCAACCAGAAAAGCTGTGGGCGAAATATTCGGGACTTGTGAATTAGGAGATCCAAAAACAGTTGAATACACAAAAGCGGATAAATCTGGTTTCAATTTAGATATAAATTGTTTTCCTCCAGGATTTGAATAGGCAGCGTTAATTACTTTCATATTTCCTTCGGACGTTCCCATGACGTATATATAGCCGAATTTATCAGCTTCAATGCCATATAACTGATCCGCTTTGTCAGTTCCTATATAAGTACCCCGAATTGCAGCAGTACCTGTGTTATTCAACTCAACCACGAAACCATCACATGGATCAGTTCCGTTTGCTCCTGAACTGTTTAATGAAGGGCTTGTCGATTTAATAACATTACCAGTGGGGATATTTTTTAAAAAATCGGCACTTGCTGTACCACCAGCTACATAAATATTTCCAGTACTCCCAAAGGTTAAAACATAAGCAGCATCATTATCACTTCCCCCGATAAAAGTGCTGAATAAAAGAGTATTGCAATCCGGATTTATTTTTAACACTACGGCATCTTGTTTTCCTTTCAGTTTTGTTTGGAAAGCGCCGGCAGTGGTCGGAAATGCTCCCGAAGCAACACTATTACCGCCGGAAGAACTACAGGAAGCTACGTAAATATTATTTGATCCATCCAATAACACCTCGCTGCGTGCATCATCACCATAATTTCTTTTAAGCGATTGTAAATAGTTACTATGATCGTCTGCAATATTTACTCCATCATCACCGGATCCCCCGATCCTCATAGAGCCAATAATATCGCTCCCGGTTGAGTTTAGCTTGGTTACTACAATGTCGTACCCCCCACCGGTGCCCACTTTTCCGCTTGCAGGTTTTACCGGGTAATTACTTGAGTTGGTTCTGCCTGCAATAACTAAATTTCCCTGTGGATCTTCGATAAGACTATGTGGCTGGTCTGCTCCGCTGCCTCCGATATACGTTGCATAAATGCGGTTACGGCCATCCGGAGAAAGCTTGATAATAGCAATATCAAAATCTCCATTAAAAGATTTTTCGTAGGCACCCGGTGAAACCGGAAATCCATTTCCAAAAGCAATTCCACCGCCATAAAAGGAACCATCCTTTCCGTAAGTAGCTGTAAAGCCCCAGTTATCTGCAGTACTTCCGGAATAACTAAAAAATATCAATGTAGGATCGATGATTAACGTTTGATCAGGGGAGTAATTTTTTACTTTAAATTTTACCACATCTCCTTTGATGATGTATTGACAATCCAATTCTTTTTTTTGATTATCAATAACCTGGTAAGTATAAGGTTTAAGTTCTTTATTAACCCCAAGTGAAGTGGAGATGTTCAGTTCACGATTTTTTATCGTCAGTTTTTTAGGACCTCTATATTTCATTGCGATATCTCCAATCTTAGCTCCGGGGTTTATTATAAAATCATATTTTAAATTGCCGGAAGCATCTGTATAATACCTCAAATCGATATTGGGATAAATATTTTTGTAAGTAACCCCAAGATAAATTTTACAATTAGAGGCCCACTTAGACGGATCATTTCCGATAAAATAATTATTGACAGATGGAATAACTTTATCAGGCACAATTACCGGCTTTTGCGAATTTAAAAACTGAACTGAATAAGAATCTGTTCTCACGGAATCGTTTTGTTGCCGGTTTGCTGTCGCTTTAGAATTTCCTTCATGCATTCTAACTTTGACATTTTCAAGATCATCAGGATTGTATTGAGCAACTGTAAATCCCTTATCAGTTAAAAAAAAAGAACCACTTCCGGCGCTACTCATAAATTTAACCTGGGGATCCCACTGGCCCTTATTCTCTATGAATTCAACCTGGGCCATCAAATTTTCTGAAAAAAGAAAAGTGGATGCAAGAAGAAAAATAATATAAGAATATTGTTTTAGTAGTTTCAAGGAAATGTTTTTTATCATGAATTAATTGTCGATAAATTAATTTAAAGGTACCGGATATTAAAATCAAGGGTCACAGAAAGCAATTGAGAAACAGAAAATAAATTTACGAAACAATTGGAAGAAGAGTAAGAAATTAATTTTCTGTTTTCCGATTTAATAGCTTCTTAACATACACATTTTATCTAAATAAGTTACGATATTTTACTCCAGGCAGTTTTAGCCTTTTCGCTTTCCAGAAAGGCTTTCAGGCAATGGTTTTCATTAGAGGATAATGTAGGATCTTCAGAGATAATTTTTTCAGCGGTCAATCTTGCAGCTTCCAGAATTTTTCTATCTTCCACAATATTAGCTAATTTAAAATTAAGTAAGCCGCTTTGACGGGTTCCTTCTATATCTCCGGGGCCCCTAATTTCCAAATCTTTTTCCGCGATTTTAAATCCATCATTGGTTTCACACATAATTTTCAAACGTTGTTTTGCTTCTGCCGACAATTTTACTTTTGTAGAAAGAATACAATAGCTTTTTTCACTGCCCCTTCCCACCCTTCCACGCAACTGGTGCAATTGCGGCAATCCGAATTTTTCGGCACTTTCAATTACCATCACGCTCGCATTCGGCACATTTACCCCTACTTCTATTACTGTGGTTGAAACCATTATATGAGTATCGCCTTTTACAAACCGGTTCATATTCGTTTGCTTTAGTGCAGGCTTTTGCTTTCCATGAACCATGCTTATGTAGTATTTTGGTTCAGGAAAGTAGGCTTTCACTTCTTCATAACCCCGCATAAGGTCTTCAAAATCAAGTTTGGCCGACTCTTCAATCAAAGGATATATGATATACGCCTGCCTTCCCCGTTCTATTTCAGATTTGACAAAGTTCATTACCTGTGGCCTTGCATATTCCATTCGATGAACAGTTTGTATTGGGATTCTTCCGGACGGCATTTCATCCATTATGCTATAATCGAGATCGCCGTATGCAGTCAGGGCCAGCGTACGCGGAATTGGTGTTGCTGTCATTACCAGTATATGAGGATTAAGCTCATTCTTATCCCAAAGTTTTGCCCTTTGTGCCACGCCAAAACGATGTTGTTCATCAACAATGGCAAGGCCCAGGTTCTTAAACTGAACTACATCTTCAATCAGGGCATGTGTCCCTGTCAATATTTTAATTTCCCCTTCGAGGGTTGCTTTCAATATCTCTCTTTTTTCTTTTACCGTTGAAGAACCGGTAAGTATCCCGATTTTAACGGGTATATTTTGCAACATACTCTTCAATCCCTCAAAATGCTGGCGTGCCAATATCTCTGTAGGAGCCATGAAACAACTTTGATAACCGTTATCTGCTGCAATAAGCATTGCCATGAGCGCTACCATTGTTTTTCCGCTACCCACATCCCCCTGCAAAAGGCGGTTCATTTGTTTACCGCTTCCCAAATCTTTCCTGATTTCTTTCAATACTCTTTTTTGCGCACCCGTTAGTTCAAAAGGAAGATGATTGGTGTAAAAATCATTGAAAAGAGAGCCTACTTTGGAAAACACATGACCTTTGGAAAAAGTATTTCTTTTAAACCGCAATAAACCCATTCGCAACTGAGAGATAAATAGTTCTTCAAATTTTAATCTCTTAACTGCCTTTTCATAGTCAGCTTTTGAGGCCGGAAAATGAATATTTTTTATAGCGTCAAATCTTTTTACCAAATGAAATTTCGCCAAAATATCGGCAGGGATATTTTCAGGAACATCTTTTTCAGAAAGCAATTGCAAAAGGGTAAAAGTCAACTTTCCCATTTGCCTGCCACCCATCGCTTTCGTTTTTAATTTTTCAGTTGCAGGGTAAACTGGTTCCAGGAAATTTTTAGCTTCTTTATTCGCCTCTGTAAGCAATTCCATTTCCGGATGCGTAATTTGCGGCGTATTCATAAAAAATCCGGCTTTACCAAAAACAAGGTATGGCGCTCCTATGTGCAAACTTTTTTGTATCCAGTTTATACCCTGGAACCAGACCAATTCGAGTTCTCCGGTCCCATCATACAGTGTGGCTACCAATCTCCTGCCCCGACTTTCTCCCAAAGTTTCTACTGATGTAAGTTTCCCTTTTACCTGCACATAGTCAGTTTCAGAATTTATTTTTGAAATCGGCGTTATTTGAGTCCGGTCAATATGACGAAACGGAAAATATTGAAGCAAATCATTGAACGTATAAATGCCCGCTTCTTTTTTTAAAATATCGCCTCTTAAAGGACCAACACCTTTTAAATATTCTATCGGGTTATTTAATATGGAAGCTGAATTTGAGATGATGTTTGCCTTTTCAATGAAATGAATTACACAAATATAACAAGATGTAACAAGAGAATTTTAAAAGGAAAAAATGATCTCCGTCTTGAAATTGCACAATAAAATGAGAAAAATTCAGTTCTAAATAAACAGCAAAAAAATATTTTCTTATTTTGTTAAAACAACTTTAAATTGGCTAAAAATGGCTGTAGAAGAAGATTTTAATAAAATAGATGGAGTAAATTCGCTGAGTATTTAAAAAATTAAAACCTATTTTTTAAATCAAATCGCCCGGCTAACAGGCAACATTAACCCAAAGAAACACCGTTTGATCAAGTGTTTTTTTGTTTATTCAGAAATCACAAAAACACTACATGGAAAACTCTATGAAGAACTTACTACCGCTACGTCTGCTATCTCTGTTTTTAATTTCTTTGACTTTTACTTTTGCAAGATTTAAACCTGCCCCATCAACCTTTAAAACGATGGTTGCAAAAACTCCTACTCCTGCGAATACTGATATTATTAATACCCAATTGCATATTTACGATAGTTTGCAATTGAATTCACTTGGGTTATCAAAGCAAGCTTTTATTGAGGGTTTGAGGGGATATAATATTTTACTTTCGCAGGGAAAACTGAATAATGATAATATATTATCCATCGCAGATTTCAGTTTGCCATCTACCCAAAAACGTTTATTTGTAATAGATCTTGAAAACTATAAATTACTTTTTAATACGTATGTAGCGCATGGCCGCAATTCAGGAAAAGAATATGCCAACCGTTTTTCCAACTCACCCAGAAGCCACATGAGCAGCCTCGGGTTTTATGTAACCCAGGATACTTATTATGGAGAAAACGGGCTTTCTTTAAGGCTTGAAGGTGAAGAAAAAGGAATTAATGACAATGCCGAAAGCCGTGCCATTGTTATTCATCCTGCTGCTTATGTAAGCGAAAACACCGTAAAATCTCTGGGTTATTTAGGCAGAAGCTATGGTTGCCCGGCAATACCCCAAAAGGTTGCAGCACCAATCATTAAAACAATAAAAGACGGGTCATGCTTTTTTGTTTACAGCGATAATCAAAAATACTTTTCGCGATCACCATTGTTACAATCAGGTTCTTAAATATTTGATCCCGCTTTTTTGCGGGATTTTTTTTGCCTGAAGTTGCACCAACTTCTTTAATTAAAAAGATATGTTTGATAGTAAAAGAATAAATAATCCAGATTTTTATTTTAGCCCGGATTCGTATTATTCTAAATTTAATTTATTTTAGACGCTAAATTGGCCAATAAATGAATAAACCAAAGATCGCGTTTGTTACCGGCGGCTATTCTGGTGAAGCTGAAATTTCTTATCAATCAGCAAAAACAATAGAAAAAAATATTGACCCGGAAAAGTTTGATTATTATAAAATTGATATCACACCCAAAGGCTGGTTTTATGAGAATAAGAATGGAAAAGCTGAGGTAGATAAAAATGATTTTTCAATCATCGTTGACCAGCAAAAAATACATTTTGACGCGGTTTTGATCGGAATTCATGGTACGCCTGGTGAAGATGGCAAACTTCAAGGCTATTTCGATATACTTAACCTTCCTTATACCTCGTGCGATTGTGCTACTTCAGCACTTACCTTTAATAAAAGATATACAGTGGCTGTGGCTTCTTTTGCGGGAATTAAAGTAGCCAATTCCGTACTGTTATTCAAAAACACTTATCAAAGCCCGGAAGAGTTGGTTAAAAATTTAAAATTCCCGGTGTTTGTCAAGCCGAATAATGGCGGATCAAGTATTGGCATGAGCAAGGTAAATTCTCCTTCTGAAGAATTAGGCGCAGCCATTGAAAAAGCTTTTAAAGAAGACGACCAGGTGCTGGTAGAGGAATTTATCAAGGGAAGGGAATTGACGATTGGTGTTTTTAAATCAAAAGGAAAAACCATTGCGTTGCCCATTACAGAGATCATAACCAAAAAAGAGTTTTTTGATTATGAAGCAAAATATCTTGGAGCCAGCCAGGAAATAACACCTGCGGAAGTTACAGATGATATTGCCCGGCAGATAAAAGAGCAGGCGATAAAAATTTATCAAATTTTTAATTGCCATGGAATTGTGAGGATGGACTTTATTTATAACGAGGAAGACCATCAACCCTACATGCTGGAAATAAACACTGTACCCGGCCAAACCGAAGCCAGTCTTGTTCCCCAGCAAGTGAAAGCAATGGGTTGGACATTAATGGATTTCTATACAGCATTACTGGAGGAATGTTTACCTGCTTAAATTTATTAAATTGCAACACTTTATTTTTTTTCACTTATATATATACCGTGTTTAGATTTATTGCAAGACAAAGTTTTTTTGTGAATCTGCTGGCAGCCATAGCTTTAGTATTCTTGCTTGGGCTTTTATTTTTTCAGTCACTCGGCTGGATCACTCATCATGGAGAATCTTTAAAAGTGCCTTCGGTTATCGGAAAAAATGTAGACAGCGCAACTAATTTTTTAGAAGATAAAGGCTTTGATGTAATTATTACTGATTCACTTTACAATGATAGTCTGCCTTTAAATACGGTAAAAAAACAATTACCCGATCCGGGGGCAACTGTAAAAGTAAACCGCACCGTTTTTTTAAACGTCAACCCGACTACCTTACCGATGGTTGAAATGCCTAACCTCGAAGGATTAAGTTATCGTTTTGCGGTAGATAAGCTCACTAAAAATCATTTGGAATTAGGCGACACTTCCTACCGTCCCAATTTTATGAAAGGCTCTATTTTGGAGCAGGATTACCAGGGCAAGAAAATAAAATTTGGCTCAAAGATAAGATGGGGCTCAAAAATAGACCTTGTTATTGGCGGCGGGCTTGAGGCCATAAAAATTCCCGTTCCGGATTTAACGGGTTTAACCGTTCAGGATGCAAGATCTTTACTGGCAAGTAAAGGCATTTTGCTGGCAGCGATACTTTCAACCGGAAACATATCAGATACAGCCAATGCCTATATTTACAGGCAAAATCCCGGAGTTTATGATTATAACAGTACACCGAATTTCATTCAACCCGGGCAAACAATGGACATCTGGATACAAGCCGAACGCCCGGCAATTGATAGTTTAAAAACTGATAGTTCTCACCTGATAAAACAATAAAGAAAAAAATATGACGAACATTTCTCCTGAAGAGGTAAAAGAAAGAATGGACAAAGGCGAAAAACTTCATCTTATAGATGTGAGGCAACCCGAAGAAACAGCCGAATATAACATTGGTGGAATTGCACTTCCTTTAGGATACATTCAAAACATGCAAATTGAAGACATTGAAGACCTTAAAAATGATGAAGTGATTTTCTATTGCCGCAGTGGTGCCAGAAGCGGTATAGCGGCAACTTTATTGGAACAAATGGGCTTTTCCAATACAAAAAACCTAACAGGTGGAATGTTGGCCTGGCGCGAAAAGTTTGATCCGTAAACATTTATCCTACTCATCTTATAGATATTTAAACAATATCAACCTTTTTCCATTATGTACCTTTGGCCGTAATTTTAAAAAAATATGACGGTACTTCTTTTTTCACTAATAGTATTGGCCGGTTCATTTTTGGCCGGATTAGTAGGTTCACTAACAGGATTAGGCGGCGGCGTGGTAATCATTCCGCTGCTGACGCTTGGATTTGGTGTAGATATTCATTATGCTATAGGCGCTTCGCTCATCTCTGTTATTGCCACTTCCTCCGGCGCTGCCGCGGCTTATGTAAAAGAAGGAATTTCCAATATTCGCATTGGCATGTTTTTGGAAGTTGCCACCACGCTTGGAGCAGTAGGTGGCGCCACGCTTGCCATTTATGCACCTACCCACATTATTGCCATTATTTTTGGATTTGTTTTAATTTTTTCCGCGGCACTTTCGTTAAAGAAAAAAGAAGAAGTAATGGTACAAGCCAACGCCGGAAAGTTTGCAACTGCATTAAAATTAGACAGTTCTTATCCTACAGCGAAGGGAGAGATAAAATATTCGGCTCAAAATATACCCGGCGGTTTTTTCATGATGGTAATTGCCGGTTTAATTTCAGGATTATTGGGGATCGGCTCCGGCGCTTTAAAAGTAATTGCAATGGATCATTTTATGAAACTGCCTTTTAAGGTATCTACCACTACCAGTAATTTTATGATTGGAGTTACAGCAGCAGCGAGCGCAGGCATTTATATGCATAGAGGTTATATCAATCCAGGCCTTTCTATGCCGGTGGTTTTGGGTGTGATCGCCGGTGCATTTTTAGGCTCAAAAATCCTGGTCAAATCAGAGACCAAATGGCTGCGGATTCTTTTCGCCATCATCATTGTCTTTTTAGCTTTTCAAATGATTTATAACGGAATAACCGGACAAATATGAACAAGGAAATAGAAATGTCAGATTACGATATTGAAGCTGTGATGGGAAAACTTCTCATTACAGGTGTAATCATTTCCGGAGCGATGATTTTATCAGGAGGAATCTATTATTTAATTCAATATGGGTTTTCAATTCCTCATTTTAAAACGTTCAGGGGCGAACCTTCGAATCTTCGTTCTGTAAGTAAAATCATTACAGGAGTGATTCACCTGGACAGCCTTTCCATCATTCAGTTGGGACTTCTTTTATTAATCGCCACTCCGATAGCACGCGTAATATTTGCAGTGATCGGATTCTTCATGGAAAAGGATTTTTTATATGTATTAATATCTTTGATTGTATTAGGAATAATCGCTTACAGCATTTTCAGCGTAGCAACAGGATAATCAATTAATGTCAACTCAATTGTATGGAACAATTAGATAAAATATTTGAATTCAGATACTCACCGGAGATCAAAGAGAAATTACTCAAATACGGCAATGTCAAAACTTTTTCTGAAGGAGACACTATCCAGAATGAGAATGCTTACATAAAAGCCATACCAATAGTAATGAACGGAAGCGTAAGGGTAATGCGCACTGATGAAGAAGGTCGCGAAATTTTATTGTATTATATAAAACCGGGCGAAAGTTGTATTATGTCTTTCCTCGGAGGCATTCATGAAGACACCAGCAAGGTAAAAGCAATTGCAGAGGAAAAAACTGATATACTTTTTATTCCTGTTGAAAAAGTAACTGAACTTATAAAAGAATTCCCGGAATGGCTCGATTACATCTTCAACCTTTATCATAAACGTTTTGAAGAATTACTGGGAGTAGTAAATGCCGTCGCTTTTAAAAAAATGGATGAGCGCCTGTTGAATTTTATTAAAAGAAAATCGGAACTCACCAAAAGCCATACGCTGTATGTTACTCACGAGCAGCTTGCTAATGAATTGGGAACCGCACGGGTAGTGGTTTCCCGCTTACTCAAACAAATGGAAGACGAAGGCCTGGTAGAATTAGGCCGCAATAAAATAACGCTTAAGTAACATTGGTTTCCGTTTCGGGGTTTTCATTCCTTTTTTGATGCAGAATAAAATTGGAAAATCATTTCTAATTTTATTGAAGGAAAATATTTATTCAATTTAATTTTTTTAAAGATGAAAGAATTTTGGAATGACCGTTATTCGTCAGAAGATTTTATTTATGGCAAAAAACCGAATGAATTTTTCAAATCAGAAATTGACAAACTTCCACCGGGCCATTTGCTGTTACCCTGCGAAGGAGAAGGAAGAAATGCAGTTTACGCGGCGAAGTTAAACTGGACAGTGGATGCCTTTGACCAAAGTGATAAAGGCAAAAAAAAGTGTGAAGTACTTGCAAGTGAAAATAAGGTCGCCGTTAATTATACGGTAGCAGATGCAGTTGAAATAGAATTGGGAGAGGATAAATATGATATGATCGCTTTGATTTTCGCACATTTTCCTTCATCAATACGAAAACAAATTCATCAAAAGTGCAGCAAAGCACTTAAACCCGGTGGGTTGCTCTTACTGGAAGCTTTTACACCTTCACAATTAAACAATCAAAGTGGCGGCCCAAAAGATATGGATATGCTCTATACAACTGATCTCCTGCAAAAGGATTTTGCCAATCTCAATATAAAATACCTGGAAGAATTGAGCGTAGATTTATCTGAAGGTCAACACCATTCAGGCAAAGGAGATGTTGTACGGCTCCTTGCGGTAAAATAAAATATTTTCTAAAAATTTTTCTCCCCTTTCTTATGTAACAAAAATAACCGTAGATCTGTAATTATTAATAGAATTTTGCACCAATTAAATTAATCGCAAATACTATTATTATGGAACTACAAAATCTGGTTATCGTTGCCATTATCGGAATAGCGGCAGGTATGTTAAGCGGATTGCTTGGCCTCGGCGGGGCAATTATTATCATTCCTGCTTTGGTCATGTTGTTAGGCTATTCCCAACAAACAGCACAGGGAACGGCATTGGTGATGATGGTGTTGCCTGTCGGCGCTTTAGCTGCTTATCAATACTATAAAGATGGATTTGTTGAAATGAAGCCGGCATTGATTATGGCTGCTTTCTTTTTCATCGGAGGATATATCGGCGCTAAATATGCGACCCATATTCCACAGGGAACTTTAAAAAAATTATTTGCAGTAATGCTGCTTATTCTTGCCGTTAAAATGTTATTTTTTGAAAAAGCGTTAAAATAAATCAAAGTGTAACAAAAGTAGCTGTGTAGCGGATTTCAGCCATTTAACTTTGTACTCAAAATAATAATTACGTTATGGAAATAAAACAATTTCAGGATAAAAATTTAGCACACTATTCTTATGCAATCGTAAGCAATGGAGAAGTAGCCGTGATTGATCCTTCAAGAAATCCACAGCCATATTACGATTTTGCTGAAGAACACCATGCTAAAATCACCACTATAATTGAAACTCACCCTCATGCTGATTTTGTGAGCAGCCACCTGGAAATTCACAAAACAACAGGCGCTACTATTTATGTAAGCAAGCTGCTGGGTGCCGAATATCCACACCAAACTTTTGATGATGATGATGCAATTATCCTGGGTCATGTTACCTTAAAAGCATTGGACACACCGGGGCATTCACCGGACAGTATCAGTATTGTTTTGATAGATGAAAATGATAAAGAACGTGCAGTATTTTCAGGAGATACATTATTTATAGGTGATTGCGGACGCCCGGATTTGAGAGAACAGGCAGGTTCTATCACCATGACGAGAAGAGATTTGGCAAAAAACATGTATCACTCACTTCATGATAAATTTTTGCCTTTGGCAGATGATGTGCTGCTTTACCCTGCACATGGCGCAGGAAGCTTGTGTGGCAAAGGCTTGAGCCAACAAAACACCAGTACCATAGGTGCTGAGAAATTGAGTAACTGGAGCTTACAGGATATGAGTGAAGAGGATTTTGTTGAGCAACTTTTAGCCGATCAACCTTTTGTTCCAAAATATTTTCCGTATGAAGTAGGGCTGAATAAAAAAGGCGCGGAAAAATTTTTAAAAAGCATTTCAAAAGTGGAAAAAATAAAGGCAGAAAATTTTGATCCTCAAACTTCTCTTGATTCTTCAATCGCAGTAATTGACAGTCGTCCACAACAAGAATTTAAAAAAGGACATTTAAAAAATGCGATCAACCTGATGAAGGATAACAGTTTCGAAACATGGCTGGGCAGTATTGTGAATCCAGGAGAAAAATTTTACCTGGTAGCAGAAAACGAAATCGTCTTAAATGAATTGATAGCGCGTATCGCGAAAATTGGTTACGAAGGACAAATTGAATTGGCTATTTCAGGTGACATTGGAAATGTGGTAACTGCCAACTTTGATAGCACTGAATTAAAGAACAACGAAGATGCGTTTACAATTGTTGATATCCGCAACCCGTCAGAAATAAAAACAAAAAAGATTTTTGAACACACTATCGAAATTCCGTTGTACGAATTAAGAGAACGTACCAATGAAATTCCTCTAAATAAGCCAATCGTGGTGCATTGCGAAGCAGGCTTCAGAAGCGCCGCCGGCAGCAGCATCATCAAATCTAAAGTAAACGGAACAGCCCAGGTATTTGATTTAAGCGAAGCAGTAAAAAGTTTTTAGTAAATGAATTTTATCAGTAAAAACATACTTGCTATTATCGGAATAGTAGCAGGAGCCGTAGGTGGATACCTGTATTATCATTTTGTTGGATGTACCTCCGGCACTTGCCCTATCACTTCTAAGCCTTTGAACAGCACCATTTACGGAGCGATTATGGGAGGTTTGTTCTTCAGCCTTTTTAAAAAAGAAAAAATAAATCCAGAAAAAAATAAAAATTAAAAAAACACAATGAACAACAAGAAAACAATTATTGACGTAAGAACCCGCGGTGAATTTATGGGAGGAAATGTTGCAGGAAGCATCAATATCCCATTAAACGAAATTCCACAACGCATAAATGAAATTAAAGAAATGCCACAACCGATCATCTTTTGTTGCGCAAGCGGCTCAAGAAGCGGACAGGCAACTATGTTCCTCCAAAGCAACGGCATTCAATGCGAAAATGGCGGAAGCTGGTACGATGTAAATTTTGATTATCAAACTGCATAAAAAAGATACAAATGATAGAAACCATAAAAAAACTACTGGGCATCGGTCCAAAAGTAAGTTATAGTGAACTGGTAGCCAACGGAGCGATTATTGTTGATGTTCGTACCAAAGGCGAGTTTCAAAGCGGCCACATTAAAGGATCGGTAAATATTCCTTTGGATTCGCTCAGAAACAATTTATCAAAAATTAAAAAGAACAAACCTGTTATCACTTGCTGCGCTTCAGGCGCTCGAAGCGCATCAGCAAAAATGATATTAAAATCCAGCGGCTATGCTGAAGTGTACAATGGCGGTTCGTGGTACAGTCTTCAAAACAAGATCAATTAAATTTTCCGATTCAGTAAACTAACTTTTAGCAAGAATTTTTAATTCACTAATTATTTTAAAGAAATAAATTATAAACGATGGCCTCCTTTTCAGAAATTATCAATTCAGAAAAACCTGTGTTAGTCGACTTTTCAGCCGAATGGTGCGGTCCTTGTAAAATGATGAAGCCCATTCTGGATGAACTAAAAAAGAAAGTTGGAGATTCAGCTAAGATACTTAAGATCGATGTAGACAAAAGCCCGGGCGCTGCCAGTGCGTATAACATCCAGGGAGTTCCGACACTCATCCTTTTTAAAAAAGGAAAAATTGTTTGGAGACAATCGGGTGTAGTGCGTGCTAATCAGTTGGAACAAATTATTCATCAATACGCAAATTAAACACCGGCCTAAGTCAGTTAGATTCGGGGCGATGGCAGTTATTCTTTGAATAATCTTCTATCGCCTTACTTATGACTTTGCAAATGCTTTCGGATAATCGTTTTGTAACTTTTTCTTCACTGATGAAAGTACCTGTAAATCGGCAATGGTTATAATTACTACGATACCTGCTAACACACTAAAAAAAAGAATGGACCATGTTCCATGTGAAGTAGGCGGAAAGTCTTTATCAAAAAAAACTGAATAAAAAGGCATAAATAAAAGAAATACGAATAAGCGCGATCCCCTGGAGAAATCAGCTGTCAAAAATTTTTTTCCTGTTAAAGAAATTGTGCGACTGAAATTAAAAACTGCAAACAACTCTATAGAATAAGAGCCCACCAAAACGGAAATGTAAAAAATGCGAAAAAACACCACTTCGATCCTAAAAAGAGAATATGCAAAAGCTATTATCAAAAATAACAATAGAGCTTTAGGCCAACGCAGATGTTCTCTAAAAAATTTCCAAAACATTTTGCTTCCCTGTTTCTCTGCGGCGATTCTTTTATCAGAAATGAGCCGACCAAATCCTGTAGAACCAAAACTTTGGTAAACATTATCTAAAGCTTTTTCGAAGGAAAGATTTGGCTGGATGCCCATTTGTTCTTCAATTGCATTTGCCAAATGATCTACCAATTCAACCTGGAGATCATAATGACGCACAAAATGTTTTTCGCAAAATTCAAATAAATGATCTATTTGTGTTTCGTTTAGCATTTATGTCAGTTTTGGTTTAAAAAGAATTTGTAAGGTTTCTACAAAACTTTGAACTTCTTTTAAAGCGCCGGCAGTTTGCTTTTTTCCTTTTGTTGTCAGCGAGTAATATTTTCTAACGCGGTTGCCAAAGGTTTCCATACTAGCATCCAGAACACCTTCTGCTTCTAATCTATGGAGCAACGGATATAATGCGCCTTCAGTTATTTGTAATTGATTTTGGGTGATCTCTTTTACCTTTTGTGTTATTTCAAAACCATACATGCGGCCATTTTCTTTGAGCAGTTGCATAATGATCGGCTCTAACAAGCCCTTATATAGTGATGATTTTTGCACACTCAAATATACATAAGATTCTTATGTATACAACTTTTTTCGGGGAAAATAAAAAACCAAATTATTTATTTGTTTACTGTAGAAGAGCAACTAAAGATTTTTGTCTACCCGGATTTCCTTACAAAATTTTTAAAAACCAGTACTTTGAATTAAGTAAACAATTAAGGAAACACTTACTATAAAAATAAACGCGGTAATAATGGTAATCAGCAAGGTTGAATGCTTATAAGTTCCTACATTAATTTGCCTTTCTGATTGCCGGTATCTTAAATAAGATAAGATAGAAGTGAGCGTACCCACGGCTACTAAAACAATGCCCACCACCGCAGAGTAGCCGCCGTTTTGAATAACATTTCCTTTGCCCAGGATGAGAGAAATCTGCTTTAAGAACAGAGAAAACTTTACCACAACAAAGCCGAAAGCCATTATGCCGATGCTGGTTCGCACCCAAGCCAGAAAGGTGCGCTCGTTGGCCAAATGATCTGTCGTGTTTCCTGGTCTTTTTACTTCCATTGCGTCTTTTATTTTATTTATTTGTCACAAACACAATAACAGTTTCCAAACTGTATTTGGGAGATCAGCGATTCTTCACATCAATAATTGAACAGTAAACAAGGAAATAACAAAGAATCTTATTTTACCAATTACATCACCACATTCACCATTTTATTTTTAACAAAAATGATCTTCTTTATTGTTTTTCCGTCTATCCATTTCTGAACTACTTCATTATCTAAAACCATTTTCTCCACTTCCTGTTGGGTTGCATCTAATGAAATCGTGATCGTTGTTCTTAATTTTCCATTTATAGAAATCGGGTATTCTTTTTCAGATTCAACCAAATATTTATTTTCCAGTTTTGGATATTCAGCATTAAGAATTGATTCAGAATTTCCGAGAGAATGATACAACTCTTCAGCAATGTGAGGCGCATAAGGCGTCAATAAAATCAACAGCGGTTCAAGAATTTCTTTTTTATGGCATTTAAGATCCGTCAATTCATTTACACAAACCATAAACGCACTGACAGCCGTATTGAAAGAAAAACGTTCGGTATCTTCTTCAATTTTTTTGATCGTTTTGTGAAGGGATTTTAATTCGGCTGGAGAAGCCTCACCCCCAGCCTCTCTCCCCAGGGAGAGGGGTGAAGAATCATCATAAAACAAACGCCACAACTTTTTTAAGAAACGATGAACGCCTTCAATACCCTTGGTATCCCACGGTTTGCTTTGTTCTACCGGGCCCAAAAACATTTCATACATCCGGAAAGTATCAGCGCCGTATTTGTCAACCAAATCATTTGGATTAACCGTATTGTATTTTGATTTGGACATTTTTTCTGTTTCTACTCCACAGATGTATTTGCCATCTTCAAGAATAAATTCAGCATTTGCATATTCCGGTTTTGATTTTTTAAAGGCGTCAATATCTAATTCAACTCCGTCCACAATGTTTACATCAACATGGATAGGAGTTATTGCAAGGATGCCTGCTGAAGGATCAACAGATAATCCTTTCCATCCTAAATTAAATCTTTCATTTAGCCAATCCTCAAGCGTTTCCTTTGAAAGAAAGCCATGAGTTAAATATTCCTGATAAAATTTGTTAGAGATGTAAATCGGATAATCAAAATTAGAGTTGCCAGATTTACTTGTTATACTAAGTCTATAAACAAACCTGCTGCTCCCCTGTATCATTCCCTGGTTCACCAACTTTTTATAAGGCTCCTCAAAACTGATATAGCCAAGATCATATAAAATTTTTGTCCATAAACGACTGTACAATAAATGGCCGACAGCGTGTTCGGTGCCACCAACATAAACATCTACCTGGTTCCAGTAATCAGTTGCTTTTCTGTCGGCAAAAGTTTGATTGTTGTGAGGATCCATATAACGTAGAAAATACCAACTGCTGCCTGCGTAGCCGGGCATGGTGGAGGTTTCCCTCACCCCCATCCCCTCTCCACGAGTGGAGAGGGGCGAAGTAAATTCAGTCTCCTCTGCATTTTTCGCGGTTCGTTTTATTGATTGAGCGGCAAGAGCTTCCTTTATTTTTTTAAGTACTTCAAATACGTTTTCCAGAACCTCTTCATTGCTAAATCGAATGACATGAAAACCTATTTCATTTAATCGTTTTGTTCTTTCTTCGTCATAAACTTTTTGTTCTTCGTTCTGATGATATCCGCCGTCTACTTCTACAATCAAGTTGTCCTGAAGAGAAATAAAATCAACAATGTATGATTCAATAGGGTGCTGCCTTCTGAATTTTGTTCCCAACTTATTATTGCGCAAATTCTGCCAAAGATTATCTTCTGCTTTTGTATGATCCTTACGCATGCTCTTTGCCAATTCATATTGAACCGGAGCAGAGACTTTATATTTCGGAACCAGTGCTGCCCCCCTCTCCACTCGTGGAGAGGGGACGGGGGTGAGGACCCAATCAGTTAAATTAGACAGCGGCCCTTCTCCATTTTTTCCGGGTCCATATTTTTCTACAAAAGGCAATTCCAGCGGAAGTTCTTTTTCTTCTAAAGGGATTGCAATTCCATCGCTCCAGATAATTGGAAATGGTTCGCCCCAATAACGCTGGCGACTGAAACCCGCATCGCGCATTCTATAATTTACTTTTCGTTTCCCGATTTTTAATTCTTCTATTTTATCAATTGCAACCCCAATCGCGTCTTTCATCAACATTCCATCAAGGAAACCTGAATTTTGCAAAACTGCTTCCTTTGTTGGATTCGCTTCCTTTCCATTAAAATGGTCGCCGATAATATTGGTAATGGGAATATTAAAATGTGTGGCAAAATCAAAATCTCTTTGATCTCCGCAAGGCACGGCCATAATCGCACCGGTTCCATATCCGGCCAAAACATATTCGGCGATCCAGATCGGAACTTTTTGGCCATTGAAAGGATTGACTGCATAAGCGCCGGTAAAGCAACCTGTAATTTGTTTCACTTCCGCCATTCTTTCCCTGTCGCTCCTGCTTTTTACATAATCCAAATATTCGTTTACAGATGACCGTTGTGCTTCGGTAGTAATTTCATTTACCAGTTCATGCTCGGGTGCAAGTACCAAAAAATCAACTCCGAAGATCGTATCAGGACGGGTAGTGTAGACTTTAATTGAAGCCTCACCCCCGTCCCCTCTCCTCCCGGAGAGGGGGGAAGAAGAAGCCAACTCACTTTTAATAACTCCACTAACTTTTTCAAAATGATTTAATACTTCATCATTCGTAAACCTGATAATTTTATATCCAAGGCTTTCTAAATATTCAGTCCTTGAATCGTCATATTTTTTTTGCTCCGGATCGTTATGGTATTCACCATCCACTTCAATTAATATCCTTTCATTCAGGAATGCAAAATCGATAATAAATCCATCAATAACATGTTGCCTTCTCACTTTTGAACCATACTGGTTGTTTCTCAATCTTTGCCATAATTTATCTTCAGAAGGAGTTTTTTCTTTCCTGTTTTCTCTTGATAAATCCTTTAACTCCGGCCATATTTTCTTATTAGCAGTTTGAATGGAGGTTTTATCCCCCTCTCCTTTTGGAGAGGGGTTAGGGGTGAGGCTTACTTTGAATTCCATCTCCGCGCCTTCGCTTCTGCCAATCCAGTTGCGCTGCATTTCTTTCATCGCATCGCTAAAGTCCACTGTTTCCAACCCTTCCAGCAGCCTATCGGCATAATCGGTTATTCGCAAATACCATTGCCGCATTTTCTTTTTTTCAACCGGGTAACCGCCACGCTCACTTACACCGTTTACTACTTCGTCATTTGCCAAAACAGTTCCCAATGCTTCACACCAGTTCACTTCACCAAAAGATGAAAATGCAAGCCTGAAATCCATTAAAATTTCCTCTTTCCTTTTTTCATCAAAACTTTTCCAATCATCGGAAGTAAAAGAATGAGCGCTATCAATTTCGCTTGTCCCTTTTGTTTCAAAAATATCTATCAATGTTTCAATCGATTCTGCCTTATTGGTTTTTCGATTGAACCAACTATTAAAAATTTGCAAAAAAATCCATTGGGTCCAGCGATAATATTCCGGATCGCTGGTTTTAATTTCACGACTCCAGTCAAAACAAAAACCAATTTTGTCTAACTGCTCTTTAAAAGTGGCAATATTTTTTTCAGTAGTAATTACAGGGTGTTGCCCGGTTTCAATTGCATACTGTTCAGCAGGCAAGCCAAAGCTATCAAAACCCATCGGGTGCAACACATTAAATCCTTTCAATCTTTTATACCGGGCATAAATATCACTGGCAATATAGCCTAAGGGATGTCCGACATGCAGGCCGGCACCGCTCGGGTAAGGAAACATATCCAGCACATAATATTTCTCTTTACCAGATGAATTACTTACATGATATACACCTGTTTCCTTCCAGGTTTTTTGCCACTTGTTTTCTATTTCTCTAAAATTATATTCCATTCTTTTTTATTAAACTCCGATCAATTTTTATGGTGTCTTTGCAAATGAAACCTAAAATCCTTTTCCAAAGCAGGATCCAGGCATAATCATTTGCAAATTTTTGTGAAAGAAATGTTATTGATTTATTTTCACGGTTTTCAATAGCATATGTAAATTACATTAGCTATCAATTGCGAAGTGGCAAAAATACTAAACCTGTTTAAAATCATTTATTTTTGCCTCAATATAAAAGAGGTAAAATAAATTCATCCTTAGCATTATGGCTCAATTCGGTAAAGCATCTACCAAACGCGGAAAACCATCTTATGTATATGCAATCATAGGCGTTTCTTTAGTGTTGTTTCTTTTTGGAATAGTAGCATGGATTTTTTTGAATATCAAAAAAACCGGTGATTATTTTAAGGAAAACATTCAGCTTCATGCCTACATATATAGAACGGCTACGGATGAACAAATTGATTCTTTAAAAAATTATATTGAAGCACTTCCTTTTGCAGTAAAAGTTGAATACATCACCCGCGAAAAAGCCATTGAAAAATACAACCAGGATAATGATACACTCTGGAAAAAACTGGCTATCAGTAATCCCCTGCCCGAGAGTATTGATTTTTATGTAAAAGCCAATTATGTTGACAAGGACAGCCTGGCGAATTTAGAAGATTCGCTGGTAACCAATTTCCCTCACACACTTTCTGAATTTCAAACGCCTAAAGCAACGGTTGCAAGTGTAAGCCAGTTTGTAAAAACCACCACTATCGTTTTGCTAGTGGTCGCCATCATTTTATCACTTTTGGTAATCGTATCAATTGATAATACAATAAGATTAGCAATGTACAGCAACCGTTTCCTGATAAAAACGATGCAAATGGTTGGCGCTACGCGATGGTTTATAACCCGCCCGCTTGACGGCCGTGCCATTGTAAATGGCATCATTGCTTCTGCAATCGCCATAGGCCTGATGTTCGGATTCATAACTATTTCAGAAAATTTTATTCCTTATTTAAAAGTATTGCACGACACCGGGAACATGCTGATGATATTTGCAGGTATAATCATTCTTGGAATTTGTATCACACTTTTAAGCACCCACAGATCGGCTTTAAAATACCTGCGGATGAAACTGGATGAGTTGTATTGATTTTGAAAAATCTATCTTTTAATTACTTAACATTGCAAATAAAATTTAAAATATGAGTACTGCTAAAAAAGTGGCTCCGTCTGCTTCTAAAAAAGAAATTGCTCATCATTCTCCTGAAGAAAATGTATTGTTTTCAAAAGAAAATTATAAATGGATGGTGATCGGTTTGATAATTATGACCATTGGATTTTTTTTAATGGCCGGTGGCAAAAGCCCCGACCCAAATGTATTTAACGACAGCCAAATCTATAGTTTCAGAAGAATAACACTGGCACCGATTTTAATTGTTGGTGGCCTGGTCGTTGAAATATTTGCCATCATAAAAAAATCAAAATAATTTTAAAAACAACCTATATAAGCGATGAATGTTTCATCGCTTTTTTTATGAAAAGCTTTTCTCAATACTATAACGCTATAAAATGAACGTCGTACAATCAATAATAATAGGCATTGTTGAAGGAATAACCGAATTCATTCCTATTTCCTCAACCGGCCACATGATCATTGCTGAAAAGCTATTAGGCATCCCTGAAAATGAATTTATTGAAATGTTTACCGTAGCCATTCAACTCGGTGCGATCCTTGCTGTGGTTGTGTTGTATTGGAAAAAGTTCTTCGATTTCAAGAACCTTCGTTTCTATTTTAAATTAATTATAGGTGTTGTTCCTGCCATCATTTTAGGATTATTGTTTTCGAAAAAAATTGATGAAATGATGCAAAGTACCACCGTTGTTGCAATGGCAATCCTTCTTGGAGGTATCGTACTTATTTTCATTGATAAGCTTTTTAAACATCCGCAAATAGACTCTGAAAAGCAGGTTTCTTTTAAAAATTCTTTCGCCATTGGCATCTGGCAATGTTTGGCAATGATCCCGGGAATGAGCCGCAGCGCCTCTTCTATTATCGGCGGAATGCAACAAAAACTTACACGCAGCGCTGCTGCAGAATTTTCTTTTTTTCTTGCAGTTCCTACTATGATCGCTGCTACAGGTTATAAATTGTTTAAACATTATCAAACAACCGGTGGTTTTACCGCGCCTGAAATAAAACTCCTTTTAATAGGAAACGTAGTTGCATTTGTAGTTGCCTTACTGGCGATAAAATTTTTTATTGAATTTTTAAAGAAACATGGATTTCGTGTTTGGGGAATTTACAGAACGATCGTTGGAATAATTTTATTGATCCTTATTTATACAGGATATATTCAGAAGTAAAGAGGTGTTTATTTAAAAAATTACACAGTAAACGAACAATAAATCAGGATTCTTATTTTATTTTTTGAGCTTAAAAGTCTGAGTCGCAAAAAAGAATAAGTTTCGCATCAAAATATTTTTATTATTTTGAACCTCTATTTATTTTAAATGCAAACTGCTTCTAAAAAAGTAATTAACGGTTGGGCCATGTATGATTGGGCCAATTCTGTTTACAGTTTAGTAATTACTTCTACTATTTTTCCGGCTTATTATGAAAATGTAACAAAAAACAATGCCCACAGCGAAATAATTTTCATGGGCAGAAAATTTGTGAATTCGGCGTTGTATAATTATGCATTGGGGATTGCTTTTTTGATTGTAGCCATCATGTCGCCAATGTTATCTTCTATTGCAGATTACAAAGGCAATAAAAAAAGTTTTCTGCGTTTTTTTTGCTTCCTGGGAAGTTTATCCTGTAGCCTTCTTTTCTTTTTCAAAGGCACCGATACGATCTGGATCGCCATTTTATGTTCTATCCTTGCCTGCATTGGTTTCTGGAGTAGCGTGGTTTTTTATAATTCTTATTTGCCTGAAATAGCAGCCCCACAAGACAGGGATAAAGTGAGTGCCAAAGGATTTGCAATGGGTTATATAGGCAGCGTAATTTTGCAGTTGGTGTGTTTCATTTTTGTTTTCAAGCCAGAATGGTTTGGTATGCAAAATGATGCAACACTTCCCGCACGCTTTTCTTTTTTATTGGTTGGAATCTGGTGGTTTGGATTTGCTCAATTTACGCTTACAAGAATGCCCAAAGGCACACCAGCAGCCAATCGCCCGGAAAAAAATATTTTGGTTAATGGATTTATAGAATTGAAAAAAGTTTTTGGACAATTAAAATTCCTCCCGGTTTTAAAAAGGTTTTTGCTGGCCTATTTCTTTTACAATATGGGCGTGCAAACCATCATGTTGGTTGCCGCACTTTTTGGAAGTAAAGAATTAAAGTTGCCAACTGAAAATTTAATTCTTACGATTTTAATTATACAGGTAGTTGCTATTTTTGGTGCTTATCTTATGGCAAAACTCTCCGAAAAATTCGGAAATTTTCAAACCTTATTAAGTGTGGTAATCATCTGGATTTTTGTATGTATCGGTGCTTATCAAATTTCTGTTCTCAGTGAACAAGGAAAAAATGCGGAATTTTATTTTTACATCCTGGCAGCCGTTGTCGGTTTGGTAATGGGCGGCATTCAATCTTTAAGCCGTTCAACTTATTCCAAACTGATGCCCGTTACAAAAGACACCACTTCCTTCTTTAGTTTTTATGATGTTACCGAAAAGATCGGCATCGTAATCGGTATGTTTAGTTTCGGGCTGATTGAAGAATTAACCGGCAGCATGAAAAATTCAGTATTAGTAGTAATGTGTTTTTTTATTATAGGATTTATTGTTTTATTTTTTACCCTGCAAAAAGAGCGGCATCTCAAAAAAAGCAATGATTTTCTGAATGCTTAAAAAGTCTCCTTTAATTATTTCGTAATTTTAGTTTTTCTCTTTAAAAATAAACAGTGAATGAAATTGTATGCTATTAATGCGGGACATTTTAAACTTGATGGCGGCGCTATGTTTGGCGTAGTTCCTAAAAGTATGTGGAATAAATTGAATCCTGCTGATGAAAATAATATGTGCAACTGGGCTATGAGGTGCCTGCTTGTTGAAGATGAAGGCAGGTTAATTCTTATTGACAACGGCATGGGGAATAAACAAAGTGAGAAATTTTTTGGTTATTATTATTTAAATGGCGGCGACACTTTGGAAAAATCTTTAGCTAAATATGGGTTTGCCAAAGAAGATATTACCGATGTTTTTTTAACACATCTTCATTTTGATCACTGTGGTGGTTCTATTGAAAAAGTGAATGACAAGTTGGTACCCGCATTCAAAAATGCTACATACTGGAGCAACGAAAGCCACTGGAAATGGGCCACAGAGCCGAACGACAGAGAAAAAGCCAGTTTTTTAAAGGAAAACATTTTGCCGATACAGGAAAGTGGAAAATTAAAATTTATTGAAACAAAAGAAGGAATCGAATTCACTAAAAATATAAAACTTCGTTTTGTAAAAGGGCATACAGAATCGATGATGCTGCCGGAAATAAAATACAAAGACAAAACCATTGTTTACATGGCCGACCTTTTACCTTCTGTGGCACATATTCCTGTTCCTTATGTAATGGCTTACGATACTCGTCCTCTTGAAACCTTGGTTGAAAAAAAATCTTTTCTCAATGAAGCGTTGGAAAAAGATTTTATTTTATTTTTTGAACACGATCGTGAAATTGAATGTTGCACTCTTCATCTAACGGAAAAGGGCATACGCAGTAAAGAAACTCTTAAGCTGGAAAGTATTTTATAAAAATCATCAAAGTGAAAAAGGCCGCTTTTATTTTTCTATTGCTCAGTATCATTACCATCATTTACTTTTTTATCCGGGAACAATTCAATGGTGTGGTTTTATCGCATACAGAGAATATGGTTTTATCCATCTGTTATCTTCTTGTCGGCATTTCGCTTATCATCCTTTTTAGGTTAAAAAATATTGAGAACAAAAAACAGGATAATATTAAAAAATAAGCGGCTTTATCTTTTAATTAATGAAGTAAGCGGATAGCGAAGATTTTTGTATCCCATCATATCAACTTTTATAGAACCTACTGAAATCGGGCTTTCAGCGCGCAATAATAAGTGATTGGCATCATCACTCACCCACACATTCATGTTTTCGCCTCCCTGGAAAATAGTTCCTTTAATCAACAAAGGTTTAAACTTTATCGCGCGAAATTTCCCATATTTTGTTTTTACATTTTCCTTTCCCTCATAGCGCAAATAAAGATGATAAATTTCATCATCCAGGAACATATCGAAAGGAATTTTATCTCCCGGCTTATATCTATTGAAATCTATATTACGCGCATAGTACACAGAACTGATCACATCCTGTATACAGGAAGTTACCTTAAAAAGTCCGTGGGTGCTCACTGCAGTTCCTGCTTCATGATTAAAAGTTACATTATTGTAAATTTTGGAACCTCCTTCATAAACATTCCGGATAAATTTTACAGGAAGCATGGTTGCTGTATCTATATAAGTTTCATACCGATCACGTACTTTATAAAAGTTATCAAAGAAAGAATAGGTATTTCCTACGCCAACACAATGATAAACAGGAACACCATTATATTTTTCAAGAGTTGTTGTAAATTTTGCTTCTCCTGCGCCTACATATAAGCCAAGGGTTGTGTAATAGACCCTCATCGTTACTTCTTCGCCATCTTTAAACGCTTTATTATGAATGCCACAGAACGGCTGCTCCTGCTGTGTTGAAGTAATAAGTAAAAGTAAAAGTGATATAATTGCTTTCAAAACCCGTAACTATTTTTCTTTAAAAAATCTTATGCCTAATACTAAAATGCTTCCGGCAAGTGCAGGAACAAATAAATTGATGAACCATATCCCAAAGGTAGTTCCTAATATCCCAATCGTATTCATGCTATACATACTTAATAATCCGGTACTAAATTTCCCGCGAATTCCTAAATCTGCTATTGCAAATGATGGAACGATTGCCAGTACCAAAAAAAGAATACTTATAATCCATAAACAATCGAACCAAAATATTTCTACATGCAAAACCTGTAGCAGCAAGATATATTGTAGGACGAAAACAAAATAACGAAAGAACGAAAGGGAAAGTAGCCTTAACAATAATTTAGCAGTAAAATCTTCCAAAACGTTAAAGTACTCTATAAATTTTATTGATCCTGGAATCTTTTCCAGCAACTTGATGAGCCATGAAAGTCTGAAGAAAAATAAAATTAGAAGGGCCGTTACTATTGATGAAATGAAAAGCAAAACTTTTATCCAATAAATAGAAAGGCCCATTAGGGAACCGGAAGGTAGTGTTTGAAAAAACAAAATATAGATCAATCCTCCGCATCCCAGCACTAATGTAATGATAAGCTGGCTTATGCTTCCTGCGATTGATAAAGAGATCGCTTTTAAACGGCTTCCGTCTTTTACATACAAAATCCTTCCTCCATATTCACCCATTCGGTTGGGTGTGTTCAAAGATAAAGCCAACCCACTGAGCACAGAGCGGTAGGCCCGTAAGTAACGAATTTTTTGTATAGGTTTCAGCAACACCTGCCACTTACGCGCTTCAATGCCCCAGTTTAAAAAAGCAAGCAAAATCACCAACCAGAATTTCCATGCATTGTCACCAAAAGGCGCTTCTTTAATAAGTAATAAAGATTCATGAAGATGAGGCTGGTGCTTTATTTGTTGATACAAAGAATAAAATAACCACGCGCCCAAAAGCGGCCCCACTACGTACTTTAGAAATATTTTGATTTTTTTATTACGAATCATGAAGTTTTTATACAGAAATTTTACCTTATTTTACAACCATCTGGTGAAATAGTGGTAAAAATAAACTTCAATTGAATACAAACTCTAAAATCATTTTAGGTATTGATCCCGGAACGTTGTTCATGGGTTTTGGAATTATTGAAATTTCTTCATCAGGAATGACATTGATCATTATGGATGTTTTAAAACTTTCCCCCAAAAAAGATGCTTATGAAAGATTACGCATCATTCATCAAAAAGTTTGCGATCTACTTACCGAATTTTGTCCTCACGAGTTTGCTATTGAAGCACCTTTCTTCGGAAAGAACGTACAAAGCATGCTAAAACTCGGGCGGGCACAGGGAGTAGCCATTGCGGCCGCCATGCAGGCCGGCATTCCGGTTACAGAATATTCACCACGAAAAGTAAAACAATCTATCACCGGTAATGGAAATGCTGATAAGCAACAAGTATTAAAAATGCTGCAGCGGCTGATAGCCTTTGAGGAAGACCCAAAATATTTTGATGCAACAGATGCGCTCGCAGTGGCTGTGTGTCATCATTTCCAGGGAAATTCAATCCCCATAAATTCAACCAAAAAATTAAATGGCTGGAAAGATTTTTTGGTACAAAATCCTCAAAGGATAAAATAGAACAAAACTAATATCCGCCGAATTTGTTTGTTTATTAAAAAACACTAACGACGAAAAATAACAAAACTACAAAACCTCACTTCTGTCTTTAGGGCTTATTACGCTTCTTAATTCATCCTGCAAAAATCCTTTCAGACTTAAATCTGCATCCAGTAAAGGCCAATGAATTCCGGTTCCATTAGCTATTATTTGAAAATCGGACAGAGATTTTTTATCCGCATTTGCTAATACCGGATAAGCCGATAAACGCTGATGCAGAACCGCTTTGGTGTTTAAAAGAATGAGCATAACATCCAATTCTGTATGAAAATCAACAGTGACTATTTTCAAATTTTCCTGAAGAATCAATTTTTCGATCGCATCATAATTATTTAGTAAAGTGTTCATACCATTTCTTTTTTAAAATTTCTGAGTGAGTAGCAACCGCTTCCCGGATTTTCTTGACTTCATTATTGATAGAACCTTCTAAATATACGATTTCTATCTTGGGCTCCAGCCATATTTTCCCATAACCGTTTCCTTTTAATACATGAACATGGCCGGCTCATTATTCTCATTACTATAAATAAAAAATCTAAACCCATTTATAAATAACAATGTTGGCATTCAGTTGCGTTTAATTATCCATTGCACTCAAAATTTTCTCCTGCGTATTTTTCAACTCTTCTTTTGTAGGCGAAAGCTTTTTCCTGGTAAAATTGATGTCATCCATATTGTTGATGGGGATCAAATGCAAGTGGGCATGTGGCACTTCAAGCCCAATCACACTCAACCCACAACGCTTACAGGGAATTGCTTTCTCGATGGCAGCAGCGATCGGTTTTGCAAAAACCAATATTTCCGAAAGATAATCGTCAGGCATATCAAGGAATTTATCTACTTCCACTTTGGGAATTACCAGTGTGTGCCCTTCCACTAATGGATTGATATCCAGGAAAGCAAAAAATTTTTCGTTTTCTGCTATTTTATAAGAAGGAATTTCGCCTTTGATTATTTTACTGAATATAGTCATAATTAGGTTGTTATGTTGTTGAATTACCTCTTACCTCTTACCTCTTGCCTCTTGCCTCTTGCCTCTTGCTTTTTGCCTTTTGCCTCTTCCTATCTCTCAGATCAAGCCGTAATTTTATCAATCCTGAATTTTATAATTCCCGCAGGAACTTTTATTTCAGCTACATCGCCCACGGCTTTTCCGAGCAAGCCGTTTCCTATCGGCGAATTGGCAGATATTTTTTGTTCTTTCAGGTTGGCTTCTTTTTCTGAAACGATCTTGTAAGTTACCTGTTTTTTGGTAGCAATATTAGTGAGCGTAACTTTGGTAAGAACTGAAACTTTACTGGTGTCAATCGTACTTTCATCTACAATTCTTGCAGTTGCAATAATGGTTTCCAGTTGCTTTATTCTGGCTTCCAGTAATCCCTGCGCTTCTTTGGCGGCATCATATTCCGCATTTTCTTTAAGGTCCCCTTTTTCACGGGCTTCGCCTATTGCCTTTGAAGCAGCGGGCCTTTCCACACCTTTCATGTGCTGCAGTTCGGCCTGCATTTGTTCAAAAGTATCTTTAGTTACATAATTAACCTGGCTCATAACATCTGATTTAATTGTCAAAACTTTATGTAATGTTGAAAAAAAATACAACGTCCCAGTATTTACTAAGACGTTGTATGAATACAAATATAAGAAAGATTAAATTTTATTTCAAGCCTAATTTTTCCAAAAGCACTTTTGCCATTTTATAAAATGCTTCATGCGAATATCCGGCTATGTGTGGCGTTAAAATTACATTAGGCTGTGCTAATAACCAATTAAGCCGTTGATTTTCCTCTTTTGTATAAGTGTCAAACTTTTCATTTTCCAATACATCAAGTGCAGCTCCTGCAATTTTTTTAGTTTTTAATGCATTGATCAAGGCTACTGTATCAGTCGCTTTTCCGCGACAGGTTGAAATAAAAAACGGAGACCTTTCAAGCGAATTAAAAAACTTTTCGTTCGCCATATGCTGCGTTTCTGCTGTAAGCGGAACATGAATACTTATCACATCTGCATAACGGCACACCTGCTCAAAATTGGCTTCTTTTACATAGTCTTTGCTGAACCCAAACTTGTATTTATCATAAGCAAGAACCGTTACATCAAAAGAACCCAACAACTTTGCAAATGCTGATCCTGTGTTGCCATAGCCAATGATCCCAATCGTTTTACCTTCCAGTTCTGTACCACGGTTAGCATCCCTGATCCATTTCCTGTCCTTTATTTCTTCAAAACTTGAACAAATTTTATTGGTAAGATTTAGTAATAACCCTAGCGCATGTTCAGCTACTGCATTACGGTTGCCTTCGGGGCTGCTTACGCATTTAATCCCTTTTGATTCTGCATATTCCACGTCTATCAATTCCATGCCGCTTCCCAGCCTCCCTATCCACTTCAAACGGTTGGCTTTATCCAATAAAGGCTTATCTATCGGCATTCGCGTAGTAACTACAAGTCCCTCTGCCTGGCTGATTATTGAAATCAACTCTTCATAAGTAATTTTTTCTGAAATAAGGACTGAATATCCTTTTTTTTGTAGTGTTTCTGTTAAAAACTTATGCGCCTTTGACGTTATAATTACCTGCCTGTTCAAATTTTATTGTTTTAAATTCCTTTTGAATTTTTACCTTTTATATCCCAGTTTCATCCTCACGCACTTAAAATCACTTTATTAAAAATTTGTTCATTTACTATTCAACTGCAATTGCAATCATGCTAATTTCCACATTTACATCTTTAGGTAAAGTTTTTACTGCAACAGTTTCCCTTGCCGGAAAATCTTTATCAAAATATTTACCATATTCTGTATTCACTTCTCCAAAAGAACTCATTTCTTTTAAAAAAATGGTTGTCTTTATCACGTGGCTAAAATCTAATCCGGCTTCGGCCAACACGGCTTTTAAATTCTCCATTACCTGCCGGGTTTCAACAGTAATATTCCCGATGTTTAATTCTGAAGACTCCGGTATCAAAGCAACCTGTCCGGATAAAAATAAAAACCCTCCGGCTTTTACTGCCTGGCTGTAAGGTCCGATAGGCTCCGGTGCTTTTGTAGTCGTAATGATCTTTTTGTTCATATTTTATTTTTTGGAAAAGAGTTTAAAGTTGCAAAACTTTCCTTCAACTAACAAACCTATTTTTGCAAAAAATACAGTATGAATATTTTTATTCTTGCCGATGAACTGCAGAAGAATGAAATATTGAAAACACCAATAGCAGAACAAACTTCTGTAACTTTTGCAACAAAAATCAGCGAAGCAAATGATATAGAAATATATGATGCTTTCTTCATTCTGTCAGATCATAAGGACATCAATTTTGAAAGATTTGGAAGAAAGCCCGTTTATGTAAACCAGGTAATTAAGACCTTGTCAGAATCCGGATTTCCTGATAATATCAGCAAAGTGAATGCGTGGAATGGATTTTTGCAAAGGCCGCTCTGGGAGGTAGTTTCAAATCAAAAGGAAAACCATGAAGAAGTTTTTAAATCGCTTAACCGAAAAATAATTTTTGTAAAAGATGAGCCTGGGTTTGTATCAGCAAGGGTGATCAGCATGATCGTAAATGAAGCTTTTTTTGCTTTTGGCGAAAAAATAAGTTCGATTGAAGAAATTGACGAGGCCATGAAACTCGGAACCAATTATCCGAACGGGCCATTTGAATGGGCAGAGAAAATAGGTATAGAAAACATCTATAATTTATTGGAAAAATTATCTGAAAAAGAAGAACGTTATTTGCCGGCGCCAGCTTTAAAAAAATTATACTCAGACATATCAGAAAAAATTGATCAATGAATTACATCTTAAATATTCATACCACAGCAGAAATCGCAATGGTAAATATTTGTAACGAAGAGAAAGTTTTAGACACTTTAATCAATACTGAACAGAAACAACATGCTTCTTTTTTACATATAGCAATTAATAAAATTTTACGTAAAAATGACATTAGTATCCGCGCATTAAAAGCTATTGGGGTAACCGGTGGACCCGGTTCTTATACCGGCATAAGAGTGGGATTGGCTACTGCAAAAGGATTATGTTTTGCTTTACAAATCCCTATGATGATGTACAATTCCCTTGAACTGATGGCTTTTTCAGCAATTGAAAATTCTCCGGATTTAAGTAAAGAAACCCTCTTTTGTCCTATGATCGACGCACGAAGGATGGAAGTTTTTACTGCCGTATATGACAGCCGGTTAAATGAAATAAACCCGCCATTAGCAATGGTTCTAAACGAAAACAGTTATGAAGATTTAATTAAAAAATACCCTTTCTGTTACTTCGGAAGCGGGGCAGAAAAATTTAAGAATTTTGTAAAAAACCCTTCACCAAATTTGAAATATATTTTATCTGATATTTCTTCTACCTCACTGGCAAAATTTGGGTGGAACAATTTTCAAAAAAATGATTTTGAAAACCTGGTAAATTCCCGGCCTTTATATGTTAAAGAATTTTACACACCTGCAAAAATTGGCTAAAAGAATAATTATTTTAATATTTCATTACAAACTATATCTATTTACAATACGTACCTTTGCTGTAGAAATTTGAATTCTCCTGAAAAACATTTATTATCATTTAAAATCTAATTAGAATGACACTCACAGCTCAAAGTCACGAAACAAACCGGCTGGAACACACTAACGAAAGTGATGCTCTCAAAAACATGGATTATCTGAAAATTAAAAAAGCTGCTCTTGTTCTGAGAGCTCTTAATCATAAACTCAGACAACTAATTCTTAAAACAATTGACGAACATAAAAGAATTACTGTTACTGAACTTTATGTAAAATTACGCCTCGAACAATCTGTGGCTTCTCAACATCTCGCTATTTTACGTAAAGCTGATATTGTAAATACAGTGCGCGAAGGAAAATTCATTTTTTATACTATCAACGAAGAACGTATTGCAGATATCAATAAGTTTGTGAAAGAACTTGTTGGATAATTTTCGATAATTTCCCTGTTAATACTTAGAGTTTTTAAAAAAATTTAAGCCATATTTATGAACTTTGAATAAATATGGCTATTTTATTTTTAAATGTGATCTATGTACCTACAACAAATTTATACCGGCTGCTTAAGTGAAGCCTCTTATTTTATAGAGAGCAATGGCGAAGCTGCAGTAATTGACCCGATAAGAGATACCGACTCTTATTTGCAAATAGCGAAAGAACATAATGCTACAATAAAGTATATTTTTGAAACGCATTTTCACGCTGATTTTGTAAGCGGACATTTAGATCTGGCAAAACAAACCGGAGCCACGATTGTTTATGGGCCCGATACAAAAGCTAACTTTAAATTTCATCTTGCAAAAGATGGAGAAGAATTTAAAATTGGCGATCTCACGCTACAGGTGATTCATACGCCCGGCCACACTTTAGAATCTACCTGCTATCTTTTAAAAGATGAAAAAGGAAAATCACATTCCATTTTTACAGGAGACACTTTATTTGTAGGAGACGTGGGAAGGCCGGATCTGAGCAGCGGCAATCTTTCCAAAGAAGAATTGGCTTCTATTATGTATGATTCTATTCAGAATAAATTAATGCCTTTGCCTGATGACCTTATCGTATATCCTGCTCACGGGCCAGGAAGTAGTTGCGGAAAAAATCTTGGTCCTGAAACACAGAGCACAATAGGAACTGAAAAACAATCCAACTACGCGATGCTTCCTCAAACAAGAGAGGAATTTATAAAAGCAGTAACGAAAGATCTTTCTGATCCTCCACCCTATTTTCCTATTAATGCAAAGATCAACAAGGAAGGATATTCTAATCTGAACGAAGTAAAATCAAAAGGTTTGCACGCCCTTTCCTTAAAAGAATTTAAAAACCAACTTGAAACCGATACTTTAATTCTTGATACAAGAGAACCGGAGGATTTTTCAAATGGTTTTATTCCCGGCTCGGTGTTTATTGGACTGGACGGTAGATTTGCAGAATGGGCTGGAAGTTTATTGCCATTTGACAAACCCATCCTACTTATCTGCGATAAAGGGAAAGAAGAAGAAGCTGTGGTTAGGCTTGCGCGTGTTGGCTTTGAAAACGTTGAAGGATATTTAAGAGGTGGATTTGATACGTGGAAAAAAGCAGGAGAAAAAATTGATCTTATCATCAATGTAGTAGCAGATGAACTGGCAATGGATATTCCATTCGATGATCATTTAACTGTATTGGATGTACGAAAATTCACTGAATATGCCGAAGGCCATGTAAAAGGTGCAATTAATTTGCCTTTGGCTGAAATGGCAGATGTAGCTCAAATTGCACAATTGGAAGAAGACCAGAATATCTATATACAATGCACCACCGGCCCGGGCCCATCACTTATGCTTACACACAATGCACCCAAAGACATTGCCAGCCCGGTTTCAAGAT
>DAHXOZ010000109.1 GCA_027364635.1 bacterium | reverse complement strand
CTCATAACCCGAAGGTCGGAGGTTCGAACCCTCCCTTCGCAACTAAAGAGCCTCTTTTTTTGAGGCTTTTTTATTTTAACAAAAAAATTACGGGCTCATATCCGCCAACTGGCGGACGGAGGTTCGAACCCTCACTTCGCAACAGACAGCCTCAATTTATTTGAGGGCTTTTTTGTGGTACCTATTTCCACAAACTTTCCAATCTACAATTCAAAATCCTACAGTAAAGCAACAAATAAACTAAATTCTTGTTTTGTGTTTTTAAAATCATGTAAAGTCAAAAGTTATCATTTATTTGTTATGATTTATAACGAAATTAGCAGCAGGCAATATCTGAATTCATTAACTTAAATTATGAAAAGAAGGCGTTTTCTTTCCTCAATGGCTTTGATACTTCCGATGGCTGTTGTGAGCACTGAAGTTTTTTTATCATCATGTAATACTACAGATACCAAAGAGGAAGGATTTACTGAAGATAATATTAAACTATTAGATGAAATTGGTGAAACATTCATTCCTGCAACATCCGCTTCTCCCGGCGCAAAAGCAGCGCGCATAGGTGAATTTATGAAAATTTATGTAACGGATTGTTATGATGCAGCGCAGCAAAAGATTTTTTGGGAAGGTGTAAATACCATCAAAAAAGAAAGCGATAAAAAATACAATAACCAATTTCAAAAGCTCAGTCTTTCACAAAAAAACGAAGTGCTTAATTCTTTAAGGAATGAACCAAAAAAAGGTACCATTGAAAACGTAAAAAAGGGAACAGGCGATGCAATTCAAACCGGCAAAGGCGCAGAGAGCAAAGAAACAGCAAACTCAGGCAAATTCTTTTCGATGATTCAAAACTTAACCGTTTTCGGATATTTTACTTCTGAACCGGGAGCAACCAAAGCGCTTCGATATATTCAAACGCCGGGTTCTTACAAGGGGGACGTTCCTTATAAAAAAGGCGACAAAGCATGGGCAACTTAAAGAGTATCTTCAAAGACTTTAAATTGGAATAAAAAGGATGGGAAATATTAACACAAAAGGGAACAAAGCAAATACATTTGATGCAATCGTAATTGGCTCAGGAATAAGCGGCGGCTGGGCTGCCAAAGAGTTATGCGAAAATGGAATAAAAACATTGGTTTTGGAGCGCGGAAGAAATGTGCAGCATCTTGTAGATTACCCGACAATGATGAAAAACCCGTGGGATTTCACCCATCGCAATCAACTCACCCAAAAAATAAAAGAAGAAAATCCGGTTGTTTCAAAGTGTTATGCCTTCAGGGAAGATGCCATGCATTTCTTTGTAAAAGATAAAGAGCATCCTTACATTCAGGAAAAACCATTCGATTGGATACGCGGATACCAGGTGGGCGGCAAGTCATTAATTTGGGCAAGGCAAACACAACGTTGGAGTAAATATGATTTTGAAGGTCCTGCAAGAGATGGCTTTGCAGTAGACTGGCCTATCCGCTATGATGACCTGGCGCCATGGTACAGTCACGTTGAAAAATTTGTAGGAATCAGCGGAAACAAAGATGGATTGGAAACCTTACCTGATGGGGAATTTCTTCCTGCCTGGGAGATGAATGCAGTAGAGAAATCAATGCAAAAAAGAATTATGGATAATTACAAAGACCGCAATGTAATTATTGGCCGCTGCGCTCATCTCACCAAACCCAAAGAAATTCATTTACAACAAAACCGGGGACAATGTCAATCGAGAAACCTTTGCCAGAGAGGATGCCCGTTTGGAGGATATTTTAGTTCCAATTCTTCAACGCTTCCCTGGGCAGCAAAAACAGGCAACCTCACCATAAGGCCCGATTCTGTAGTTCACTCAATCATATATAATGATAAAGAAAATAAAGCAACGGGAGTAAGAGTAATAGATGCTCATACCAAAGAGATAGCTGAATATTTTGCAAAAGTGATTTTTGTAAATGCCGCGGCATTAAATTCAAATCTCATTTTATTGAATTCCACCTCTTCAAGATTTCCAAACGGTTTGGGAAATGATAACGGTTTATTAGGGAAATACATCGCCTTCCAGAATTATCGTGGTACACTTTCCGCCGATATGGATGGTTACCTTGATTCCTATTATTACGGGCGGCGGCCGTGTGCAGTGATGATGCCTAATTTCAGAAATGTATATAAACAGGAAACCGATTTTCTGAGAGGCTATATGGTTTTTTTCAGCGCTTATCGGGGCAGTTGGGGGCATCGGGTAGAAGGAGATCAAATGGGTGAATCGTTTAAAATGGACAAGACAGAACCCGGCAATTGGGGCGTATCTATGATGATGCAGGGTGAAACTATTCCAAAAGAAACAAATAGAGTATGGCTGAGCAAACATCAGAAAGATGAATGGGGAATGCCCTTATTATCTATTTCAGTAGATTATGATGAAAACGATGAAAAATCGTTAAAGGATTTTTTGAATGAAGGTGCCGAAATGCTAAGCAAAGCAGGGTGTAAAAATATTTCAACGAATGACAGCAAACAAGCTCCGGGACTGGATATCCATGAAGTGGGAGGAGTAAGAATGGGGAAAGATCCTAAAACATCGCTGTTAAATAAATGGAACCAAATGCATGAATGCCCCAATGTTTTTGTTACAGACGGAGCTTGTATGACTTCTACCGGTACTCAAAACCCTTCGATAACCTTTATGGCCTTAACCGCCCGCGCTGCTAATCATGCAGTAGACGAACTTAAAAAAGGAAATCTTAAATAATGGCTTACGAATTTTTTTAAAACATTTTAACGAACTTTAAGTTAGTATTCATCGTACATTATTAAAAGCAGTTCCAGCCAAAAAATGAAAAAAGTCGTAAAAAAACATCCTTTAGCAATAAGATGGTTTCACTGGGTTAATTTTCCATTGTTGGCTGTAATGATTTGGAGCGGAATGTTGATCTATTGGGCGAACGATATTTATAGAATTGGCTGGGAGGATAAAACGATCCTCAAATTTTTCCCGAATTCATTTTACAAGGCATTAAATATTCCTTTTCGGCTTGCCGAAGGAATGAGGTTGCATTTTGTTTTCATGTGGCTGTTTGCTATCAATGGTTTCATTTATGTATTGTATTTGATTTTTTCAAAAGAATGGAAATATATTTTTCCCAATAAAAGATCATTTAAAGATGCGTGGACCGTTGTGCTTCATGATTTACATCTAACCAAAAAGCGTCCCCCGGAAAAAAAATATAATGCCGCTCAAAAGATTGCTTACACAGTGGTGATCTTTATGGGCCTTGGTTCTGTATTGACTGGGCTATCCATTTATAAACCCGTACAATTTCGTACATTAACTGATTTACTGGGCGGCTACGAATGGGCAAGAATAGAGCACTTTACACTCACTATACTTTTTACATTATTTTTTTTGGTGCATGTTATCCAGGTAATTCTTGCAGGTTGGAATAATTTTCAAAGCATGGTTACCGGTTTATTTGTTTTGAAAGAAAATAAAGAAAGCTCACTGGCTACAGTAATTCCGGTTGAAGAAATAAATGTGGAAAAAGAAGTCGTGGAAATCCTTCCTGCAGAAAAAGAAAAAAATATAAGTGAGGGAATTAGTACAGAAAACAATAATGAAGAAAAAGAATAAAAAGAATCACAATGGATGATGATCAAAAAGAAATAATAGTTTCTTCAAAAAAATTCCGAAACAAAAGTATGGTTGCTTTTGTCATTTTTATTATTGCAATGATTGCGGCAGTTTTTGCATGGAAATGGCTTCAAAGGCAACCGCAAGTTGCAGGTGCTCAAAAGCCTTTGCGTAAGGGATTAAGTATAAATGAAAAAGTTTTTTCAAAAGCATTAAGCAACAAGCATCTTGCAAAAACTTATCCTTTTTCTGCAGCAGCAAAAAACGTACGTTTTAATGGTGATGTAGGTTTAAGAAGCCCTTTAGACAGTAACTGGAAATTAAAAGTAGTGAGAAGCCCCGGCGATACTTTATTCATAAGTCTTGATGATATAAAAGCGTTGCCCAAAACAGAACTCACCTTTGATTTTAAATGTATAGAAGGCTGGAGTCAGATTAGCAATTGGGCAGGCGTAAAGTTCAGCGACTTTGCAAAGAAGTATAACCTTGGGCTGCAAACACAAATGAATTATGTAGGATTAACCACACCAGATAAAAAATATTATGTAGGAATTGATATGCCCAGCATGATGCATCCGCAAACATTATTATGCTATGAAATGAATGGCAAACCACTTCCCCTTAACCAAGGCTATCCGCTGCGTTTAATCATACCCGTTAAGTACGGAATTAAAAGTTTGAAAAGAATAGGAACCATTTTTTTCAGTAATGCTCCCCCACCCGATTATTGGTATGAACGTGGCTATGATTATTACTCAGGATTGTAAATAAAAATGGTAAGTATTTATTCGTTTACTTGCGGGTTGTTCTAATAATACAGCCAGTCGATAACCAACCCAGGAAGAATACCAAGTAATATAATAAGGCCTGCAGTAATTGTTAGCATCCATTCGAACCCTGAGCTAATCTCGATATTTTCATTAACACCCGGAACAGGATCTTTGAAGTAAATAGCCTGTATCACCCTGAAATAATAAATAGCGCTTATAGCAGCACAAATAACCGCAAAGATCACGAGCCACAATTGATGACCATCTTTTACAGCAGCCATTAGCACATAAAATTTGGCCATAAAGCCAGCGGTTAAAGGAATCCCGGTTAATGATAAAAGAAAAATAGTGGAGGTTAAAGCAAGCAAAGGTTGTTTTTTACCAAGCCCGTTAAACCCTTCAATAGAATAATCAGACATTTTTATAATTACCGCAAAAATACCAATGGTAGCAATGCAATAAGCTGCAGCATAAATCAACAATCCTTCTTTAGCAGTTGTATTCAAAGCAAAAAGAGTAAACATCATAAAACCAGCATGAGATATGCTGGAATAAGCCAGCATTCGTTTGACACTTATCTGGAAAACGGCAGTAACATTCCCTATCAATAAAGTTGCCGCAGTAATAATCACGATCAAAGTCTGCCATTGATAATGCATGCTGCCGAATGAAGTAGAAAAGAGCCTGAAGAAAGCTACAAATGCAGCAACTTTTGCAATCGTCATCATGAAGGATGTGACCACTGTAGGAGCTCCATCATATACATCAGGCGCCCAGAAATGAAACGGGGCTGCAGACACTTTGAAAGCCATTGCTACCAGGATCAATACCAACCCTACGCCTACCAAAACAGAAAGATGTCCTGATCCCAAATTAATAGCATCAATATAAAATGAACCGAGGCTGTTACCGCCATAGATCAATGCAATTCCCATGAGCATAAGACCGGTAGAAAATGCACCCATCAAAAGATATTTTAAGGAAGCCTCATTTCCTTTTAAATTTCGTTTATCACTACCCGTTAGTATATATAAAGGAATTGACAAAATCTCGATTCCAAGAAAGAGCATCAAAAGTGTATTGAAAGAAGATAAAATAGATACCCCACACAGCACAAAAAATATCAAACTAAAATATTCGGAAACATGTATTCCGATTTTTTCAAAATCTTTCCCATTCAGCAAAAAGAATATTAAGGTGGAAATGAAAGCAATGGAATTAAAAATCAAACCGAATGCATCGAAACGCAACATCTCTTTTGTATCAACATTAAAAAAAGGATGTCCGAAAAATTCAAGAAGATTGCCGGCAAGTATAATAATAATGCCCGCTATGGCCCAGTATTTAGGGGTGGTGCTTTTTTTGAAAAACACCCCACCCAACATCATTACTACTCCCCAAAGTGCACTTAAAATAATTGCGTTCATAATGTGATCCAAACCCCCAACGGGCTTTTTATTTTATGGTTATTTAAAAAACTAAATCTTTTTATTTTAATTCAATCAATAATTCTTGTTTTACGCTGATCTATTATTTCAAAGGAATTCTTCCCAGCAAATTTCCAACGTTTGATTGGGTTAAATGAATTACCGGATCAGGATAAATTCCTAAAAATAAAATACCGGCAATAAGTATACATAAAACGATATATTGACCGGCGCTCATTTTCTGTGCTTTTAATGCTACTTCATTGGTTTTTCCGAAAAATGATTTTTGAACCATTGTAAGCATATACACAGCCGACAACACAACTGCCAGGCATGCAAATGCAGCATACCATTTATTAAAATCAAAAATTCCATTGAGCATTAAAAATTCACTGACAAATGAATTGGTAAGTGGCAAAGCAATGTTTGCCAATGCTATAATCAGAAAGAAAATCGCTAATGAAGGGGACTTACCAGCGAGGCCGCTCAATTCAGAAATTTTTCTTACACCTGTTTTCTTTTCAATAATATCCACGATGATCCACAAAGCCAGCACATTGATTCCATGATTTAGCATTTCGAGCATCGCACCTTGTAACCCCAATGTGTTGATAGTAAATATAGCGGCAGCAATCAACGCAAGATGTGCAATAGAAATCCATGCAACAAACCGTTTCAGATCATTTTGGTATAAAGCAATACAACTTGCATACAGTAGTCCGATAATGCAAAGAATAATAATAAAGTGATCATACTTTGCAACGGCGGCCGGAAAAACAGGCAGTAGCCACCTGATCAAACCGAATAACCCCATTTTAACCATTACACTACTCATTGCCATAACCGATGGATAATTCGATTGTTCATATACATCCGGCTGCCATGTATGAAAAGGAAATATAGGAATCTTTATTGCGAAAGCAACAAAGAAAAGCCAGAATACCCAGTCCTGCTGCCGTGGAGATAGTATTGCGTTATAAAAAGCATTTATATAAAATGAATGTGCTGAATCAGAAGACACAGAAGGAGTATGCATATAAACATATATTATACCAATCAGCATCAAAAGAGAACCAAAGAACGTATATACAAAAAATTTAAAAGTGGCTTGTATTCGCTTTTCTCCACCCCAGGTACTACATAAAAAATAAACCGGAATAAGCGCCAACTCCCAAAAGAAATAAAAGAGTAATGCATCAGTAGCAACGAAAACGCCCATCATTCCTGCCTGGGCCAATAGGAGCAGACCAATAAATGAATTTAAATTTTTATAGCCTGATTTATTGGTAATTATAAAAATCAAAGGAAAAGCCAATGCCGTTAAAAAAGTAAGCAGGAAACCAATTCCATCCAGTCCTACAGAAAAACCGGAACCTATATAAGGCATCCATACATAAGAAACATTATTGAAATAAAAGTAATCAGGATGATGCGCTACGTCTGTATAAAATAAGCTAATAACCGATACAGTTAATGTGGCTATTGATGAAATAATTGCAAAGGTTTTTACGCTATTGCTATTACGAATAAAAAAGGCAATCACCCCCGTGATAAAAGGTATCCAGATCAACAATTCAGGAAAAGTAAAGTATGTACCCAGCATTATATTATTTTGTAAACAATTGAATAATAAATAAGATCAACAACCCGATAACCATCAACAACAGGTAAGATCCCACCTGGCCACTTTGTAACAATCTTAATTGACGGCTTCCGTAATTAACGGTTTTTCCAACACCATTTACAATCCCATCCACACCCTTTTTATCAAAAACATTATTCAAAAAAGCAGATAAGGAACGATAAGGCCTTACAAAAACCGCATCATATATTTCATCAACATAAAATTTATTTTTTATTGCTTTCACAAAACCGTTTTCAGAAACAGAAGGTGTATATTTTTTATACTTGCTCCATGCCCATATTGAAACAATAATTATCAAAACGGAAGAAACGACCAACAAAATAAGTTCTGTTTGCTGAGGCACTTCTTTAACGACTATGAATTGTTTTGAATGTTCAAATACAGGAGATAAAAATTTATCTATTTCATTTCCGTCAGTTACAAATATTTCGGGTAGACCGAGAAAACCGCCAAAAGCTGAAAGAACAGCAAGAATGATCAAAGGTATTGTCATAGCAGCCGGGCTCTCGTGCAAGTGGTGCTCCTGTTCAGGTGTTCCACGGAATTTGCCTTTAAAAGTCATCGCCATTAAACGGAACATATAAAAAGCTGTAAGCAAAGCACCACCAAAACCAAGAATATATAAAACCGGGCTTTGAGCAAAAGCAGCAGACAAAATTTCATCTTTTGAAAAGAAGCCTGCAAAAGGAGGAATGCCTGAAATAGCAAGCGTGGCTATAAAAAAAGTAACGTAAGTAATCTTCATTTTTTTACCTAAACCACCCATCCTGGTAATATCCTGCTCGCCGCCCATTGCATGAATTACAGAGCCGGCAGCCAAAAATAAAAGCGCTTTAAAAAATGCATGGGTCATTACATGAAAAACGGCAGCGGAAAAAGCGCCAACGCCCAGGCCTAAAAACATATATCCCAACTGACTGACAGTTGAATAAGCCAAAACTTTTTTAATATCATTTTGTTTCAATGCGATGATCGCTGCGAAGATCGCGGTTGCTAAACCAATTCCGGCAACAACGGCCAATGTTGTAGGCGCGAGTGAATAAAGAATATTGCTTCTTGCTATCATATATATTCCGGCAGTTACCATTGTAGCCGCATGAATCAAAGCCGAAACCGGTGTTGGCCCTGCCATAGCATCCGGAAGCCATGTGTATAAAGGAATTTGGGCACTCTTTCCCATTGCGCCTACAAAAAGCAACAAAGTGATGCCCACTATTGCCGGTGAGTTGATGGTTGATAGTGCCGTAATTATCCCATTATCAGAATTATAAAGATCATGGTAAGATACCGTTCCGTATAAGTGGATCAACCAAAACATGGCTAAAAGAAAGCCCATATCGCCTATCCGGTTCATCACAAATGCTTTTTTTGCCGCATTATTATTCGCATGGTCTTTAAACCAAAACCCAATTAAAAGATAAGAACATAGTCCTACGCCTTCCCAACCGATAAACATGATTACATAATTACCTCCAAGCACAAGAATCAACATTGAAAACACAAAAAGATTGAGATAAGAAAAATATCTGCCAAAACCTGATTGAGTTTCATCTTTCATATAAGAAACAGAATAAAGATGAATTAAAAAACCTACTCCCGTAATAATTAAAAGGAATACAGAAGTAAGCTGATCCACCTGGAACTCAAAAGGAATATGAAGTTTGTATACATCAATAAAATTGAAGTAGGAAATGTTTTGGGTCGTAAATCCATCATTAGATACCGAAAAAAATATCCATACACTAAGGCAGAAGGAAATAAAAATAACTGCGCTTCCGATGAAACCTGTTACTGATTTTGAAAGAGCATTTCGTCCAAGTCCATTAATTATGAATCCCAGAAGAGGAAGAAGAGGAACCAGGTAAATAAGTTGAATTGCGTCCATAAACCGACTGCGGCAGCGTTTTAAATTTTAAAATTATTTATTCCGTTTTCAAAAGAAACCGGCCGTTAGTTTTTTAATCTGTTTAAAAAGTTAATATCAATGGAACGGGTATTTCTATACAACATTACGATTATGGCCAATCCTACACTTACTTCTGCTGCAGCCACAATCATGATAAAGAAAACAAAAATCTGGGCACTGGTTGCCATAGCCGGCCCAAAAGCATTTACCGGGGTAAGGTGCATTTTTGAAAAGGCAACCAGCAATAAATTTACTGAGTTCAGCATTAATTCTATACACATAAAAACAATGATAGAATTGCGCCTTGTGAGTGCACCGATGATACCGGTACAAAACAAGACTAACGATAAAAAAATATACCACTTAATCTCCATAACTTGTTGCTTTTCTTAAAAACTTTTCCGGGTTTTTTGCCGGAATTTTTGAAAAAATATTTTAGATTTCAATCACATTATTTTATTTCTGTTGCCGAATCTTTTTTACCTATTAAAATAGCGCCTATCATCGCACTTAAAAACAAAACACTGCTTATTTCAAATGGCACAACATAATTATTAAACAATGCTTTTCCAAGGCTTTCTGTAAGTCCGATACTTGTTCCACCGCGCATTACCACATTCGCATTTTCAGAGTGAGCAAGCGCCGCTACCAAAACGATCATCAAGGTAAGGCCGGAAATAACCCCTGCCATTTTCATGTAAATATTTTTTACAGGTTCAGTTTCTGCATTCAAATTCATAAGCATGATCACAAAAAGAAACAATACCATAATGGCGCCTGCATATACAATGATATTTACAATTGCCAGAAACTGTGCGTTCATTAAAATATAATGACCTGATATTGCAAAAAATACAATAACAAGGCATAGTACACTATAAATAGGATTTTTGCTGGCAATAACGCCGATAGCACCTGCAATAGCCAACGCTGATAAAAACCAGAAGAGAATGTGTGTTATTTCCATTTTTCGAATTTCATTTCTGTAATCTCCTACCCCCAAAACAAGGTTAGAAGAAAACAGGAATTCTGATTATTTGTTTGTTTACTGTTTCCAACCTTTAAATAAGTATTTTGGAAAACAGGAATTTTATTTTTTTGTTGGTTTACTAACCGGGCTACTTCTAACCCATCTAAACTTCTAAACCATCTAAACTTCTAAACCATCTAAACTTCTTTTAATGTTCATTTCCATGTCCTTGAGGATGAGCAATCCTGCTTCCCTTTGCTTTTGCAAAACCTTCCGGATCAGTTTTAGGATCAGGAATAAGCATATCAGATTTTCCGTAAATAAACCCTTTTCTTTGATAATTAGCCGGAGCAAAAGTTTCGCTTAAATACACTGCATCTTTCGGGCAGGCTTCTTCGCACAATCCGCAAAAAATACATCTCAACATATTGATCTCATACTTTGCCGCATATTTTTCTTCCCTGTAAAGATGCTCTTCGCCGGGTTTACGTTCTGCGCATTCCATCGTAATCGCTTCTGCCGGACAAGCTAATGCACACAAGCCACAGGCAGTGCAATTTTCACGTCCTTCTTCATCTCTGTTCAATATTTGTAACCCACGAAAAACCGGGCTGAAAGGTCGTGTCTGTTCAGGATATTTTATGGTGGCTTTTTTCTTAAAAAAATGCCGGATGGTAATCGCCATTCCTTTAAAAACAGCCGGCAAATACATTCGTTCCCAAAAAGACATCTTCCTTCTGTCAACCGGTTTTACTCTGTTTGTTAATGCTTCCATTCTTCAATATTTTTTACCTGGTACCTCGCGATTTATTGCTTGCAAAAGTATCGTTAAGTTTTAAAAATGCCAGTGATTTTGTTTCAATAAAATTAATGCGCCTGTTACCAACATGTTTAAAAGTGATAACGGCAACAATATTTTCCAACCCAGGTTCATTAACTGGTCATACCTGAATCTTGGTACAGTCCACCTTACCCACA
>DAHXOZ010000108.1 GCA_027364635.1 bacterium | reverse complement strand
TTGAAGCATTCGTTCAGATCCATTTCCAAAAGGCAAAATAAATAATCCATCACTACCAGATTTTATTTTGGCGGCTTCCGCATCCATTTCTTTATAACTCAGATTTTCACCACAAATTTTTTTAGCCCAACTATTCATGATCGCAGCGCCGTTGATACAAAGCAAAACTCCAATGCGCTTTTCATCAGTTGTGTGATTTACATGAACAAAACTATTGACCCTTGAAAACTTATCAGCAAACAACTGATCAGTAACCGCATAAATAACTCCTGAGGTGCCCGCATTTGCCGCCACTTCGCCCGGTTGAAGCACATTTAAAGATAAGGCATTGTTGGGTTGGTCGCCCGCTTTATAAGTAACTTCAACATTTTCGTTTAGCCCTAACCGTTGTGCGAGTTCTGGCAAAATTTTTCCATGTGAAGAAAACAGGTTTTGCACTTTAGGGATCAATGAATTTTCAAAACCAAAATTTTGCATTACTTCTTCTGAAATCTGGTCTTTTTTAAAATCCCATAAAATGCCCTCGGATAATGCAGAAGAAGTTGTTGTAATTTCTCCTGTTAATTTCATCGCAATAAAATCGCCGGGTAACATGATCTTATCGATCTTATTAAAAATGTCCGGTTCATTTTTTTTGACCCATGCGAGTTTGGAAGCAGTAAAGTTTCCGGGAGAATTTAACAGGCAGGAAGAACAACTTTCTTCACCAATTTCTTTAAAAGCCTGTTCACCAATTTCAACTGCGCGACTGTCGCACCAGATAATTGAATCCCTTAAAACTTTTTGATCTTTATCTACCAAAACCAATCCATGCATCTGGTAAGAAATACCAATCGCCCTTATATCTTTTGCATTAATATTTTTTGTTGTTATCAATTTATCAATTGCCTCTAATGTTTGTTCCCACCACATTTCAGGAGATTGCTCTGCCCAACCAGCTTGCAACGAAGTAATCGGATTTTCACTATCCGGGCATTGCGCGGTCGCCACAATTTGTTGAGTTGCCGCATCTACTGCCGCCACTTTTATAAAAGAAGTTCCGATATCAATTCCTAATAATAACATTCAATTTTTCTTTTGATAATTAATAAATTCCTTTTGTTCAAATCATTTAACTGTAAAGGTTGCTGTCACTGGTTTTGCTGCACCTAATTCCTCGCTTCTTTTTGAAGGTAAAGATCCCGCAATACTCACTTTTATTTCTCCTTCATTCAAAACACTTTTACCCTCTTCATTTACCAATTTCATCATGTCAGGTGTAATTGAAAATTTTACTTCCCGGGAAGCTCCTGCTGCCAGATGAATACGCTTAAATCCTTTTAAGGAATAAAGTGGAATATCTTCACCGCCCGGCAAATGAGTAAGGTATAATTGCACCACTTCATCGCTCGCAACTTTTCCTGAATTGGTAACTCTTACTGCTGCTTCAACCGGCCTGTTTTTCTCAACTTTGTTTGTTGACAATTTCAGATTACTGTAAGTGAAATTAGTATAACTTAAGCCAAAGCCAAACGGATACATGGGCTCTGCTTCCATATAACGATAGGTTCTTCCTTTCATTGAATAATCCTGGAATGGGGGAAGATCATCCAATGATTTTGGAAACGTAAGCGGTAATTTTCCGGAAGGAGAAACGTTTCCAAATATCACATCAGCAATAGCGTTCCCTCCTTCTTCGCCAGGGTACCAAACCAATAAAACCGCATCAGCAATTTTCTGTACTTCTGAAAGATTCATAGGGCTACCGCCTGTAATTACTGCAATCACCGGTTTCTTATTTCCGGCTTTTAATTTCTTTAGATAATCTATTTGATTGGACGGTAAATTATAATCCACCCTGTCGCCGGAACTTGGAGAAGCGATAGATTCGCCTTCTTCTCCTTCTATCAAATCAGAAATTCCCATCACATAAATAGTGGCATCAGCAGTTTTTGCCTCCCCCGATGCCCAATCTTCCTTATTGACATTATTTCTTGACAGTAAAACGCCCTGGCGGTAGGTTACCTGGCTTCCGGGTTTTACATGACCAGCGATACCCTCCAACATCGTTACCATGTTTTTATTAACACCGTAATAGTTTCCAATCAAAGGCTCGATTACCGCCGCGTCTGTTGCTGTAGGAACATATTTATGGCCCTGGTAAATATCCGCCAATGCGCCGCAATCAGAAGTGATGTAGCCTTTGAATTTCCATTTATCTCTCAACACATCCTGCAACAAATAAGTGTTGGCGCAACACGGTTGTCCATCCACTGAATTATAAGCGCACATTACTCCTGCGACACCTGCATTCACTAACGCATGAAACGCCGGCAGGTAAGTTTCCCAAAGATCTTTTTTAGAAACATTTACATCAAACTCGTGGCGCAATTTTTCAGGTCCGCTGTGCACGGCAAAATGTTTTGCACATGCAGCGGTCTTCAAATATTTTGGATTATCTCCCTGTAAACCTTTTACAAAAGCAACGCCCATTTGTGTCGTCAGAAAGGGATCTTCTCCATACGTTTCCTGTCCACGTCCCCAACGCGGATCACGGAAAATATTAATGTTGGGTGTCCAGAAAGTTAAGCCGGCATATTGAGCGTGGTTGTTGTTTTTTATAAAAGCATTATACATTGCACGCGCTTCATCAGAGATAGCAGAAGATTCTTTAAGAGCCAATGCGTTGTCAAATGTGGCAGCAAGCCCGATTGCCTGCGGGAAAACCGTAGCAGGGCCAGAACGTGCTACACCATGCAACGCTTCGTTCCACCAGTTATAGGCAGGAATATTCAACCTTGCAATTGCAGGCGTTGAATTCATCATCTGGTCCACTTTTTCTTTTAATGTAAGCCTCGATACCAAATCTTTTACCCTTGCATCAATAGGTAATGAGGTATTTAAATAGGCAGGAGTTTGAGCTTGTAAAGATGTATAAAGAAAGAAACAGCTTGTAATCAGAAAAAATATTTTTTTCATGTTTTGCACTATTGTGATGTAAAAAATTATTTTATTAAAATTCAGGATTTGTCAATAAAGCTTCTTCCACTGTTTGCACAGGTTTTTTCTTCCACAAACCTTCAATTTCCTCTAAAGTTTTGCCTTTGGTTTCGGGAACTAATTTCCACATGAAAATGGCAGAAAGAATTCCCATCATGCCATAGATCCAATACGAAAAACCGTGATGAAATTTATTGGTCAGCCACACGTTATCATTCATTACCGGGAAGGTGAGAGATACTACCCAATTGGCGATCCACTGCGCTGCCACTGCAATTGAGAGCGCACTTCGAATACTGTTGGGAAATATTTCTGCCAACAAAACCCAGCAAACCGGCCCCCAGCTCATGGCAAATGCAGCAGTATAAACTAACATAAAAATCAACGCGGCAATTCCAAGTTGATTGAAATAAAAGGCAAAACCCAAAGCAGTCATACTTAATGCCATGCCAATAGAACCAATGATCATTAAAGGCTTTCGACCGAATTTATCTACTGTATAAATAGCTACTACTGTAAAGACCAGATTTACAATACCGACAATAATGGTTTGTAGCAAAGAAGAATCGGTAGATGATCCCATGTTACGGAAGATATTGCCGGCATAATACAAAACCACATTAATGCCGACAAACTGTTGAAAAACGGAAAGCATGATTCCTACGAAAATAATGAAGAAGCCATAAGACAACCACGGCACGTTTTTTTCATGGGTAGTTGATTTTATCTCTTCCAGAATTTTTGAAGCGCTGTCATTGCCGGAAATCTTTTTTAAAACTTTCAATGCCTTTTCATCTTTGCCTTTCATCACCAAATATCGTGGCGTTTCAGGAACAAAAAATAACAGGATAAAGAAAATTCCCGCAGGAATTACGCCGGAGAAAAACATCCATCGCCAGCCTTCATTTAGCAGCCATTGTTCGTTGCCTTGTTGTGCGATAAAATAGTTTACAAAATAGATCAGCAACATACCGAAGATGATCGCGAACTGGTTGAAAGAAACCAATTTTCCGCGCACATTTGCGGGAGCGATTTCAGCGATATACATGGGAGAAATCATTGAAGCAATGCCAACACCAATGCCACCGATAATTCTGAAAATCACAAATGAATACGCGTCTTCTGTTCCAAAAATATTGAAAGCTTCAGGTTTCCACGCGCCAATTGCCGAAATAAAAAAGGCAACTGCAGCAATCAAAAGTCCGTTTTTTCTTCCCAAAGATTTTGAAATAAAACCCGCAGAAGCGCCGCCGATTACACAGCCGATAAGCGCGCTTGAAATTAAAAAACCTTTAATCACATCTGCCGTATCCTGCAATGAAGCCGCATCTGTTGGAATAGCCTTTGCTGCAAATCCTTCTGCCCAATAAACCAATGCTGCAATTATTACCAGGCAAGCGATCCATCCTTTTTTCATTCCGACCAAACGAATGATTTGGCCACAAATAATCAGGAAAATAATAAAAAGAACGATCACCATCAAAGCACGATATTGAGTGATCATTGAAACCGCATATTGATAATGCGAAGGATCGGTAATGGCCTGGATATAAAAAGCCACCAATGATTTTTCAGCCCCATTTACAACAGCAGTATCGTAGCCGAACAACAACCCACCCAGCGCAGCAACCAACGTAAGTAAAGTAATATAATACGGGTTTCCTTTTTTAAAACTGGTTTCTGCAAGGCTTGAAGAAGTGTTTACTAATGACATAGCTTTGGTTTAGAAAATGATCAGATGAAACGGTTAATAAGATTTTCAAAATATTCCTGTCGACCGCTTCTTACTTCAGGCTCACCATTTTCAGCAGCAAGATTTCTAAGATCTTCCAGCGTTAGTTTTCCTTCTTCAAACGCTTTTCCTTTTCCTTTGTCAAAAGATGCATAGCGATCTTCTCTTAATTTTTTATACTCTGATTTATTTAAAATATTATCCGCAATAATCAGTGCTCTTGCAAAGGCATCCATTCCGCCAATATGCGCATAAAAAAGATCAGCAGGATCAGTAGAATTTCTGCGAATCTTTGCATCGAAATTGATACCGCCACTCGTTAATCCGCCTGCTTCCAAAACGATCAGCATTGCTTCCGTCAATTCATTGATATTATTTGGAAACTGGTCAGTATCCCATCCATTTTGATAATCGCCCCGGTTGGCATCCATGCTTCCCAATACCCCTGCATCTGCCGCCACCTGCAATTCATGAGTAAACGTATGACCCGCAAGCGTAGCGTGATTCACTTCAATGTTCAATTTAAAATCATCCATCAAATCGAACTGGCGCATGAAACTGATAACAGTCGCCGCGTCATAATCGTATTGATGTTTGGTAGGCTCGCATGGTTTTGGTTCGATAAAGAAAGTTCCTTTAAAACCATTTCTTCTTGCGTAATCTTTTGCTGAGTGTAAAAATTTTGCAAGATGTTCCTGCTCTCTTTTCATGTTGGTATTTAATAAGGTCATATAACCTTCACGTCCACCCCAAAAAACATAATTGGCACCGTCAAGTGCAATCGTCGCGTCCAGCGCAGCTTTCACTTGTGCTGCCCCATGAGTCAAAACAGCAAAATCAGGGTTGGTTGCCGCGCCATTCATATATCTTCTGTGAGAAAAAAGATTGGCGGTTCCCCACAATAATTTTACACCACTTTCTTCCTGCTTTTGTTTTGCGTAAGCGGTAAGCGCTTTTAACCGCTTTTCATTTTCTACCACATCATTGGTATAATCCACCACATCCACATCATGAAAACAATAATAAGGCATGTTCATTTTGGTGATGAATTCAAAAGCCGCATCCATCTTATCTTTCGCGCGTTTCACAGCATCTTCTTTTTCATTCCATGGAAAAATATGCGTCGGTTCGCCAAAGGGATCAGCGCCATTTCCGTTGAATGAGTGCCAGTAAGCACACGCAAATTTTAAATGTTCTTTCATGGTTTTGCCGGCAACTTTTTTATTTTCGTCATACCAACGAAACGCAAACGGGTTATCACTTTTTACACCTTCATATTTTATTTGAGGTATCTTTTTAAAATATTCTTTTTTCCCGGTAATTACAGTCATGATTTTTAGTTTAGATTTTAAATATTAATAAGCCTTAAAAGTACTAACTCAATTGCATACAACAATTGTATTTTTAGTAGTAAACCAACTTTTATAGTTGATTCTTATTTTGATAATCCTGTTTTTTAAATGAAAGGAAGGATGAAAAGAATTCCATCCCCCTATCATGTTGATTATGGGAAAAGATTATTAAATGCAGTGTTTGCAACCAAAATCAAATCTTTTCTGCAATCTCTGTTTATCTTAATGCACATTAATTGTACCCCGGATTTTGATAGACAGCTTCCTCCATTTTATATCCTGATTTTTTTAATTTTTCACTCTATTCAATCCTGCCTTACAAAGGCCGTTCCTGCGGTTTTAAAAAGCCGCAGGAACGGAAATAAGCATTACCTATTGATAGTTAGGATTTTGGTAGGCTGCCAAATCTGCTGCATTCATATCCATGTTATTTAACTGACCTATCGGAATAGGACGCAGATAAAGATAGTCCTGAATATTACGAGTTACAGTTTGTGGAGTATGATCTCCATAGTTGGGTCCTGCAATTTGATAGGAAGAAGCAAGATTTGCCCATTGTTGGGTGCGTACCAAATCGAGCCAACGACTGCCATCTCCATAATATTCGCGCGAACGTTCCGCCAGGATATAATCGATAGTTATCGTTGCAGGAGTTGCAGCGGTCATTGCAGCACTATTGTCCTCCACTAAAGTGGAATCTCCGTTATTGTTATAGTCCCACATGCCGGCACGTGCACGAATTACATTAATCAGGTCTCTCGCACTTTGGCCTGGTTGGGTACTTGCACCCATCACAGCCGCTTCGGCCCCAATAAAGTAGAATTCAGAGAAGTAAGCAATTACAAAAGGACGGGTACTGGCGGCATTCGGTTGCCCCAATGTACCATTGTTGTCGGTGCGGTATTCTCCAAGCTTCCAAAGACCCGGATATACGACTCTGCTGATGCCATCAGGCCCAATTACAAAATCGGATCTTCCGGGTAAAGTACCTGCGCCAATATTACTATTACCCGGACCACTTGGATAAGTAATAGATGGGTTCGGCTGATCCAGGAACGTTAATATAGCATCCCCAGGCTGAACCGGGAGATTGTTTGCGTTGTATAAAGTAGTGACGCCGGTAAGACCAGTGCCCTGTAAATTCCAGTTGCCACGGAAAGTGGTAACAAAAGTTCCGTCGTAGCGCGAATCATTGGTTTTGTCGGCAAAAGTATTTTGAATAGCACCAATGGTGGGACACATACGTGTCCAGGGGCGCCCCAGAAGTTGAGTTGCCGCCCGCTGTACAGAACTTACAGGAGACCATGTTGTATTGGAAGTACTACTTCTAATAACTGTATAATTCCAGGTCATCATCCATCCGGCAAAATTATCCTGTCCACCGCCACCTCCATAAGTCAGGCTTGATCCGTTAGAAAGTTCATTTAACTGAGTGTGGTCAGCATATAGTAGTTCTTCTTTATTGCGGTCGTTTGCGCCGTTATGTAAGTCATAGAAAGTCGGCATTAAGCCATAGGGACCGGGATCATTGATGGCACTTGTTGCCAGATCATAGGCCATTTGAAAATAAGCCTGAGCAGTTTTTCCATCAGGATCTGTTCTATCTGTAGCAGGATAAGTCGGGATATTGTTTGGATTTTGAAGCCACCATGCGTAGGTCAGGTAAGCTTTTGACAAATAAAGCTGCGCAACTGTTTTAGTTACACCACCAATTACCCGCGGATTTACGGGCAAATCGTTTACAGCGCTGTCAAGGTCTGGAAATATCGCTTGTGTATAAACTTCCGGAACTGTGTTGCGTTTTGAAAGTGCTACAGGATTTGTATTGAATTTCAGTACGCCTGAACCTAAATCCAAAGGAACTCCACCAAACGTTTGCACTAGTTGAAAATAGTAAAACGCACGAAAAAACCGCGCTTCGGCAACAAGTGCCGGCGAAACACCAGCTTTGGAACCATTTTCAATTACACCACTGGCGGTGTTTATTGCACCAAAGGAATTATTCCACAATACATCGGAGCGACTGGTCTGGGAAGTAATGTCTCCTTGTCCGGAAAGGTCCATAACTTTAAAATTTTGGTCGGCACTTTGAGCGTAGGTTACTTCATCTGTGCCGGTTTCACCAGTGTTATAGTAGTAGGCATTCCCGTAAATGTTACGCAGGTTTGCATACAAAGAGGTTATTCCTCCGGTTACACCTGCTTCGGTATTAAAAAAATCCGGGGTATAAATACTTCGCGGAGTTTCATTCAGGATTTTGGAACAGGAAGCAAGAAACAGCATAAGCATTACGATTACTGCTGCTGTACTTATTTTAATTTTTTTATTTATACTTCTCATGATTATATAATTTTAAAATGTCAAGTTAATACCAAGAAGGTAGTTGCGTGTTTCCGGCGTATTGGTGCCGATAGTCAAAATGCGGTGCAGGCTGGATGAATAGGGCACTGCAGCATTTTGATCACCATATGAGTTGGTTTGCGGGTCCATACCAGTTTGTTTATAGTATGGCGAAAACATCACAAATGGGTTCTGTACCATGAAGTAAAGCCGCAACTTGTTAATACCAGTATTTTTCAACCATCCCATCTTGCTAAAGTTATACCCAAGAGCCAATGTTTGCACCTTCAGATAGGATGCATTAAAGTAACCCAATGTGCTACCATATTTGGGATTATCACCACTCATAACGCCTCCTGGCTTAGGATAGGTGGCATTAGTATTTGTAGGAGTCCAATAATCAACATTTACATTATTTCTTCGCCCACTCAGTAAATTAAGGTAACCTGACGCTGAATACAATGTGCTGACAAGCATACCACCGCTTTGAAATATACCTACGGCAGTAAAGTCAAATCCCTTGTAGGTTACAGTAGTATTGAAACCACCCTGAAATTTAGGGTCTAAGTTCTGTATTTGCTGATCTGCCGGTCCAATGGCTCTTACCGGTGAACCATCCGAATTATAACCACCAGTGTACTGCACCTTAATCATACCTACATTCCCACCAGGTTCCAATGTACTAAGATTTGGATCTTTAGCTTGCCAAAGCCCTATTTTCTTATAGTCATAAATAACATTGAGTGAATGACCTACGAACCAGTTGTTGCCTATATTCTGAGTTTGACCTGAAGCAAGCGATACCAGTTTATTCTGGTTGCTATATAAATTGATACCTGCTGTCCAGGTCCAGCCATTATGATTATCTAATATTGTACCATTTAGGGAAAGTTCAAATCCTTTGTTTTGGGTATTTCCAACATTTGCCGTATAGCTGCCTACGCCGGTTGTTGCCGGCAGATTAACCCCCAGAAGAAGGTCGTTTGTTTTTGTTATATAGTATTCTGCAGTACCTGAAATTCGATTGTTCAGGATAGAAAAGTCCAGGCCATAGTTCCAGGTTTTGGAATACTCCCATCCCAAATTAGGATTTGGAAGCGATGATACATAGTATCCTACCACATCATTTGTGGGTCCAAAATTATATGGACTTGTACTCAATCGACCAAGAGTGGAATAGGGCGCAACAGCCTGATTAGAAGTTTCTCCATAGCCCACACGAAGCTTTAATTGATTTATCTGCGATATATTTTTCATAAATGATTCATTAGCAATATTCCATCCGGCCGATACGGCAGGATAAGTATGCCATTGGTGGCCCGGCGCCAAAATTGAAGAGCCGTCAGACCGAACTATAGCCGTCAACATATAGCGATCAGAATACTCGTATATCGCACGTCCCATCCACGATTCCAAACCATTCTGCGAATAGCCTTGATAGTTAGGATTAATAGTAATCTGACCAAGAGCCTGTCCAAGGTTATAGAATTGAAACTGATCGTTTGGAATACCCTGTGCCGAAATATTTGAGCTGTTATAGTTATCCTGTTCAGCAGAATACAAGCCTGTAAGGTTGATATGATGCTTTTCCGAAAACGTGCGATCGTAGGTCAGAAGGTTTTCAATCGTTTTATTAAGAGTGACTGAATGGATAACAGTAGCAACAGAAGGAGTTGTAGCATTGGTACTGGTTATTCCGGTTCCGGTATAACTGCCATTATCAGTAGTCCTGTAGTTCAATCCAATATTAACGCGGTATTTCAAGCCCTTGATTCCCGGAATATTTAATTCTCCATATAAATTGTTGAATGTTCCCAGCGTCTTGATTGGGTTTAACCATTGATTTTTTAAGCTATCGACAATATATCTGGTTTCATTCCAGGCATTATCTAAAGGCATCTGTATGCTTTGTTTTAATGAACCATCAGCGTTATATGGGCTTGCGAGTGGCGACATGCTCAAAATATTGTACAATCCCACCTGGTTACCTTCTGAGGTGTTATAGTCTGTATTAGTAGTAAAGCCGAGACGTATATATTTACCAACGCCCTGGTCAATAGAACTATTGATTGAAAATCGTTTGAATTCCTGCGTTGGAATCAGTGATTGGTCATCGTAATAGCCCAGACCAAAGTGGTAACTTCCCTTTGCGCTACCACCTGAAACGTCAATAGTCTGGTTGGTTACAGGAGAAGAAGGCCTGTAAAACAACTTTTGCCAATCGGTATTTACATTGTCGGATTCTGACGGTCCATTTGTATATATACCGGCTCTTTTGCGAAGGCTGTCAAATTGCGGTCCGTTCATCATGGGAAAAGGTGCCCAAAGTTTATGTACACCATAATAACTGTTGTAGCTTATTTGAGCTTTTTGTCCTATTGCCCCTTTATTGGTAGTCACCAAAATGACACCATTGGCACCACGTGAACCGTAAATTGCGGTCGCTGAAGCATCCTTCAAAACACTTATGCTCTTAACATTTTCCGGGTTGATATCACTGAAAGAACCAGAAAAAGGAATACCGTCGAGCACTATTAGCGGAGCATTGCTGGCAGATATCGAACGCTGCCCGCGTATGAGGATTTGCATAGTAGATCCCGGTTTGGTATCTGTTTGAGATATCTGTACCCCTGGCAAGCGCCCTTGCAAGGCATCCGAGATATTAGATGATGGCACCTGATTCAGCTTTTCTCCACTTATTGAAGCAACTGAGCCGGTTATGGCTTCTTTTCTTTGCGAACCGTAACCAATAACCACCACTTCATTAAGGCCGGTTTCCGACCTACTTAAAGTAATATTGAGAAATTCTTTTCCCTCAACTTTCACTTCCTTTTCAGTGAAACCTACCGAGGAAACAACGAGGGTGCTGTTGGACGCCGCATTGATTTCAAAGTCTCCTTTATTGGTAGTCACCAAAATGACACCATTGGCACCACGTGAACCGTAAATGGCGGTCGCTGAAGCATCCTTCAA
>DAHXOZ010000107.1 GCA_027364635.1 bacterium | reverse complement strand
CTGGCTGAAAAGCATGAAGAAATTGCATCCCGGTCAACTTCCTGAACAAAACGAAGTAATTGAAAAGTTAATTCAAACTTCTTCGGAAGTTTCCAACAAAAGCGCAAATGTTCTTACTGAAGCCATGGCAGAGGTTTTGCTGAAGCAGGGAAAGAGGGAAAAAGCAATTGAAATGTATGAAAAATTAAGTTTGATTAATCCCTCTAAAAGTGCGTACTTTGCAGCCAAAATTGAAAGTTTAAAAATCATTTAATATGTTATTTCTTTTTGTAACCATCATCATTTTAGCATCCATAATATTAGGGGTGATAGTGCTTATTCAAAACCCGAAAGGTGGTGGTTTGTCATCTTCTTTAGGCGGATTCAGCAACCAGTTGATGGGCGTAAAACAAACTACAGATGTCCTTGAAAAAGGTACATGGCTTTTTGCCGCGATTATTGGTGTGTTATGCCTTACTTCCACCTTGTTCATTCCAAAATCAGGAGGAACCAATTCAAATGAAAATTTAATAAATGAAGCGCCTGTAGGAACCCCAATGGCACCGCAACAAAATAACACGGTTCCAATGCCTTCTACGCAACAGGCACCTGTAAAAACTCCTACTCCGGCACAATAAGAAATCAAAATTATTTAACACCCTGTCTTAAAAAAGGCGGGGTTTTTTTATGAGTATATATTTCTGAAAAAAAGATAAAAACATTACTTTCAGCCTCCAACATGAAAACAACATATGAAAACCGGTAAAATAATTTTATTTATTGTTTTGATAATTGGAATAGTACTGGCTTATTGCGCCTGGAATATTTTTGGACCTACTGTTCACAATCCCAAAAAGAAATTTTTATATGTCAAAACCGGAAGTATTTACCGGGATGTAAAAGACAGTCTCTTGAAGAATAATATGATTAAAAGTATTTTTTGGTTCGACCAGGTTTCTAAATATGCTGATTATCCTGAAAAAGTAAAAGCAGGAAAGTACAAGGTGACGGATGGTATGAGTTTATATCATTTGATAAAGATGCTTGGCAGAGGGAACCAGGTTCCGGTTAATCTTGTCATCACAAAACTGAGAACCAAAGATGACCTTGCAAAAAAGATAGGCGGCGATTTTGAAATAGACTCTTCAACTGTAATGAATTTTCTAAATAACGAAGATTCGTTGCGGCAATTTGATGTAGATACGAATACCGTTATGACGGATGTAATTCCCAATACGTATACTTATACCTGGAACACCTCCATGAAAAATATTTTCAAAAAATTGTATGCGGAAAAACAAAAATTCTGGAATCAGGAAAGAAAGCAAAAAGCAGAGCGGCTGAATCTTACTCCTGAGCAGGTTTATACGTTAGCTTCCATTGTTGAAGAAGAAACCAACAAAGAGGAAGACAAAGGAAAAATTGCAAGTGTGTACATAAACCGTTTAAAAAAAGGAATGAAACTGGCTGCAGATCCTACTGTAAAATATGCTTTGCGGGATTTCGGACTGAAAAGAATTTACAATAAACATCTTCAGTTTGCTTCGCCTTACAATACTTATTTAAACACTGGTTTGCCGCCCGGCCCTATTTGTACGCCTTCAATAAAAACGATTGATGCTGTTTTAAATTCTCCTGAAACCGATTATTTATTTTTTGTAGCCCGTTCAGATTTTTCCGGCTTCTCAGATTTTGCATCAGATTACAAACAGCATGAAGCAAATGCGAAAGCCTATCAGCATGCACTCGACAGCCTAATAAAAACAAGACAAAAAGGTGAATAACATAAAAAGGGCTATTTTAGTTTTTTAAATAAAAAAAACCGACTTTAAACCCAGAAAAGAGTTTTGCAAAAAAAGAAAAGTTTTCTGCATCCGGTAAAATACCTGGTAAGAAAAAGTAAAATATGGTCGCCGCCCGGTTTCCAGGGAATGACTGTTTATGCAGTAATGAAGCATTTTTCAAAGGATTTCACGTTGCCCAGCTTCACTGAAAAAGCTTCTGCTATATCTTATAATTTCATTATGTCGGTACCTACATCGTGCTTATTTCTATTTACCCTGGCGCCGAACCTTCCTTTTGTTTCAAAAAAAGCATTAAAGATACAACTGCACGGATTGATCCACGATATCATTCCTTCCACCACCTATAATAAAGGACTGATACAATTTGTAGACAGTTTTATTAATGGCTCCAAAATCGGAATGCTTTCATTCACCTTCGTCTTATCACTTTTTTTTGCTTCGGGTGCGGTAATGGGACTGATGCGCTCGTTCAACAAGAATCATGTGGGGTTTCAAAAGATGAAAGGCTTAAAAACCAGGTGGGAAGCTATCAAATTGACCATGATGCTTTTTGGTTTGTTGCTCGCATGCATCATTTTATTGCTTCTGCAGCGTAATTTTTTAGACTGGATAGGTATCAAAGATTTGCACCTTAAAAATCTGATCTTTTATGGAAAGTGGCTTTTTATCATCGCTTTAATCTTCTATTCATATGCTTTCATATATCGCTACGCACCTTCTACCACAAGGCGATGGAACCTTGTTTCCCCCGGCGCTGTGATTGCAACCTTTTTATCTATTTTAGTTACTCTCGGGTTTACCACTTTTGTAAACAATTTCGGCAGGTATAATATTCTTTATGGTTCCATCGGCACCGTTATGGTGATCATGATCATGATCTTTTTAAATTCCCTCGCAATCTTAATCGGTTTTGAACTTAATTTAAGTATCAATACATTGAAGACCCATGCTGAGGAAGAACAGGGTAAGGAGGCAAAACTGCAGGTTAAAAGTTAAACAACGATTGCAGTAAAACAACAAATAACCGGTATTTCTATTTTCGGGAAAATTGAAAAACTGACTTCCTACATTCCTTCAGGAAATACCCTGTTCACTTTTACAAAACGTGGCAAAAAATATGAATTCATTCCTGAAATCATTACTCCGCGACTCGTTGATGCATGTATAAATTTAATATCGCCGTTGTTGTTTTCTGTAATAATTCCTACATGCCCCACTACGCCGCTTTTTGGATCGGTACCGGTAAACAAAATAATGTCGCCTGGTTTGCTATCCCGGATCGGAACTTCTTCACCGGCGTTGGTAAAGTCTGTCGTAACACGCGGAACAGAAATATTAAAATGATTAAAGACATAATTTACAAAGCCAGAGCAATCAAAACCATCTTCTACACTTTCTGCACCGTATTGGTATTTTATGCCAATAAGCGTTTCTGCAAAACTGATGACATCATTAGGAGAAACACTTTTAGTATTAACAGGTCTTTCCGGCACCTTATTTTTAATAACAACAATGCTGTGAACGGCCCCGTGGGTTTCTGCCGAGGCATTTTTTATTTTTCTTGATGCACTGCATCCCGTTAAAATCACAATCGAAATAAGAGAAAAGAAAAGCAAAAAATTCTTCATAAGAAATAAGGAAATTAAGGAGGTTTGACATTAATTACCTGGCTTTGATTTTTGCGTGAATATCTGCAAAATATCCAAATATTTGTAATAACTAAATGTTACAGTTTTTGCGCTTTGCGCATTCTAAAGTAATTTTGCACCGCTAATAAATACAATTTTAAAAACAAATTCAAAGTAAATATGGCATACGACGTAATAGTTTTAGGCAGCGGCCCCGGTGGCTATCCCGCTGCTATAAGGGCTTCTCAATTAGGAAAAAAAGTAGCAATTGTAGAACGTGAAAGCCTTGGCGGCATCTGCCTCAACTGGGGTTGTATTCCTACAAAAGCTTTATTGAAAAGTGCACAGGTAATGGAATATGCAAATCATTCTGCTGATTATGGAATTGAATTGGCCGACCCAAAACCTAACTTTGGGAATGTGATAAAACGTAGTCGTGGCGTAGCAGATAAGATGAATAAGGGCGTTACATTTTTGATGAAAAAAAATAAGATCGATGTGGTAATGGGAAATGGAAAACTAATTTCTCCGACCAAACTTGAAGTGACAGGCGCAGATGGTAAAAAACAAACACTGGAAGCAAAAAACATCATTATAGCAACCGGCGCGAGAGCGAGGGAGTTGCCTTCACTAAAATTTGATGGCAAAAAAATAATTGAATATCGCAAAGCAATGAGCCTTGAAAATCAACCTAAATCACTAATTGTGGTTGGCTCAGGTGCTATCGGAACTGAGTTTGCTTATTTTTATAACAGCATTGGAACTAAAGTTACCATCGTTGAATTTTTGCCAAGAATTGTTCCGGTTGAGGATGAAGAAATTTCTAAAGAGCTTGAGAAAAACTTTAAAAAGCAGGGAATTACCATCATGACCAGCAGCGAAGTAACAAGTGTAGATACCAGCGGTGATGGCGTAAAAGCAAAAGTAAAAACCAAAGATGGTGAAGTAACACTGGAAGCTGACGTGGTTTTAAGCGCAACAGGAATTACCGCTAACATTGAAAATATCGGGCTTGAAGAATTGGGGGTTAAAACCGATAAAGGAAGAATTGTGGTAGATAAAAATCAGCAAACCAATATACCAGGTTTATATGCCATCGGCGATTGCACACCTCACCAGGCTTTGGCACATAAAGCTACAAAAGAAGGTATTAACGCCGCAGAACATTTGGCAGGCAAAAATCCTGAACCTATTGATTATAACAATGTTCCGGGTTGTACTTATTGTTCGCCGGAAATCGCTTCCGTAGGTTATACAGAAAAAGCGGCTAAGGATGCAGGTTATGAATTGAAGATTGGAAAATTTCCATTCATTGCCAGCGGAAAGGCAACAGCCGCAGGCGCAACAGAAGGATTTGTAAAAATAATTTACGATGCAAAATATGGCGAATTGTTAGGTTGTCATATGATTGGATATAACGTTACAGAAATAATTGCTGAAATTGTGGTAGCACGCAAACTGGAAACAACGGCTCATGAAATATTGAATGCGATTCATCCGCATCCAACTATCAGTGAAGCCGTAAAAGAAGCTACAGCAGTAGCATATGGGGAAGCAACGGATATTTAATAGTTCAGAGTTAAGAGTTTAAAATTTACAGTTATTAAAAGCTTTTGGAAAGTTTGAGAATTTTCCAAAAGCTTTTTTGTTTTATTACGCTTCATTTGAGTTGTTAAATTCGGCTACGGCTTCCTCTCCATACATTTGGCCTTTAAATTTTAGTGAGGGTGAAGGAATAAATGTTCCCAGGCCAAGCTTTTCCCATTTTTTATCCACTGAACTAATTGTTTTATCATCAGCAATTATTATATTGGGCCAATCACGATAAAAATCATCAAATTCTTTTGTCTTCAAAGTGCCGTCAAAACCCATACAGGAAAGGTATAAATTAGAATTATCAGGAGATTGTTTCTTTACTATAAAATTGTCGCGTTTAGGATCAAGATTGTTGCAAAAACGCCACAAAGCAACAGGAAGATCATTTGGATCGATCGTATGTTCAACATACAAGATCATTTTAATTCCATCAACAAGACCACTTTCAAAAATTAATTCATGCAATTTTTTTACATGGCCTTTTTTATTTTTCTGAATAGAAACAATAAGGCATGGAATACCTTTTTCTACCAAAGAAAAGTTGATCGCTTTTATTTCATGAAAAAGATTGATTAATTGTGTGGCAGAATTACCAGTAAAACGGGGAAGCATAGACGAAAATCCATCCTCCTTTTCTTCATCGTATTTAAAGGTGCCATCAATACACATCTTGCCACCAAAACCGAGTTTGCTGCAACTGTGATCCAGCACATCCATAGGCCCTTGCGAAAAATAAATATCAGTTGAGGGATTTAAATTTTTGAAAACGTCTTTGGCAAGATTCAAATAATCATTGAGGAGGATGGTTTCAATCTCCCCTCCGTTGGAGGGGCCGGGGGAGGCCACCACCAAAATTTTATTGAACATCATTTGCCCCGCGCCCCACATCGCATTCATTACTTTTTGTGCCTGCCCTGCATAATCTTTTTGAATTTTTGCAATCACCAGGTTATGAAAAACGCCTTCGACCGGCATTTCCATATCGATAATTTCAGGAACTAATGTCATTTTTATTGGCGCTAAAAATATCCGCTCGGTTGCTTTTCCCAACCATGCATCTTCCTGTGGCGGGATGCCAACAATCGTTGCCGGGTAAACAGGATTTTTTTTATGAGTAATCGCCGTGATATGAAACTTCGGATACCAATCAGGTAACGAATAATAGCCGGTATGATCACCAAAAGGCCCCTCCCAAATTAATTCATCGTTCGGGTCAACATAACCTTCAATAACAAAATCAGCATCAGAAGGCACTTCAATTTCCGGCTGCGAAATACACTTTACCAATTCTACTTTTTTCTTTCTTAAAAAACCTGCAAGCATGTATTCATCGACGTTTTCGGGTAATGGGGCCGTAGCAGAATAAGCATAAACCGGATCGCCACCTAATATAACGGCAACTGGCATACGCTTATTTAGTTTTTTGTATTCATTAAAATGTTTTGCTGACACTTTATGTTTATGCCAATGCATGCCGGTAAGCGTTGGTCCGAATATTTGCATCCGATACATGCCTACATTTCTTGAATGATTATTCGGATCTTTTGTATGAATAACCGGCAGCGTTACAAAAGGCCCACCATCTTTAGGCCAGCAGGTAATTACCGGGAGTTTGGTAATATCCGGTTCTTTCATAATCACTTGCTGACACTCTCCGCGTCCGCCGGTTACTTTAGGCATCCAGCTTGCAAACTGCCCAAGCTTTGGCAGCAACTTTAATTTATCAATAATGTTTTCTTTAGGAGATGAAAGCAAGTGAAATAAATTTTCAATTTCTTTTGCGGTATCATTCAAATGATGCACTCCTAATGCAAGGCACATTCTTTTTTCACTTCCATAAGCATTCATCAGCACAGGAAAATCATAACCTGTATTTTCGAAAAGTAACGCCTTTCCTCCATCTTTACTTTTGCTTATCCTGTCTGTAATTTCTGCTATTTCCAGATGAGGATCCACAAACTCTTTTATGCGAACGAGTTCGTTTTCTTTTTCAAGAACATCAATAAATTCCTGCAAATTTTTATAAGCCATTTCGCAAAGATAATTCAAGCGAATTGCATACGATTAGCCTTTCACTTTTACAGTGAATGAACAAATAAAGCAGATTTCTATTTTCTATAAAATATTTTTAGATTAAAAATCCTTAAACATCCTTACTATATTTACAACTTGTAAGTTTTACTAATAAACATTTTTAAATGATCAATAAAAGACTACTTATATTACTCTTACCTTTTCTTTTTACTTTTTATTCTACAATTGTAAAAGCACAAAATGGCTTAAAAACTGATCCTTCTTATTCTTCAAAGGTAAATAATGGCCGGCCTTACCTAAAGCCTTCAGGCCTTATAGTTCCGGGAGCATTACTAATTTATGGCGGTTTAAAACCGGTAATAAACGGCATCCCAAAACTGGATGATAGAATCATGGCACATGTACAGGCAAATTATCCCGACTTTCATACCAATGCAGCCGATTACCTTATGTGGGTTCCCTCTGCTTCTATATACGCGATGGATGCTTTTCACGTAAAAACACAACATACATTTAAAGAACATATTATCCTTGATGCAGGCTCAATCCTTGTTACCGGCGCCATTGGTTATGGTATGAGGAAAATTTCACAGCATATCGAAGTATATAATACACACAATACCGAGTTTCCATCAGGGCATACAGCCAATGTATTCAGAGGTGCAGAAATTGTTCACCAGGAATTAAAATTTAGTCACCCGGTACTTAGCTATAGCGGTTATGTGGTAGCTACCGGTGTTGGATTGCTTAGGATTTATACTAAAGCTCATCTTTTGTCGGAAGTGCTTGCAGGTGCGGGCCTCGGCATTCTTTCTACCAAGCTTACTTATTGGGTTTTTGGAAAAGTGAAGGAGAAAAGTTATTAGTCATTCATTCTCTGCTTCATCGCTTCATATAAAATCATTCCGGCGGCAACAGATACATTCAATGATTCAAAATCATTTTGCATGGGAATCTTAAAAACCTTGTCACACATTTTATAGATTGACGGATGAATGCCTTTGTCTTCACTTCCCATAATAATGGCACACGGTTCTTTAAAATTGATATCAAAAACTTTTTCTTCGGATTTCATTTCGCTCGCAAAAACTTTTATACCATTCAAATGCATTTCATCAATTGCACTGTGTAAAGTTTTTACGCGGCAAACCGCAATATTTTCAAGAGCACCGGCAGAAGTATTGATTGCATCTTCATTTAAAGCCCCTACTCCTTTTTCAGGAATTACAATTGCCTGAACACCGCAACAGTAAGCCGTTCTGGCCAAAGCACCAATATTTCTTATATCTGTTAGTCCGTCAAGCATTAACAGCAAAGGTGTTTCGCCGTTTTCTACAATAAAAGAAATTACATCCTGTAGGTTTTGGTATTTTATTTTTGATTTGATGGCAATACAACCCTTCGGATTTTCAAGATTAAAATTTCGTATTTTTTCAAACGGAACTTTATTTACCGGCACTTCAAATTCGCTCGCCACTTTTTTTAATTCATCTGCTTCATCTCCCAAAATAGTATTCTGCAAATAAATTCGCTCTAATTGAACACCACTTTTCATGGCATCAATCACATGAGGAATACCTCCGATTAAAAGATTTTTTTTGGGACGATGTTGTTGTGTAAAGGTTTTATGTGGTCTCACTTTGGTTTTATTCTTGATATTTTATTAAAGGGAATTCTTTAGGCAATATTGAATAACAATTTTAATTTCTCGTCAACTTCTTTATGAAGAGATTCAGGTAAATAACCAATTGTTTTTTGTATTATTTTATCGGGAATAGTAATGAGCTTGTGAATTTTTACAACTGACGAAACTTTTAATCCTGTTTTTTCAAAATCATTTTGCTTCTTTTCGACTAAAATATCGGTCGTCTCTGTTGCATTATTAAGATTGCTGCTAATGGGAGCTAAAATTACATGGTGATGTTTTGAAATTGGAGAAGTCAAACAAAGGGCCGGCCTTAATTTAGACCCTGAAAAATCATCAAAAGGGAAATTTATTAAAACTATTTTAAACCTCATCAGGATCACTTTTATAAGACACTCCGTCCCCCATAGTATAAATTTCTTCCGCAGGATCATTTAAGAAATCATAAGCGCCACCTTTCATTGCTACACTTAGCCATTCTTTCTCAGTTATTTCATCGTCTTTAATCAATACTACTACTTTAGCCTCCTTTTTTGAGAAATCTTTTCCCAATTTTAATAGAAGATTCCCTTCTTCATCAAAATGAACTATTTTTTCAAATGCTTCCATTTCTTTTTATTTTAAAGATACAAAAATAAAAAAACGATAAACCATAATGCTTATCGTTTCAAAGAAGAGATTATTGTTCAAAATTATTTTATCCCAAAAGCTTTTTTAACCTTGGCTACATAATCCAATTTTTCCCAGGTAAACAATTCAACTTTTACTGTTTTGGGAGAACCATTAGGCAGGTTAAAAGTTTTGGTAACTACTTCATTTTTTCTTCCCATATGACCGTAAGAAGCTGTTTCCTGGTAAATAGGATTACGGAGTTTCAATCTTGTTTCAATAAAGTAAGGCCGCATATCAAAAAGTGCTTCTACTTTTTTTGCGATCTCTCCGTCAGTTAAATCTACCTTAGCCGTTCCATAAGTATTTACATTGATACTGGTGGGTTGGGCAACGCCAATTGCATAAGAAACCTGCACCAACACTTCGCTGCAAACACCTGCAGCTACCAGGTTTTTAGCGATATGCCTTACTGCATAAGCTGCACTTCTGTCTACTTTGCTTGGATCTTTTCCGCTGAAAGCACCACCACCATGAGCGCCTTTGCCGCCATAGGTGTCAACAATTATTTTTCTTCCTGTAAGTCCGGTATCTCCGTGTGGGCCGCCGATCACAAACTTGCCGGTTGGATTGATGTGGTATTTGATTTTATCATTGAAAAAATGAGCATATTTTGGATATTTCTTTTTCATGCGTGGAATCAAAATCTTCTTGATATCATCAGAAATTTTCTTCAGCATTTTTTCTTCTTTATCAAAATCATCGTGTTGGGTAGAAACAACAATCGCATCAATTCTTACCGGTTTATTATCATCATTATATTCGAGCGTAACCTGGCTTTTGGCATCCGGACGCAGGTATTTCATTTCTTTACTTTCTCTTCTCAAAGCAGCCAGTTCTATCAAAATGCTGTTGGCAATATCAAGGGAAAGAGGCATAAAATTTTCTGTTTCATTGGTAGCATAGCCAAACATCATTCCCTGGTCGCCAGCTCCCTGGTCTTCTTTTTTCTTTCTGTCAACCCCCTGGTTTATATCCGATGATTGCTCATGAATAGCTGAAAAAATACCGCATGAATTCGCTTCAAACATGTATTCGCTTTTAGTATATCCAATTTTCCTGATCACTCCCCTGGCAATTTCCTGCACGTCGAGATAAGCTTTTGATTTTACTTCGCCGGCAAGTACTACCTGTCCGGTTGTAACCAGCGTTTCACAAGCAACTTTACTTTGTGGGTCAAAAGCTAAAAAATTATCAATCAGCGCATCGCTTATCTGGTCGGCTACTTTATCAGGATGTCCTTCACTTACCGATTCAGACGTAAATAAATATGGCATTTCGAATTGTTTTTTGAGTCGCAAAATTATGTTTTCAGTTTGATAGGGCAAAATGCATTTTCTCCACTTAAATAAAACAGGAATTGTTAATATTTCTTTTTTTACTGTGTGTTTTTCTAAGGCAAAAACAATATGGGCTTAATTTCAGGAGTTTAAGTAAAATATTTCTTTTTTAAAGGCTACTTATACAAAATCAAAAGCGAAACAAATTGCCTAAATAAACATTTCTGGTTTAATTTTGGCGCCAATTTTAACCTGTACTCAACATACCACTGAAAACAAAACGATCAAAGTATAAATTGCAACCCAACCTTTTTAGAAATAAATGTCACTCATTGGGTAAGAGCATAAGAGAATTCTTATGCTCTGTATCTTTTTATGAAAATATGTTCCATTCCTATCTTAAGTTTATTTTTTTATTGCTGGTCTCTTTTTGTTTTTCTTTTAAACTCATGGCTCAAACGTTTATTATTTCAGGAAAAATTGTAGATGTGAATACAGAGGAGCCAATAGACAACGTAACCATCCAGTTGAAAGGGCTGCCTGTTTCCACCATATCAAAAGAAGATGGTTCTTTTAGTATTGAATCTTCCAAATGGAGTAATTCGATGGAGCTAACCAGTGTGGGTTATAAAAATCTTACCTATCATTTACAGAAAGATCATACAACCGGGCTTTTGTTCCATAAGCCATATAGCCGTTCAGGTTCAATTTTTTATTAAATCCGGCTAACGTCCATAGCCCGGT
>DAHXOZ010000106.1 GCA_027364635.1 bacterium | reverse complement strand
GTAGGCCCTGAATTAAAAATGCACGAATGTGGTTTGCCGAAAGATATGGCTGCTGAATTGTTTAAGCCATTTATTATTCGCAAACTCATCGAAAGAGGAATAGTAAAAACAGTAAAGAGTGCAAGAAAATTGGTTGATAAAAAAGAAGCGATCATTTGGGATATTCTTGAAAACATTTTGAAAGGGCATCCAATCATGTTGAATCGTGCCCCGACATTGCACAGGCTGTCTATTCAGGCATTTCAACCTAAATTAATAGAAGGAAAGGCAATACAGCTTCATCCATTGGTAACTACCGCATTCAATGCGGATTTCGATGGTGACCAAATGGCCGTTCACGTTCCTTTGAGCAGTGCTGCTATTTTAGAAGCACAAATGCTGATGCTTTCTTCACACAATATTTTGAACCCGCAAAATGGTACACCTATCACTCTTCCTTCTCAGGATATGGTATTGGGATTGTACTATATTACCAAGGGTAAAAAATCAACTCCCGAGGAACCCGTAAAAGGTGAAGGAAAAACTTTTTATTCTCCTGAAGAAGTGATCATTGCCTATAACGAGCGTAAGATTGATCTTCATGCGGGAATCAAAGTAAAAGTTAACATCAGGAATAATGATGGTACGCTTACCAATAAGCTTATTGATACTACAGTGGGCCGTGTAATTTTTAACCAGCATGTGCCAAAAAGTGCCGGTTTTATCAATGCCTTACTTACCAAGAAATCTTTGCGTGAAATTATTGGTGAAATTATAAAATGGACAAACATTCCTACGACAGCTAAGTTCCTCGATGATATCAAACAACTTGGTTTCCGTATGGCATTTAAAGGAGGTTTATCCTTCAACATTAACGATCTGATTATTCCTGATACAAAGGAAACCATGATCGAAAATGCATCAGGCGAAGTAGAAGAAGTATGGGATAACTACAATGCAGGTTTGATCACCAACAATGAAAGATATAATGGTATCATCGACATCTGGAGCCGTGTGGATACGCGCCTTACAGAAACTTTGATCCAGGAATTGGCCTCAGATAAACAAGGATTTAATTCTGTTTACATGATGCTTGATTCCGGTGCCCGTGGTTCTAAACAACAAATTAAGCAGTTGGCAGGAATCAGGGGATTGATGGCAAAACCGCGTAAATCAGGAAGCACCGGTAGTGAGATCATTGAAAACCCGATCCTTTCGAACTTTAAAGATGGACTGAATGTATTGGAATACTTCATTTCTACACATGGTGCGCGTAAAGGTTTAGCCGATACCGCTCTTAAAACTGCTGATGCCGGTTACTTGACCCGCAGATTGGTTGACGTGGCGCAGGATGTGGTAATAGCTGAAGATGATTGCGGAACTTTAAGAGGTATATCAATCAGTGCATTGAAAGATAATGAAGATATTATTGAACCATTATACGACAGGATATTAGGAAGAACTTCATTGCATAACGTATATGATCCGCTGACAGATGAAATTTTAGTAGAAGCTGGCGCAAATATTACGGAAGATGTTGCAACGGCCATTACAGAAGCGGGTGTTGAAAGCATGGAAATTCGTTCTGTTCTTACATGCGAAAGCCGCCGTGGTGTTTGTGTAAGATGTTATGGTAAAAACCTTGCTTCAGGCTACACCGCTCAAAAAGGTGATGCAGTTGGTATTATTGCTGCACAATCAATTGGTGAGCCAGGAACACAGCTTACACTTCGTACCTTCCACGTGGGTGGTGTGGCAGGTTCTGCTTCTGTAGAATCAACTTTGAATGCCCGCTTTGATGGAACTGTTCAATTTGATGGGTTACGTACAGTGGATGCGGTTAATAATGCAGGTGATAAAATTAAAGTGGTTATCGGGCGTACAGGTGAAGTAAGAATAATGGATGTGAAAAATGATCGGTTACTCATCAACAATAACGTTCCTTATGGTTCTACATTGAATGTGAAAGACGGACAAAAAGTGAGCAAAGGCGATGTGATCTGTACATGGGATCCATTTAATAATGTAATCGTTTCTGAAATTGATGGAATTCTTAAGTTTGAAAATATAGTAGAAGGGGTTACTTATCGTGAAGAAGCTGATGAGCAAACAGGCCACAGGGAAAAAGTGGTAATCGAAACAAAAGATAAAACACGCATCCCTTCTATGATTATTGAAGGTAAAAAAGATTCAAAAGGATATAACCTTCCTGCCGGTTCTCACATTACTATGGAAGAGGGAGAAACTGTGAAAGCAGGACAGGTGGTAGTGAAAATACCGCGCGTATTAGGTAAATTAAGAGATATCACCGGTGGTTTGCCACGTGTAACAGAGTTATTCGAAGCAAGAAACCCGGGTAACCCGGCAGTCGTTTCTGAAATTGATGGTGTGGTTTCTTTTGGAAATATCAAGCGTGGTAACCGTGAGATAATTGTGGAAGCGAGAGATGGTGTTATTAAGAAATACCTGGTTCCGCTTACAAGACAGATTCTTGCACAGGAAGGGGATTTCATTAAAGCAGGTGTTGCATTGTCAGATGGCCAGATAGCTCCGGCAGATATACTTTCAATTAAAGGTCCGTTTGCAGTTCAGGAATATGTAGTGAATGAAATACAGGAAGTTTACAGGTTGCAAGGTGTAAAAATCAACGATAAACACATTGAAGTGATCGTTCGGCAGATGATGCGTAAAGTTACCATTGAAGATGCGGGCGATACCAAGTTTCTTGAGGGTGATACTGAAGACAGGTACGACTTTAATACAGAGAACGACTGGATCTATGATAAGAAAGTGGTTACAGATTCCGGTGAAAGCACTAAAATGCGTCCTGGTAAAATAGTAACGCTGAGAGAAGTGAGAGAAGAGAATTCAATTCTTCGCCGTGCAGATAAAAAAACAGTTGAATTCCGTGATGCACGCCCTGCAACTTCTTCACCGTTGTTGCTCGGTATTACCAAGGCTTCACTGGGAACACAAAGCTGGATATCAGCCGCTTCCTTCCAGGAAACAACCAAAGTATTATCTTCTGCTGCTATACAAGGGAAAACAGATACCATGCTAGGCCTGAAAGAAAACGTAATTACAGGCCATCCGATACCTGCAGGTACAGGATTAAGGGAATTCGAAAACATGATAGTAGGTAGCAAAGAAGAATACGAATTGTTGATGACTACCAAAGAAGCGATGGCATTTGATGAAGAAGAATAACTATTGATTTTTGTTTAATAGAAATGAAGGAGTAAGAGAAATCTTGCTCCTTTTTCATTTCACGAGAAAAATAAAAATCCGTTGAAAAAGTCTGTTTACTGTAATTAAATTCTCAAAACCACCATTATTGATCATTTATTAGTTTAAATATCGACCTGCTTATATTTTTGATTGTTTCAGCTTTTATTTAGTTTCGTCTGAATAATTTATTTATCGTTTTTATGGAGGGAAATTCAATTCGGGTTAAGTTCATTTGTGTAACCGTTTTTCTACTTTTCTTTTTATCCTCAAAAGCTCAGCGCACAAACATAAATGGCTTTTCAAAACAATTTTCCATCCTTACAGAAAATGATTTCTATTTGTTCCGGGGGAAAGATGGTTACTATACCAATGGATTAGTATTTAATTACGGTAAAGTACACCATTCGCGGAAAGCTGCATTTATAAAGCAGGTAGATCAATTTGAAATAGGGCAAAAACTTTTTACACCTTTTTCCAGGAAAATTTATACCGTTTCGCAAATTGACCGCCCAATTACCGGTTATTTGTATGGAAAGTTTTCCCGTTTTGACTTTATGGAGCATAATCAACTTTTCCAATGGGGCATTTCCATAGGGGCGATAGGAAAAGCTTCGCTGGGAGAGGATATGCAAAATTCATTTCATAGACTAATCAATGTAAACAGCAGCTATTGGGGATGGATATGGAATTATCAATTGAAGAGTGAGCCTGGCATGAATCTACAGGGCCTTTATGCTAAAGAACTGCTTAATACTAAAACGTCTCTTTTTCAATTAACTCCGGTTACTAAAACTACGTTAGGAACCACCTTTACCAATTTTAGCCAGGGTATAATTTTTCAATTCGGTAAACTAAAGCCATTAAGTGAGAGTGCATATTGGGACGCAGCTCTCGATGATGAAAGAAGCCAACTGATGAAAGGATCCGAAATATTTTTTTATTACTTTCCTGATTTAAAGTATCAATTGTATAATGCAACCGTGCAGGGAGGGTTGTTCAGAAAAGATAAAGGACCGATTATTTCCGGTGTAAAACCATTAGTACTTACCCAGCAATTGGGCGCTTTATATTCTTTTGGAAGGTATACGCTAAGGATCGGTATTGTGTTTGAAACCAAAGAAGCAAAAAGCCAGCGGTTTAACCATACATATGGAAGTATCCGCGGAAGTTACCGTTTTCATTGATGAATCCATCTTTTTGTAAGTCACCTGGGTTAAGCATTTCTTCATAAAATTTTCGGGTAACCTTAGCTGTTATATCCCAAAATAAAAAAGTTTCAAAAAAGTCCGTTTACTGCAATGGCTAATGTATTTCTACGGTTTTGGAGCTTACCGTATTTGCACTAAAATAGCCTAATGCACCTCCGCTGATATTACTGTCGGGGTTAGCCGGAGCGGGGCTTGAAAAACTGCCATTTCCCGATATCTGCGAAAGTTCATTTAAATAATTAAAAACTGCTTTATCTATACAGTTCATTTGAACTTTTAAGGTGATCCCCGGTTTTACATCATCACTGTCATCATACAAGGTTCTTTTGATGTACCTGCCATCTGACAAACGATCATCAAACACCGAATTTCCTCTGCCATTATTGAATTTTATACCATTGGCAAATTCAATAAACTGGTAATAATTATTAATACCTGGAGGATCCTTGAAATTGGCAATCGGGTAAATGTCATTGTCTCTGCCCAAAGTAAAGGTTAACGAATCAAGTTCAACCGGCTCTGGCATTACAGAGGTAGCGTTATAATTTTTCCCGTTAACAGATACCTTTAATGAATAGCCTTCGCCTGGTTTGCCTTCCAGCCTGTGTGTGAAATAACTTCCGGGTTCTTTTTCTTCCAAAGTATCCGTAATTCCATTACCGGAAATAGTTATAAAGGCTCCTGAAACCGGTGGAAAATTATTATCTGAGGTAAAGTTTACTGATTTTGAAACAGTGACTTTATAAGGGCCGGGCAGGTTGTTCACTTCGCCGGTGATTACCAATTGTACATCTGCGTTTTTAAGGCTTACATCAATTACTTTCTTACAGCCGGTTAATAAGAAGAAAATCAAAAAAAACAGATTATAGGCTATCTTATTTTTCATCCGGTTTTAAAATTTAAAATTATAAGTAACCGAGGGAACCCATCTGAATAATGAATATTGCACGGCTTGTGTTTTTTGCGGGTCAGCCGGATTATCCTGGAACTGAACAAAATATGGATTTTCCCTGCCATAAACATTGTATAGCGCAAAGGTCCAGCTCCCTTCAAACTTTTTTGATTTTTTGCCTTCCAATGTAGCGCTTATATCAAGGCGGTTATTGGCCGGCATTCTGTAACCGTTTCTTTCTGCATAATAAAATACGGTACTGCCATTTACTTCATATTTCCCGGATGGCCATGTTACGGCGTTTCCGGTATTGAAAACGAAATCGGATGAAAACGTCCATTTTTTATTAAGCTGGTAAATAGCTACAATTGCAAGATTGTGCGTTTGGTCCTGCGTTGCCGGGTACCAGTTATTATTGTTGACACCATCTATCTTTCTTTCTGTCCGGGAGAGAGTATAGCTTATCCATCCGTTTAATTTTCCAACCTTTTTCCTCGCGTATAATTCCAAACCGTAGGCCCGGCCTTTACCAAATACCAATTGTGATTCAACCAATTGGTTTGCTACCAACTGAGCACCATTTTTATAATCAATTTGATTTTGCAAATTTTTGTAATAGACTTCTGCAGAAAATTCATACTTATTATTACCAAAATTGCGATAATATCCTGCCGAAAACTGGTCTGCAATTTCGGGCTTTACATTGTTACTGCTGGGTATCCAAAGATCGGTAGGATTGCTTCCGGTTGAATTGGAGAGCAAATGAAGATTCTGTACGTTCCTGGAATAAGAAGCTTTTACTGAACTGAAATCATTTAGCTGGTAAGTTGCTGCAAATCGCGGCTCAGCCCTTAAGTAAGATTTTACAATTTTTCCGGAAGCATACGTTTGAGTACTTTTTATAGTACCGCTACTGTCGTAAGAATAAAAATCGCCCGGGCCTACCATAGCAAACATTGAAATACGTATGCCTGAATTGAATTTGAGCCTGTCATTTAAAGCCCATTCATCCGAAACATAAGCAGCTCCGTCGAAAGCGTATTTATCAGGAAGTATTAAAGAATTAAAAGATGAACTGGCTGAAGTTTTAATATTGCCGGGTGTAAAAATGTGTCGCGTGATATTAAAGCCGAAATTGACTTTATTTGAACTTCCTGCAAAATATTGCAAATCTTCTTTCATGCTCAAATCTTTTATTCTCGAAAGAATAAAAAGTTTATTGTTTGCTTGGTTGATGCTGATGTTATAATTGTAGTTACTGTAAATAAAAGAGGTATTCGAAAATAATTTATTGTTGAAAATGTGATTCCACCTGATAGTGCCGGTGCTATTTCCCCATTGGATGCCAAACTGGTTGCTGTAACCCAGAACATCCTTCCCAAAATAGCCCGACAAATACACCCTGTTATTAGGATTAAATTGGTAATTCGCTTTTGCATTCAGGTCGTAAAAGTAAATAATGCTCTGGTTCACAGAGCTATCATGTGAAAGTTTTAGAAACAAGTCAGCATAGGTTCTTCGGGCGCTTATCATAAAAGATCCTTTGTTTTTTACAATGGGCCCTTCTACATTCAATCGCGATGAAATAAGCCCGATACCACCGGTTACTTTATAATTTTTATCATCACCATCTTTCATTTTTATATCCAGTAATGATGACAAACGGCCTCCATATTGTGCCGGCATATCCCCTTTGTAAATAGTAACATCTTTAATGGCATCAGAATTAAATGTAGAAAAGAATCCCAGCAAATGAGAAGCGTTATAAACTGTTGCCTCATCCAATAAAATGAGATTTTGATCGGCAGCGCCACCGCGTACAAAAAATCCTGAGGAACCTTCGCCGGCCGATTTAATTCCCGGCAATAATTGTATCGTTTTTAAAATATCCTTTTCGCCAAATAATACCGGCACGTTCTTTATTTCAGTCATAGAAATCTTTTGCATTCCAGGCAGGGTTTGGGTAATATCGTTTTTCCTTGAGCTGATAACTACTTCCTGCAGTTGAGTTGGGTGTGGTTTTAAATCAAGGTTTAATGTTCTGTCTTTCGAAAGAGAAACTTTTAAAGTATCGTTTTCATACCCTGAAAAAGTAGCGAGCAGAATATAATCATTTTTTGGAGCAGTAATAGAATAAAATCCGTAAGCATTGCTCAGCACACTGTAAGTGTGGTTTCCAACCAAAACAATGGTAGCGCCGATGAGCGTTTCGCCGGTCTTCTGATCCCTGATCGTTCCGTTGATGGTGTACTTTTGTTGAGCAAAAGAAAATAAAACTGTAAATAAGGCGACGGTTAAAAAAAATCCTTTCTTCACAAAATGAATTTAAAATAAGAAAGTAGTAATTGCAAATTTACCGCTTCCTGCCAGAAAACAGGAATCATTAAAATTTGTTGGTTTACTGTGTGTTTTACCAAAAATATTTTGCTGATAAACGAACGTCAGGCGCTTAAACGATGGAGATCTTTTAGCGTGGCAGCTTCTCTAAAAAGATTAATTCTTTTTGCCCAATTGGTTGCTTTTTTAGAAAGCCGCATCATCATGTTTACATCATCGTATATTTCATTGTAGCAGGGAAGAATTATATCTTCTCTTTCTTTTCGTTTAAAAATGCATTGTAAAAAGATGCGGTTAATGTGTCCGGAGGTTTTATTACTTTGTTTAATTAAACGGCATTCTGCAAGTTCTTTTAATCGTATGGCAGTAATTTTTTTGGTGTTATTATTCAAAAAAACCACTGAATAATTTAGCCGGTCTATGCCAATTATGTTTTTATTAAACCGCTGTTTACTATCAATAGTAAGATGGTTATCGATTATAAAATCATTAAATTTTTGGAGTTGCTTTTTCTTTTCTTTTTTCTTTTGGTAACTATTGATCCACGAAATACCAATGGCCGCAAGTATGATAAAAAAAATAAAACCAATAGCGAAGTAAACAAAAGCATTCATACAATAAAAATTTTCGAAGTTCTGTAAATATCAGCTCAGAATCGCTGAGGATTTATTAAAAAACCGCAGATTTTAAATGTACAAAATAAAAAGTACCGGGCAAAAAAATCAGGAAATGTAGCCATGCTGTTTTTCAAAATAAATTTGTGGCCCTGTAAAAAAATAATTGTGTTCCGGCCAAACGAAATTGAAGATTATATCTACTAATTATATTAACGAATCATTTGAAAAACGTTACCTTATATTCGTTTCATAAATTTTTTTTCGTTCTGAAAATTAAAATAGATTGTTATGAAGAAAGTGATTGTTCTTTTGTTGCTTCCATTGTGTTTCCATGCAAATGCACAGGAAAGCGAAGGTGCACAATTTAAACCAAAGACAGGTTTTCAAAAAGAAAAATTATTCACCGGCGGAAGTGCTAACATTGGTTTTTCAAGCGGAAGCACGATGCTTGGAATTACGCCGCAATTAGGTTATAGCCTTACCAACTGGTTGGATGCCGGAATCACCTTTAATCTTAATTATTTATCTCAAAAAGATTATTATTCAGGTGACAAATTGAGACAAACTACCTATGGCCCCGGCGCATTTGTAAGATTATTTCCTGTAAATTTTCTATTTGCTACTGCTCAATACGAATACAATTCAATGCACCTGAAATACATTCCAAATGTGGCCGGAAGTCCTTCACAAATCAACACCCAAAATGCCAACAGCTTTTTAGTAGGCGCGGGCTATGCCGGAGGAAGAATGAGAGGCGGCAATACTTATTATTATTTATCTATCATGTGGGATATTTCCGGAGATCCTAATTCGCCATACCATGACCAGTACGGGCGCACAAGCCCCGTTATACGTGCCGGATATAATATTGGTTTATTCCAAAACAGGAATAAAAGAGACTATCGATAAAGGTTGTTCCCGAAATAAGAATCTGCCATAAAAGTTTGTTTACTATGCTTCATTATTCTTGAAGTATAGCTTAATTTTTGATACCCCTGTTACTTAAAAGGAATAAATTTTTTTGCCTCAAATTTTATATATTTACTAATCCTTTTTTGATTTTACTTGGATCTTATCCTGTGAAAAATTATTGCTGTGCCAATTGAAAATACATGCGTTGTATTTTGTAATCGTTCAATAAAAATTTATGAACAGGCACTTCTTTTTAAAAACCGGAACTCTTTTCATTAAAGGCACTCTAACACTTTTCTTTGTCTTCTCTGCAGTTGTTTCTATGAGCCAGCCGGGCACTGAAAAAGGGCTACCTTTTATTACCAATTATTCCAACAAAATATACAACGCAAGTGCTGTTAACTGGAGTGTGATACAGGGTAATGACGGCATAATGTATTTTGGAAATTCGAATAATAAAGGGAATATTTTGCAGTACGACGGCGTCAATTGGACCAAAATACCAGCGCCTTCATTTTCAGCGGTTGCCCGAAGTTTTGGAAAAGATAAAATCGGAAGAATTTATTATGGCGGTTCAGGTGATTTTGGTTACCTGGCAAAGGATAAAAAAGGTGAAACAATTGAACACTCTCTTTTAGAATTTGTTCCAAAAGATAAACGGGAATTCTTTGATATCTGGTCCGTAAATGTTGCAGACAACAGCGTTTATTTTCTTTCAAGAGAAAGATTGTTCAGACTGGTCAAATCGGGAGATGGCAAAAATGCAACCTGGAAGTGTAAAACCTGGGAACCTCAAACGCATTTCATGTACAGCTTTTATCTTGACAATGATTTATATGTTCATGAACAAAATGTCGGCCTGCTTAAATTGCAAAATGATTCGCTGGTATTAATTCCGGGAAGTGAATTTTTAGGAAATGACCGGGTGCAGATTATGCTGCCTTTTCCCGCAACAGAAACTCCATCCGCTCAAAAAAAATATTTACTCGCCACTTTCACTCACGGCCTTTACGTCTTTGGTGGAAAAAATTTCACGCCTTTTAAAACTTCGGATGACAAGTTATTTACCAGTAATATGGTTTATAAAGGGATTGTGGTAAATGGCAATTTTTTGATTTCGGTGTTGGGAACCGGTTTGGTGATCATGAATCCGCAAGGAAAGATATTAAAGGTAATCAACACGGACGCAGGCTTGAAAAGCAATATCATTTTTGCGCCTTACCTCGATTCAAGAGGAGAATTATGGATGGGCCTTGATAATGGAATTGCAAAGTTAGATTATAATTCACCTTTTACTGTTTTCAATTCACAAAGTGGTGTAATTGCTGGTCCTCTATCAATGGCACGTACGCCTGATGGAAATTTATATGTTGGAACTCAAAATGGTTTGTTGCATTACAATCCGGCAACTTCTCGCTTTGATGTAGTAGAGCAAATTCCGAGAAACCAGGTTTTTGATTTAACTGTTGATGGTAGCAACCTGTTGGTAGGAACAGGAGGGTTGTTTTTAATCAAAAATGGAAAAGTAATAACAGTTCAACCTTCTATCACTAATAATTTAAATATCTCCAGTTTACTGATTTCCAAAAAGCATCCTAATTTAATGTATGTGGGAACCTCTTTCGGAATTTCAGCATTTGAGCGTAATCCTTCTAGTGAAAAAGGATGGAAATATCTAAGTTATTTGACGGGAATAAAGGGAGGAGAATTTCACGTTTTGGAAGAAGACAATAAAGGAGACGTATGGGCAATGTCTCGAAATGGGACTTTATACACCATTACTCCTTCATTTGATGGGGTAGGAAACCCGGATGTTGCAAAATTTTCGGTCAGGGATTTTACCAGAAACGAATTTACTTCAAACCCGAATTCCCTATTCAAATTAAATAGCCGCATCTATTTTAACACTGATTCTGCTACTTATACTTATAATTCACAAACAAATCAATTTGAAAAAGCCTCCTTTGAAGGAATGACAAACTTTTTCGGCACAGAGGATACCACCGGTAAAATCTGGATGGTGGACAGAAGGTCTTTAGATAGTGCAAAGCGAATCATTGCTACACCTAGACCAAACGGTGACTATCAACTCGACTCAATAACTTTATTGGCTATATCTGATGAAATCGGGCAGGTTTTTCCCGATATAAATCAAACCGCCTGGTTTTCCACTCCGGATGGTCTCATCCACTATGATGAAAAGAAACAACCAAATTATGATATTTCTTATAAGACAATCCTTACCAAAATT
>DAHXOZ010000105.1 GCA_027364635.1 bacterium | reverse complement strand
CATGGCTTTTGAATTTGTATGGATATAAAATTTATTTATTGAAAGGCGGCTATAAAGCATTCAGGAGATGGGCGCTTCATATTCTATTTGCAATCCTTTTATCTTTTTGCGGTTTTCATATACCTCAATAATTACTTCGGCTACATAATCAATATGGCTTTGCGTATAAACTCTTCGCGGAATTGCAAGGCGAACCAATTCCATTACTGCCGGAATTAAATTCCCGGTTTCATCATGTTTTCCGAACATCAGGGAACCAATTTCCACTCCACGAACTCCGCCTTCAATATACAAAGCTGCCACCAATGCCTGTCCGGGATACTGTTCGACCGGGATATGAGGCAACATGGCTTTTGCATCGATGTAAACCGCGTGGCCTCCTGCCGGCTGCATCACCGGCACATTTGCCTTCATTAATTTTTCAGTAAGGTATTGTATACTGCGTATCCGGTATTGAAGATAGGGTTCTTCCATCACTTCCTTAAGCCCGATAGCAATAGCTTCAAGATCGCGGCCGGCAAGCCCGCCGTAAGTAGGAAAACCTTCTGTAATAATTAGCAGGTTTCTGCATTGAACCGCCAATTCTTCGTTTCTTAAAGCGATAAAACCGCCAATATTGGCGAAGGCATCTTTCTTTGCACTCATCGTACAGCCATCCGCATACGAAAATAATTCGCTGGCAATTTCCGGAATTGATTTATCTGCATATCCCTTTTCACGCAGTTTTATAAAATAGCAATTTTCTGCAAAACGGCAGGCATCAATAAACAAAGGAATACCATACTTTGTACATATTGATTTTACTTGCCTGATATTTTCCATGCTCACTGGCTGCCCGCCACCCGAATTGTTTGTAACGGTCACCATACAAAGAGGAATATTTTCTGCACCTTTTTCTTCAATAAATCTTTCCAACGCCGCGGTATCCACATTTCCTTTGAAAGGCGCAGGTATAGAAGGAAGTTTTCCCTCTTTACACAAAAGATCAATCCCTTCAGCACCGGAAAACTCAATATTAGCGCGTGTTGTATCAAACAACGTATTGCTCACAATATATTTTCCTTTTCCCCCGACAACAGTAAACAAAATTTTTTCAGCCGCGCGGCCCTGGTGAGCAGGAATAACAATCGGCATACCGGTTATATCCTGTATGGTTTTTTCAAAATGAAAAAAACTTTTACTCCCGGCATACGATTCATCACCTATCATAATGCCAGCCCATTGAGCGCTGCTCATGGCGCTTGTTCCGCTATCAGTTAGTAAGTCGATGAGCACATCATCCGCATGAATCAAAAACGGGTTATAGGCAGCGGCTCTTAATATTTTTTCTCTTTGTTCTTTCGTAGTAAAATGAATCGGTTCTACCGATTTTATTTTGAAAGGTTCGATGATCGTTGTCATTAAAATGATTTTTAAATATCAGCAATAGATAGTTTCTATAAAAGGCTAAAAACTTTCTTGGTTAAAAGAATAATTTAAGTAAATAGAATTAAGTAAATAGAATAAAGCCTGGGGACGTGGAGATGCTTAGCTGGGTTTCCTGATAATATTGATCCAAAGAAGTGTCATGAGGCAAAATTAATTCTAATTTAAAAACTTTGCTGTGTAAAAATAAAAAAAACTGTAATTTGTTCGTTCACTGTGTTTCATTTTTGACGCCGGGAGCTTAATACAAACAATCGCTTGAACTTTCTGTATTATTTTGTGGTAAAAACAAAATGTCCCAGGCTTTATTAAAAAATTATATTGCCGTTTATAAAGTCTATTAACACTTTTAACCACAGAAGGTAAAAGAAAAAATTTCATATTCCCTATATTCACATTTCATTACAATTACTTTTTTTGTTGGAAATTTGAAACTGTTTATAAAAATATCTTAGATGGATAAACTTCTGCAGGAACAGGAAAAATTTAAAGCCATATTTCAAAACGCGTCGCTGGGCATTCTTGTCATTGATCAATCAGGAAATATTACGCTTGCCAACGATTTTTTGATAAAGGAATTTGGTTATTCGGATCCAAGTGAACTGGTAGATAAAAAAATGGAAATTCTTATTCCCCCAAGGTATCGCCATCAACATATTCGCGATCGGGATCAATTTATTGATCATCCTTCAACCCGCCCAATGGGGATTGGAAGAGATCTTTTTGGTATTACCAAAGATGGAAAAGAAATTCCGGTTGAAATAAGCCTTAGCAATTACGAAGATGATAAGGGTATTTTCTCAATTGCTTTTATAAGCAATATCACGCCAAGAATTGAAGCAGAAAATATTCTTCGGCAGCAACGATTACAACTGGCTGCCATGAACAAAGAGATGGAAGCGCTGAACGAAGAACTGGAGGGAAAAGTAGAAGCAAGAACCGCCGCCTTGCAGGAAACATTAGAAAAACTTGAAGCTTCGAAAGATGAACTATCGAAAGCATTAAGCAAAGAAAAAGACCTTGGCGATATGAAGAGTGCGTTTGTTTCAATGGCTTCACACGAATTCAGGACGCCATTAAGTACCATTCTTTCCTCTGCCTCTTTATTGGCAAAATATAAATTAACAGAGGACCAGGACAAAAGAGACAAGCATGTACAGCGAATCAAATCTTCAGTTTTTAACCTTAATAATATATTAAATGAATTTCTATCTTTGGGAAAAATCGAGGACGGCAAGATTTCCACACATGAATCGCTTTTTGACATTAAGGAACTGGTTTCTCAGCAGATCAATGAAATGGCTGAAATATTCAAAACCGGGCAGGAAGTAAAATACACGCATACCGGTAATCCGGATGTCTTCCTTGATGAGGTTTTATTTAAAAATATCCTGATTAACCTGCTTTCCAATGCGGCTAAGTTTTCAGCGGAAAATAAGCCGATATTTGTTGCTACTGAAGTTAAAAACAGATTATTGAAGTTTACAGTAAAAGACCAGGGGATGGGAATTTCAAAAAAAGACCAGACCCATTTATTTGAAATCTTCTATCGCGCTACCAACGCCACCAATATTCCCGGAACCGGACTTGGATTACACATTGTAGCCAAATATGTGGAGATGATGAAAGGTAAAATAGAAATAAAAAGCGAATTGGATAAAGGAACTGAAATAAATTTAATCTTTGCACAATGACAAAAATACTCTTAGTAGAAGATAATGATGAAATAAGAGAAAATACAGCCGAAATTCTTGAAATGGCTAATTACCAGATTGCTACTGCAAGAAACGGCAAAGAAGGCTATGAACTAGCCTTAAAAGAAGAGCCCGACCTTATCATTTGCGATATCATGATGCCGGTATTAGACGGATACGGGCTGCTTCATCTTATTAACAAGAATGATATCTTAAAAAGCATTCCTTTTATTTTTCTAACCGCAAAGACTGAGCGTGGCGACTTTAGAAAAGGAATGGAAATGGGTGCTGATGATTATATCACCAAGCCTTTTACCGATATTGAATTATTAAATGCGATAGAAAGCCGGCTTCAAAAAGCAAAGATCCAAAGCGAACGCGCCACAAGTGCCAAGAACCTCAATGACTTTTTTGACGAAATAAAAAACGAAGATGCGCTCGAGAAATTAACCGATTCTAAAGTTATGAACCGATACAAAAAAAAGCAAAGGGTTTATGCCGAGGGGAATCATCCGCACAGTTTGTACTATTTAAATTCCGGAAAAATAAGGACTTATAAAATTAATGAACTAGGTAAAGAACTTACTATCAGTTTGTACAATGCAGGTGACTTTTTTGGCTACAATGCGCTTCTCGAAAACTCGGTTTATAAAGAAACAGCTGAAACTTTGGAAGAATCAGAGATCAATATTATCGGGCGGGAAGATTTTGAAATCCTCATCAACAACAACAAAAAAGTAGCGCAAAAATTTATAAAACTTCTTGCTCATAATGTATCAGAAAAGGAGGAACAACTTCTTAACCTGGCTTACAATTCGTTGAGAAAAAGAGTAGCAGACGCGATACTGAGTTTATCAAAAAAATATAAAAAAGAAGAAGTTGCCGATTTTACAATTCACATTTCCAGGGAAGATCTTGCACATATTGCCGGTACAACTACCGAATCGCTGATCAGAACCTTAAGTGATTTCAGAAATGAAAAATTGATAGAAGCCGAAGCAGGATATGTAAAAATTTTGAATGAGAAAAAATTGTTGGATATGCTGAATTAACCGTTAATTGCTTTGCAACATTTTCTCATTAAATTCTTTCGACAGAAGGGTATATTTCTCTTCAAACTGTAAAATATCGTTTCGTAGATTATTATGAGTATTGATCAATTGGGGTGATAAAGCCGGCTTGTTTTGAATAATATCTGAATAATCCTGCAACTCTTTTATTAGCTTTTTCAGGGCTTCATCCTTCAATAAAAATTCATTCTGAAAATATTCAGCGGTTTGCAAAAACTGGCTGTCTTCACTATTATCTACCATTTCGCTTAACCGATATTTAAGCAAAGCGTTTTCCTGCCTGAAAAACTCAATGAGTCTCAGCCAGGACATATGCTCGTGTTTAATCTGGTTGTTTTTTGCAATATCCATTTTCAATATTTCAGAGTCTATTACCATCTCAAAATTGTATATATCTGTCCCCAATAAAAATGAGCCTTAGCAAACCCTCACATGATCTTAATCATAACAATGCTCCCTTTCTGCCAAAGCAAAATCCATTTGGCAAGGTTATAAAATCTTACCGGGAGTGAACTTTTCCGGATTTTATTTCTCCTTCTCTAACTTCCAATTCTTCATACCGGCCTGTTTTTTCAGTAATATTTATTCTAAAAATAATTCCTGAAATCGTTGAATAATCACCGGTATGAAAAGGCCATTCCGGGCTTAATTTCACCGTTTCGCTGGAAACGAGCGGAAGTTGCCGGTTCATCAGGCTTTGTACTGCCGCTTTTTTATCTTCCTCTATTGTTAACTCCTCAAATGTTCCCCAAAGCAAAACAGATTCCCAGTCAGCCATATCTTTCATAGTATCAACCTGGAAGCAAACGGTTGGGTTTTTACGCATAATAGATATCTTCAAGCCTTCGAGGCTGTGCGCATATATATACTCACCGTCGTATGCATAGCTTATGGGAAGGAGATACATTTTACCATCTCCATAGCAACCCAATCTGCCGATTACATTTTCATTGATGACTTTTTCGATTTTACCTTTATCTAAAACTCCAAACATGGCTTTTACTTTTAAGTAAAACTACCGCGGAAGCAGAATTCTAAAATGACATAAATCAATTTTGTTAATGACAATAATCATAACAGGCAGTAATAGTGAAATGCAGATACAAAAAAGATTGATAATCAGTAGAAAGGAAATAATATATGTTCTGTTTAAGCAAAACATAAATTGGTAAAATTTGTCCATTCACTGGTCTGTCTTTTGTTGAAATTTTTAAACCCATTACAAAAGAGGCTGGTTATTTGTAAATTTATATTCCATGCCCCATCTCATTTCATTTAGTGATAAAGGCTATTAATCTCAAATAAAAAGTGGAATTAAAAAGTACAGAAGGTTACCGTGTAATCAGCAAATGGCTTGCTGCCAAAGATTTTATTCCATTCGCCTTCCAGGAAGAAACATGGCAGCATATTGTCAACAAAAAATCCGGGCTGGTAAACGCTCCTACAGGTTGCGGGAAAACATTTTCTGTTTTTTTAGGTGCGGTTATTAATTTTATTAATGAACATCCCAAAGACTATCAAACAAAAAATAAAAACGGGTTACAACTTTTATGGATAACGCCTTTGCGCGCACTGGCAAAAGACATTGGCCGCGCCATGGAAGAAGTAATTGCAGAACTGGGTATGAACTGGCAAATCGGCATTCGCAATGGCGATACAACTATTGCTGAAAGAGCGAAACAAAAAAGAAATGTTCCCGAAGTACTCATCATCACTCCCGAAAGTTTGCATCTGTTACTCGCACAAAAAAATTACCCGGATGTTTTTAAAACACTTCAAATAATTGCTGTTGACGAATGGCATGAATTGCTTGGAAGCAAGCGTGGTGTGCAGGTAGAACTGGCGCTTTCGAGAATTATCGGTTTAAGTATCGACAACAGTAAACCAACAAAAAAAGCAGATTTTCATTCGGGAGTTTCCGTTTGGGGAATCAGCGCCACCATCGGTAATTTGGGAGAAGCAAGAGAAGTTTTGCTTTCTCCACTTTTGCAAAAAGGTTTGGATCAAAAAGATTTTGTAACGGTTAGTGCAAAAATCGACAAACCTATAAAAATCGAATCGATCTTTCCTGACGAGATCGAAAAATATCCGTGGGCCGGGCATTTGGGAATTAAGCTTGTTGAAAAAGTGATTCCGATTATTATGGAAAGCAGAACCACGCTTATTTTCATCAATACACGCGGCATGAGTGAAATGTGGTACCAGGCGTTGCTGAATGCCTGTCCCGATCTTGCCGGAGCGATCGCTTTGCATCATGGAAGTATTGAACAGGATTTGAGATTTTGGGTAGAAGAAAATTTACATACAGGAAATTTAAAAGCCGTGGTTTGTACGGCCAGCCTTGACCTCGGTGTTGATTTCCGTCCGGTAGAAACAGTGATACAGGTTGGTTCTCCAAAAGGAGTTGCGCGTTTTTTACAGCGCGCCGGAAGAAGCGGTCACCGCCCCGGAGAGGTGAGCAAAATTTATTTTCTGCCTACGCATTCATTGGAACTGATTGAAGCAGCAGCGCTGAAAGATTCCATCGCTATCAATTTGATTGAAAGCCGTGAGCCAAGAATTTTATGTTATGATGTACTGATTCAATATTTAAGTACGCTCGCCATTTCTGATGGATTTTATCCTGAAAATATTTTAAAAGAAATAAGATCATCTTATTGTTACCGCGATATCACCGATGAAGAATGGCAACAAATTTTAAACTTTGTAACGTCGGGTGGTGTTGCGCTTCAGCAATATGATGATTATAAAAAAGTTGAGATCATTGATGGGCTTTATAAAATAAACAGTCGAAGGATTGCTATGCGCCATCGAATGCATATAGGAACTATTGTGAGCGACCCGATGCTAAAAGTTAAATTTTTGGGTGGTGGCTATGTGGGTGTGATTGAAGAGTGGTTCATCGCGGGAATGCAGCCCGGCGATGTATTTACACTGGCAGGAAGGACACTGGAATTTGTGATGATAAAAGATATGACCTGCATCGTAAGAAAATCGAATGCAAAAAAATCAAGGATACCAAGCTGGCAAGGCGGAAGAATGCCCCTTTCAGCAAATCTTGGTTTTATGCTGCGGAAAAAATTTGATGAAGCGGCCGCCCCTAAATCCCTTCCCGGAGAGGGGACTTCGAAAGAACCGGAATTAGCCATCCTTCAATCACTTTTTGAATTACAGGAATATCTTTCGCACATCCCGAAACAAAATGAATTGTTGATAGAACAGATCGAAACCAAAGACGGCTTTCATCTTTTTGTGTTTCCGTTTGAAGGAAGATTGGTACATGAAGCTATGGCGGCAGTTCTTGCTTATCGCCTGAGTCGCATTAAACCAATTACTTTTTCTTTTGCAATGAACGATTATGGTTTTGAATTATTAAGCGATCAACTAATTCCGTTAGATAACGATAATGCTTATAGACTTTTTTCTTCCAATAATTTATTCGAAGATATTCAGCGAAGCGTGAACAGTGTTGAAATGGCGAAAAGAAAATTTCGTGACATAGCTGTTATTGGCGGATTGATTTTCCAGGGCTTTCCGGGAGAACAAAAAAAAGCGCGACACCTGCAATCTTCTGCTTCTTTACTCTTTAATGTTTTTTCAGAATATGAGCCTAACAATCTTTTGCTGCGACAAGCTTACAACGAAGTGATGGAACAACAAATGGAAGAACAACGGCTTCGTGAAATGTTGGAAAGAATTCAAAAAGGAAAAATAATTATTACTTATCCGCGGCGACTTACGCCATTCTGTTTCCCGATAAAAGTCGATAGCATGCGCGAAGATCTTTCGTCTGAAAAACTGGAGGAACGTGTAAAGAGAATGCAATTGCAATTGGGAAAATCAATTTTCTAAAAACTATCATCTGTTAGATTTCGGATGTTGATCATTTGCTTTCCTTATAAGCATTTTATAGCCTTCGAACACAGTTTTTATTTCTTTAAACCTTCCTGATGATAAAAGAAAAATGATTCTTGTAAAGGGTTCTATAAAAAAAGTGCCCAACCAAACCAGGAAATATCCAAAAGAATTGAAATGTTTTTTGGCGTATTGAAGCCTGCTGCGCAAATTCAAAAAAAGCCGAAATGCCTTTACAGCTTTGGTGGTTCCTTCGCCACTATGAATTGCAACAATATCAGTATTAAAAAAAGATTTTCCACCAAGATCATGTAATCTTTTTGAAAAATCTAGCTCTTCACAATACACAAAAAATCGTTCATCAAAATAACCCACTTTTTCAAAAATTGAATGCCTCATAAACATAAAAGCGCCCATTACCTGGTCGACATATCTACTGGTTTTATGATCCCAATCCGACATTAAAATCGCGGGGGAAAACAAGCGGGGGAAAACTTTTGAGAGACCGACGGAGTCCATAAATAATTTTGCCGGAGTTGGGAACCTTGCACAACTTGGAGACGTTTCACCCTGTTCATTCAACAGCCGACAGCCTAGAATATCTGTTTCATCATGCTTTTCCATAAAAGCAATACAATCTTTTAATGTGGTATCTAACAATTGTGTGTCGGGGTTAAGCAAAAGAAGATATGGCGCTTTCGACAAATGAAAACCCTGGTTTGACGCCTTTGCAAATCCCCGGTTCTCTTTATTTCTGATGATTTGAATTTTATTATTCGGATTGATCAGTTCAAGTGAATTATCTGAAGAATTATTATCAATGATATAAATAGTATTTACATAATCAGCATTGGCATTGGAAAATATTGAATTGATGCATTTCTCCAAATAATCGCCACTGTTCCAATTTACTATTATAGGGTCTACAATCATTTCAATGCTTGTCTTTTGAAAATTAGGAAAAGAGAGCCACTATTTTTGAATTATTTACGTAATTAGTATTGTGAATATTCTCCTTTATATAAAACAATTGAAATTCCAGAAATATATTTCAGAAAAAAGAAACTAATTTTTGAAGATGGCTTATTTTTATAAATGAAAGTATTTTTTAGACCTAATATTTCACGTAACTTTCTTGAGTAATACTGAGTCGTAAATCTAGTGGTAAGACACAGATGGCTACTTTTAGCCGCTTTAGATAAATCGGCATAACTCTGATAATTGCAATAATGATAGATTTTATCTGCCCATACTTTTGAAAATTGATCCTTGTTATAACCATACTCTTTTTTCTGCTTTCTGTAGATACCGAAGCCGATACCCGAATAAAACTTGACTTTCCGATATATTGCATCCCAGCTATTTAACTTGTGAACGGCTGGGAGAAATGCATGTCCATCCATAATTACTTCTTTCAAAGGAAAAATATGATGAGAGAAACCCTTAGGCTTCAAAACCCTGTTTTGTTCTTTGAAAAATTGTTGGTGATCCCAAACATGTTCTAATACTTGGTTTGATATAACAATGTCAAAGAATTCATTTTCAAAAGGCCAATCCTGATCTGATGAAATTAATTTAATTCTTTCAGACCAATCAATTTCGGGAGCATTTTCATATAAAAAAGAAAATGTTTTCTTTTCAAAGCCTGCTTGTTGCACTCCATGATCAATAAGATCGTAACCATAAATAAAAAATTTATTTTGACTATTAAAAAGTGGGAGAAATTTATTTAGGTAGTAAATCATAAATCCTTCTCCACAACCTGCGTCAAGAATTTTAATGGTTTTTTTATCTGAAAGAGATTTCTCATATTTCAACATTGTATTTATTACGGCAAGCATGTGTCGGTGAGTAATTGAGATAGAATCTTTAAATGCAGTTTCGTTTAATTTTTTTATGGTATTCATGAAACTTTACAACTTTGGATTTGAGTTTTAATATTAAATTTTTATTTGAAAATATTCGAGTCGATGCATTATTGTGAAATTACAATTATATTATCTCTCTTTCTTCTTACTAAAAGTTGATTAATTTTTAAAAATATTTCTGTAAAAAAAATAATTTGTAACCAGAGAGAAGTAATGGTTAGATAAAAATCCATAAAAAAACTTATTAATAAAGGGAAAAGTAAGAATGAATAATACAACGTGTATCTTATATTTTTTGTAGAAACTGCTTTATTGTATAACCAGGTATGCAAAAACCCAAAAAGAGCGATCATCAACCAGGCGTATAATTTCCCAAAATCTTTTATGTAAGGACTGTAAACAGTATACACGTTAGTTAAGTAGGGGACAAAAACAAATGGTTGTACCAATTCATCCACTTTCAAATTTGGTACTACATGAAGTTGTTCTCCAATTTTCATAAAAAAGCGTAGAGAATTGTTACCCTCGTAATTGATTTGCAGTTGATGATGTGTTTCCCATTCAAAAGCATTTAAGGGTGAAACGAGATAAATAGCAGTCATTTCAGCGGCAGGCCGTATATTTTCTTTAAGTGAATTTTCTGTGTCTCCTCCTTTACCATACATAATGCCAATTGAGATAAAAAATAGGATAAAAAAACCGGTTAACAACCCAATTTTTTTTATAGAAACGCCATTGTTAAGCACATAAGAAATTCCCACATAAATACACAACAGTAAAAAAATTAATGTTCTTCCGGTAACGAACAGCGCATAAGTGAATGCTAATAATAAACTCACTGTTAATAATATTCGATTTATAGTATTCTTGTGTTTAAAATAAGCAAAGAGATTTATGGCGAATACTATAAATGAAAATGAAGTTAAATACTTTACGACGCCGATATCTTCATCTCCATAAGAAAGTTCAGTTCTTAATCCGATAAAAAAGTTATCAATATTAGAAGCAAGAAAAACCCTATAAGCTGCCCTGATATAAAAAGGTAACCCGATAACAATAATGGAAAGCAATACAATTCTTAATAGCTGGTTTATGTCGTTGTTCTTGCTGTCAACAAGAATAGTTTGAGAATTTTGTTTTTGCCAGATAACTGTTTGTATAAATCCTCCAAGGCTAAAAGCAAGTGTGCCGAAAAAGAAAACCAGAAATGTTGAAACAGATAAAGGAAACAACTCTGAAAGCAACGTTAGTTTAAAAATAAAATGTAATAATAAAATTGAAAACCAGATTAGTGAAAATAACACCGCAGGATGCATTATTTTCTTTTTCATTATTTGATAATTGGCCACAAATAATAAAAATTGCAGAAAGATAAAGCTCAATTCAATTAAGATGTTATCTAAATCATGCATGATTGATTGGGTTACTTTTTATTAGGTTAAAAATTTTGCTTTTGCTTTTAGCGATTTAGAAAATGATAATAATTCGGAAAGCAATACAATTCTTAATAGCTGGTTTATGTCGTTGTTCTTGCTGTCAACAAGAATAGTTTGAGAA
>DAHXOZ010000104.1 GCA_027364635.1 bacterium | reverse complement strand
TGGGCAGATTTGATGGTGCTCGCCGGTAACTGTGCCCTGGAGTCGATGGGTTTCAAGACCTTCGGTTTCGGTGGTGGACGCGAGGACGTTTGGGAGTCAGAAAAAGATATTTATTGGGGTTCTGAAGGGGAGTGGCTGGGAGACAAGAGGTATACGGGAAACCGGGACCTGGAGAATCCGCTTGCTGCTGTTCAGATGGGGCTTATCTATGTGAATCCGGAAGGGCCTAACGGAAAACCGGATCCTGTAGCAGCAGCTATAGACATTCGCGAGACTTTCGGTCGAATGGCTATGAACGACTATGAAACGGTAGCGCTAATTGCAGGCGGACATACATTTGGTAAAACCCATGGCGCAGCCGACCCGGGTAAATACGTGGGGCCTGAACCAGCAGCTGCAAGCATTGAGGAACAAGGACTCGGCTGGAAAAATACATTCGGCACCGGAAATGGAGACAATACTATTACCAGTGGCCTAGAGGGAGCCTGGACCATAACGCCTACTAAGTGGAGCAACAATTTCTTCGAAAATCTATTTGGGTATGAGTGGGAACTTACAAAAAGCCCTGCAGGGGCCCATCAATGGAAACCCAAGGATGGCGCTGGCGAAGGAACAGTACCTGATCCGCAAGATCCTTCAAAGCGCCATGCACCGTTTATGCTCACGACAGATCTGGCCTTGAGGGAAGACCCGATTTACGAGCCTATATCAAGACATTTCTACGAAAATCCGGATGAGTTTGCAGACGCGTTTGCGCGTGCCTGGTACAAACTTACTCACCGCGATATGGGACCTATTGCACGCTATCTTGGACCCGAAGTACCTGGTGAAGAACTGATCTGGCAAGATCCAATACCCGCAGTTACCCATGTATTGATTGATGATAATGATATTGCTGCATTAAAGGATAAAATACTTACTTCAGGATTATCTGTTTCCCAACTGGTAACTACTGCCTGGGCTTCAGCATCTACTTTTCGGGGGTCTGATAAACGAGGAGGAGCCAATGGCGCACGCATTCGTCTTGCTCCTCAGAAAGATTGGGAAGTTAATAATCCGGCTCAACTGGCAAAAGTGTTACATGCTCTTGAGGAAATCCAAAAAGAGTTCAATAGTGCTCAGCCAGGCAGTAAAATGGTTTCACTTGCAGACCTGATTGTGCTTGGCGGTTGCGCAGGCATTGAAAAAGCAGCAAATAATGCCGGTCATGAGGTGAAAGTGCCCTTCACGCCCGGGCGCGCTGATGCCTCGCAAGAGCAAACCGATATTGAATCTTTCGATGTACTGGAGCCGGCTGCAGACGGATTCCGCAATTATTTTAAACCCAAGCACACTGCATCAGCAGAAGAAATGTTGGTTGACCGGTCTCAGTTGTTGACACTGTCTGTTCCTGAAATGACCGTTCTTCTTGGTGGTATGCGTGTTCTTAATACGAATTACGATCAATCTCAAAATGGCGTATTCACTAAGCGTCCGGAGTCACTTACCAATGACTTCTTCCTCAATCTTCTCGATTTAGGCATAACCTGGAAGGCAACTTCAGATGCTCAGGATGTATTTGAAGGCAGAGATCGAAAAACAGGGGAACACAAGTGGACAGGCACACGTGCCGATCTTATCTTCGGATCCAATTCAGAGCTTCGTGCGGTTGCAGAAGTCTATGGAAGTGAGGATTCGCAGGAAAAATTTGTGAAAGACTTTGTGGCAGCCTGGAATAAGGTAATGAATCTGGACCGCTTCGACCTGGCCTGATTTAGTGCTGTATAACAGGTGCAAGGCAGAGAATAATTATTTAAAAGAATGGGGTGGTCTGGCAACAGACCATCTTTTTTTATTCCCAAATCCTTATTTACCTTAGGTATCCTAATTGAATCTTTTTTAAATATTTACTACGATAAAAAGTTATTTCCCCCTCAATTTCTTAGTTGCTATTGAACCAGTCATTCTAAATACCTTGCGGCGGAATGATCATTGGTTTTTTTTACTAAAAAACAGTAAGCAGACAAATTCTTAGGATTTTTATTTTGCTGATAATCCATTTCTAATCCAAAATTTGATGAGGAATTACTACCTGATTCCGTCGTTTATTATACGTTTCTATTACAATTAAAAAGAAGTTTTAAAACTTCTTGTATTTTTTTAAAAAGTTTTTATACTTTTATTATTAAATTGTTAATTTTGCGCTCTAAAAATAGAAGTTAGTATGAATAAGAAGAGGATTTTAATGAGAAATAAAATTCTAAAAGAGTTGTATTTTAATAATAATCTTTCTTGTGCTGACCTTACTAACAGGATACAAAAGAGTTTTCCTGTTACCTCAAATCTTATTGAAGAACTTCTAGCTCAAAAGTTGGTTTCAGAAAAGGGGTACGCCCCGTCTACCGGCGGCAGAAAGCCTTTAACCTACTCGATTCATAAGGATGTAATGTATTTGGTTTCTGTTGCAATGGATCAATATGTTACAAAAATTGTCATTATGGATATGCAAAACGATTTTGTATCTCCGATTGAAAAGATACTGTTGCCATTGCCCAACAATCCGGCAGCTCTTGAAACATTGCAACAAAAAATTATTGAGTTAATTGATTCTTCCGGGATTCCAACAGAAAAATTTGTAGGAGTAGGAATCGGTATGCCGGGTTTTGTGGATGTAGAAAAAGGGATAAACTATTCTTTTTTGCAATTGCATGGTAATGAAAGTATTACCACTCATCTTTCAAAGGCTATTGGTTTGCCGGTTTATATCGACAATGACTCAAGCCTTATTGCCCTGGCTGAGTTTTATTTTGGCGCTGCCAAAAATGAGAAAAATGCAATGGTCATTAACATTGGATGGGGAATTGGTCTTGGGATGATTCTTAATGGAGAATTGTTTAGAGGCCATGATGGTTTTGCAGGAGAGTTTAGCCATATTCCGCTTTTTTTAAATGGAAAACTCTGTTGGTGTGGAAAAATAGGATGCCTTGAAACGGAAACATCTTTATTGCTTATGATCGAAAGTGCCAAGGAAGGTATCAACTCAGGGCGGCTCTCTAAACTAAAATCATTGCCTTTTGATGATCTTGAACTTGCTTATGAAGGTATTGCTAAAGCGGTACAGGAGGGAGACCAGTTTGCCGCAGAACTTTTTTCAAAAGCCGGTTATAACATTGGTAAAGGAATAGCGGTACTCATTCATCTTTTAAATCCACGAAAGATAATATTAAGTGGGAGGGGAGCATTAGCAGGTCAAATTTGGCTGGCTCCGATTCAACAGGCATTAAATGAAAATTGTATCCCCAGGCTTTACCAGGGAACCACTATCGAAATTTCCACATTAGGCGTGCATGCTGAGTTGATTGGTGCTGCAGCCTTGGTAATGGAGCATTATGAAGAAAGGTCATTATTGATAAATCACTAAAATATTCCGGGAAAGCCATACATCAAAATCTCATAAAACGCTAAATTTTTAAATCAGAATTTTAATTTTTAAACAACTATTATGAAAAAAAAATCAATCCGTCTGCTTCTTTTATTATTTATGGGCATGTGGAGTACACTTGCTTTTTCGCAAGCAAAAAAGACAATCACCGGTGTGGTTAAAGATGATACCGGTGTTCCTGTTGCAGGCGCTACTATTAAAGTAGCGGGCTCTAAAACAGCGGTAGCTTCAGATGACGAAGGTAATTTTAAGATTGAGGCAAGCCCTTCCGATAAACTGGTTATCACTTCAGTGGGTTTCGGACAAAAAGAAATAGCAGTAAATAATCAATCCACTATCGCTGTTATATTAAATAAAACAAGTTCTTCTCTCCAGGAAGTAGTGGTAACAGCCTTAGGCATTAAGAAAGAAAAAAAATCTTTAGGATACTCGGTGCAGGAAGTAAAAGGTAAAACCCTTGTTGATGCGCGTGAGCTTAACCTGGTAAATGATCTTTCAGGAAAAGTGGCAGGGTTACAGGTAACCCGTTCCGGGAATGGCCCTGGTGGTTCATCTCAAATCACTTTACGCGGAAATAACTCTCTTACAGGCCTTTCACAACCACTGATAGTTGTGGACGGTGTGCCAATGGACAACTCAACAGGCCGCGTAGGTATTGGCGCCTCTAACGGTTTTTATAATACAACTCTCGATATGGGTAATGGTTTAAGCGATATTAATCCCGATGATATTGCTTCTATCAGTGTATTGAAGGGGCCGGCTGCGGCTGCACTTTACGGATCCCTCGGTGGTAACGGTGTTATTTTGATAACTACCAAAACCGGCCATAAGGAACCAGGACTTGGACTTACTGTTTCTTCATCAGTTGGTTTTGAAAGTATTTTTACCAACCCTGGCATGCAAAATACTTTTTCCCAAGGCACCAATGGTAAATACGATTCTTCTGCAACAAGTAGTTGGGGAACAAAAATTAACGGGCAGAAAGTTTATGACTGGTCAGGTAAACAAACAACACTACAACCGTATGATAATGTAAAAAACTTTTTTCAAAACGGGATAGTTTCAAATCAGAATATATCTTTCCAGCAACTCGTTAATTCAACTTCTATCTACGCTTCCTACAACAGGTTTGATGATAAAAGTATGATTCCCGGTCAAAAACTTTCTCGTAATAACATTACAGCAAGAGCGGTAACTAAATTTGGCCATAATGAAAACTGGACTTTGGATACCAAATTCCAGTTTATAAATGCTACTGCAAATAACAGGTCTATTGAAGGACAAGACTACAGTATTTTTGGTACTATTGATAATTTACCTCGCACGCTGGATATCCGCCAGTTTAAAAATCCTTTAGATTCCAGTGGAAATATGTATTGGTGGGGAAAGCCAAGTGGCGGTAACATAAATCCTTACTGGACTGCCAAGTACAATCTAAATTCAGATACCCGCAACCGATATCTTCTGTATGCCTCTGCAAAACATAATTTTACCAGTTGGCTTATGGGAGAAATAAATGCCGGTGCAGATATGTACACAACAAATACAGAGTCAAAATTATACGCGGGAAGCCCGGGCAATACTACCGGTAATTATAGTTTGGGAAGACAAACTTATCAGCAAACCAATTATAGCGGAATGCTTACTGCCAAAAAGGATAACCTTTTCGGAAAGTTCGGTGGTTCAATAATGGTTGGCGGAAACTTAATGAAGTGGCAATCCTCACAACTCAATGGTAGCGCAGGTACTTTAAAAGTTCCAAACTTATTTTCGGTAACGAACTCTGCCGGTAATCCATCTGTTTCGCAGGCATTCAGCCAGAAGAAAATTAATTCTTTGTACGGATCAGTGGAATTGAATTATGGAGGTTATTTATATTTAAGCAGTACTTTCCGTAACGACTGGTCTTCAGCGTTAAGCACGTTCAATAATTCCTATTTCTATCCTTCTGTAAGTCTTTCTTATGTGCTTAGTGATATGATCACCAGCAATGGTGGTAGTCTTCCTTCCTGGTTGAGCTATGCAAAATTAAGAGCATCTTACGCAGCAGCAGGTAGCGATCTTAATCCATATGAATTGTACAATACTTATTCTATTGGTAACGATCCTAATGGGAATACTACTGCCCAAAGAAATGGGACTTTGTACAATGACAGCGTAAAAAGCCAGTTGATCAAATCTTACGAGGCTGGTGCAGAGATCAGAATTTTGAACAATAGGGTGGGTTTTGATGTGTCTGTTTATAAATCTAATGCAATTAATCAACTGATTGATCTTCCAATGGATCCGCTTAGTGGCTACAGCAGTATGAAAATAAATGCCGGTAATGTTCAGAATACAGGTGTGGAAGTTACTGCAGATGCACGCATCCTTACCAATCCGAAATCGTTGAACTGGACTTTGGGATTAAACTATTCGCATAATAAGAACACGGTTCCATCCATTTATCCCGGTGTAAATAAATACCAGTTACCTGGCGGCGGATTTGATAGAATTCAGATTTTGGCAGTAGCGGGTCAACCTTACGGCGAAATTTACGGCACTGACTTTATGAGGGTTACTGATGCTAAAGATCCTAATTATGGCCAGTTAATTCTTACTAGTAATGGATTGCCACAGCCAACAGTTGATATAGTCAGATTAGGTAATCAACAGGCTAACGCTTTGATTGGATTAACCAACTCTTTTAGTTATAAGAACTTTGGTCTTTCTGTTCTGCTCGATGCAAGGATTGGTGGAAAAATTTTCTCTCAAACAATGTTGAATATGGAAGTAAACGGAACATCCGCTCTTACAGTTGGCAATGGATCCAGGGATTCAATGCTTGTGAAGGGGGTTGTAATAGATCCAAACACAAACCAATATGTTGCCAATACCCACAACGTTTCTGTTCAACAATATTGGCAAAATGGTATAGGAGTAGGAAATACTGGTATTACTTCAGCGAATCTTTACGACGCTTCAAATGTAAGGATTCGGAATGTTCAGCTCAGCTATAATTTCCCTAAAAATATGTTGACAAACACCTTTATTCAAAGAGCTTTAGTTTCTGTGTCCTGCAACAATGTTTGGCTTATCAGCAGCCACATGCATGGACTGGATCCTGAATCTGTATATGCAACAGGAACACCGTCTGTAGGCTTTGAAAATGCAAGCCCCCCGACAACGCGTACATTCTATGTAAATCTTTCATTAGGTTTCTGATCATTAACTATTTAATTTAAAAGAAATGAAACATATATTAAAAAAATCGGCCTTATACATTACATCTTTACTGTTATTTTCTGCCTGCAAAAAAATAACAGATATCAATACGAATCCTACTGCGGCCAGCGCAGACCAGGTGCAGGTTGAATATTTTATTGATAATTCTATTGTACATGCACAAATGAATCCCGGTGTTTCCGAACGGGCCTTTATATTGTACTGGCAGGCGGCAGGACATCAGATAGCAGATGCAGACGGTGCTACTTTCTCCTGGGGAGCGTATAACGATGAATGGATTGGCGAATATTACGACAATCAATCCGGAGCGCTCAATACAATCAATAGTGCAATTGATGTAGCCAATCAACAAATCGCAGCTGGGACTCAAAAAGCCTATACCAATAATCTTATGCAGGTTGCCCGCATATGGAGAGCTTACCTGCTCAGTGAAATGAGCGATAATTTTGGTCCCATGCCAACAACGGCTTTCCAGGGTACGAACCCGGATTTTACAGATGTAAAAAGCGTATATTATTATATGCTGGGTGAGTTAAAAGATGCCACTTCAAAACTTGATGTTTCAATTTCAGTGCCATCTGATGTGTCAAAAGAAGATCCTGCCTATGGATTTAATTTTGCCAATTGGCAGGCTTACGGCAATTCCTTACGTCTCAGGTTGGCCATGCGCCTTTCAGAAGTTGATCCTTCAAAAGCACAGGCAGAATTCGAAGATGCCGCCAAAGGTGCTTTGATTACCGATAAATCACAAATGTTCCAGATACAGGAAAAACCAGGATGGGATGATCTTTCCGGGATGTATTCACGGTGTTGGTACCAGTTGCCGGAGGCAGTTACCTTTAACAACCTGGTTGTAAATCTCGGAAGCGTTACATCCCAGGAACAAATCCCTAATGTAATAAGCGATCCTACAGGCCAGGCAGAAGCTATTGCCAACATTAAACCGGCAGACTATGCAGGACAATATTATCCTGCACAATTAACTACAAAAACCAACAATCCGTTTTCTGCTTATTGGCTGGATGGATTGCCTTCTACCATAGACCCAAGAGCCTACCAGATTTTTTATATGCCGGGCAACAGCAGTGATCCTTCATTTCCAAGTGGAACTTGCGGGGCGGTTACTTCTAATACGATGGGTACTGTGAAGGATGCAAATAACAATGTGCTGAAAACAATTGATGGTAAATATACCTGGAATCCTACACCGGATGGTAACTGGGGCACAAAAGGCGACTGGCACAATACGCTTTTTCAAGGCGAAGATATTGGTAGTTCTACCGGGATGTCTCCAACCCTGAAAAATCAATTCAGAACCCAAACTGCTAAAAGAGTATTTTTTGCTCCATGGGAAACTTATTTCCTTTTGGCAGAAGGTGCTGTAAGAGGATGGGCTTCTCCTGTAGATGCACAAACCGCTTACGAGACAGGAATTGCAAAAAGCTTTGATTATTGGGGCGTATCTCAATACCTGGGTGCTTACCTGGCTTCAACAGATTATAACAGGGACGGTACTTCAGTGAACTGGAATCATACCACTGAACCGGGAGATACCCACACCATGAATTTTGTTGACGGTATAACCGGAACACCGGGAACAGTTTCAATAAAATACCCTGTAAATAATCTATATAAAAATGGTACCGTAAGAAATGACCATCTTACAAAAATCATAACTCAGAAATTCATAGCCCAGACTCCTTGGTTGCCTTTGGAAACCTGGAGTGATCATCGCAGATTGGGATTGCCATTTTTTGAAAATGTTGTACTTGAAGGACCTATACAAACACTTCCTGAGCTTACAAATTCCACTTATATGAATAGTGAAGTGCAGTTCTTCCCTCAAAGAATGAAATATCCATCAGGTTTACAGAATAGTAATGACGCTGGTTATAAGCAGGCTCTAAGTGCACTTGGCGGTGGAGATGCAGTTTTGACACCACTATGGTGGGCACAACATTAAAAAATATTAAAGTAGTTAAGGTTTAATTCCCATTATCCAAACACAAAAGAGGCTGGCCATTTGGCCAGCCTTTGTTTTTTAGTAAGAATGACAATGAATTTTTTTATTTCAATTTACTCACCTGGTCTTTATAATATTTTTCTTCCTGCAAAACAGAGGCTAAATTGCCATGTGGTTCTATTGAATCGCGTTCGATATAGATATAGCCGTCGAAATTTTGTTTTTTCAATTCTGCAAATATTTCAGGAAACTTAACCACACCTGTACCTACCACCACATCTTTTAAAGTGGGATCGTTATAGGTTGCTATATCTTTTAAATGCACAGCGAGTATGTGTCCGCTTAATTTTTTTACTGCATCCAGCGGAACAATACCGCTTTTGGGCCAGTGGCCAAGATCTGCACAAACCCCAAAGTTGGGATGTCCTTTTAATGCCATCAGGGTTGTATCCGGATTCCAGTAATGGCTAAATCCTTTCCAGTGGTCATGAATGGCCACTTTTATTCCGTATGCACCGGCAAGGCTATCGATGCTGTCCCACATACTTAATGGCGGCTCGGTGGTTACAAATTTTACTCCGAATTCTTTTGCTATATCAAATTGCTTTTTCCACGAACCAATCGTTGAATCGCCTACTATGTATATCGATTCAACTTTTAAGCCTTTCTGTTCAATCATTGCTTTTAATTTATCGATGCTGGCCATTGAAAGCTGGTCAATTATGGAGTCTTTAAATTCCGGCCCGGCACTTTGAAACGTGTTTGGTTCAATATAAGTTAAGCCGGCACTGTCAACTTTGTCGAGTGCTTGCGGAAAGTTAACGTCATGAAAGGTCCATAAGGCCACCCCAAATTTCCAGTCTTTTGCGGGGTCTACAGAAGAGGTTGTTTTAGAATCTGCTGAATTATTATCAGTAGATTGGCCGCTATTGCACGCAGTAAAAAATAACAGGAAGCCGGCTAATGATACAATCGTTCTTTTCATTGTGTATGTGTTTTGAGTGATGAAGTTCTGAATTCAAAAGCAATAAAATATTTATCTTTTTGTAACGGACACCAGTAAACGAACAAATTATCTCATTTTTTATTTTTGATTGAGGTCTCTACACATAATCATAATTCCTTTCTCATCATTCTGGAATGTACGACAGAAAATTATTTTTTATTTATTGCTGAAGGTCATTCTATAACCCATTGTCCTTATATAATTTCCAATTTTCGTCCTCCTGTTTCCATACCACAAGATATTTGCTTTTCTCTTTTGATTTTCCACCGACTTCTTTTACGCCGGAACCGCTGCTTATATCATTGCCAAATAAAAATACCGAATAAAAGTTCGTTTACTATGCCTTAGACTAATAAGTGTAACGTCCCGCACCGGGGATGTTTCTGGGAAGATAATTCACTTAATTAAATCAATAAGTAATCATTCTATTACTTATGGTAATTATTTCCCCAGAGTATATAGCGTTTATAGATGGCCGGTAGTTCATAAGAAAATTTATTCCAATCCCTGCTTTCTTTAGGGCTCCATAACACTTCACTTAATGCACTTATCCGCGGAAATATCTTAGACTCAACGTTGTCCATATCAGGTGTGTATTCTGACCATACACATCCCTGCGCACCTAAAACATACTTTGCTTCCTGGGAGCTTAATTTTTCGGGAACGGGTTCGTAATTGTAAACTTTTTTAAGTGGTATAAAATCATCCCTGTCAACACTATCCTGCGGTTGTTGTAAATAGGTGTAATTCATCGGCGTCATAATAACATTATGATGTTGCTTTGCTGCTGCTACACCGCCTTCTTCGCCCCGCCAGCTCATAACGGTAGCATTGGGCGCCAGCCCTCCTTCAAGAATTTCATCCCAGCCAATTATTTTTTTGCCCTTGCTGTTGATGTATTTCTCAATGGTGCTGATAAAATAACTCTGTAACCCCTGTTCATCTTTTAATCCCTTTTCTTTTATTAATTGCTGACAAAACGCCGAACGTTTCCAGGTATCTTTAGGGCATTCATCTCCGCCAATATGAATATACTTTGACGGGAAAAGCTGCATTACTTCATCCAATACATTTTCAAGAAATTTAAAAGTATAAGCAGAAGGGCAATACACATCATCAAATACACCCCATGTTTGCTGTACCTGTTTGCCTGTGCGGCTTCCGCTCCATGGCGTATTGGGCAATATGGCTGTTGATTCATCAGGGAAGCAACTTAATTGGGGGTAAGCGGCAATGGCAGCAGAGGAGTGGCCGGGCATTTCAATTTCAGGAATAATGGTTATGTACCTGTCTTGTGCATATTTCACAATTTCTTTCACTTCATCCTGTGTGTAAAATCCGCCATAGTGCTTGCCGTCATTTCCTGTTCCGGGGTAATGGCCTATGATGGTTCCGTTTCTAAACCCACCTACAGAGGTGAGCCTGGGATATCTTTTTATTTCAATTCTCCAGCCCTGGTCGTCGGTTAAGTGCCAGTGAAAAGTATTGAACTTTTGGTAAGCCATGTAATCAATATATTTTTTTATATCACTAACGCCAAAGAAATGACGGCTTACATCGAGGTGCATACCGCGGTATTGAAAGCGGGGATAATCTTTAATGGCGAGTTGTGGTATTTCAAACCGATGATTACTGATTGAATTTTCATCAGTAGGTAAAATCTGAAGAAGCGTTTGGACTCCGTAAAATAAAGCTTCGCCGTTTACCCCTTCTATATTTATTTTATCAGCATCAACGGTCATATCATATTCATCTTTTTTTCTTTCGCCCTGTTTTATCAACCCGAGCGTAATAACATTTTTTACTGCTTTACCGGAAGTTTTATTTTTTACAGGAAGTGAGAAGCCATATAATTTTTTTAAATAAAAATTGAGCATCACCGCATCATGCTTTGCATTGCTATTGGCAATGATAACAGTAGAAGGGGAGAGATGGAAAGTGCCGGTATGAACCGTTAGCTCAACGGGCGCGGGTACTATGGTGATATTTGTTTGTGCCATCGTAGAAAAACTGGTAAACATTGAAAGCAGGATAATGATTTTCTTCATTTGGATTTTTT
>DAHXOZ010000103.1 GCA_027364635.1 bacterium | reverse complement strand
AGAAAAATCTGCATTATTTATTGGTTTACTGGCAGTATAATAAGTGCCTTGATTTTTTTAAGTTTTTCCATTAGACAATAAATCAAAATTTTGTAAAATCACTATTGTAAATAGTATGAACCGGGAAATATAATAACCCTTAAATTATTAATTACCATGTGAGTGATACTTCTTAAGGCGATGCCACCAATAGTTTGATTGAATTAAAAGTAAGAATCAGCTAACAGCAATAATCACATTTTTTTCATTCGCAGGATCTATTTTTACATTTACTTCTTTACCTGGTTGAAAATAGTTCGACTTAAACCTGGAAACTATCGTTTTACAAACAGTTGTATACGCCTCACCATTATTATTCAATTCCAGTACGAGCCTTAACTGAGGATTATTATTTACAGCAACATTGGTTTCATGCACTTCCAATATTTTTGCCTTACCGGGAATGCCGGAATTATTTAGTCGGCGGAGATTAGCCCTGGGCGCCCACAAAAATTTATTAATAATATAACCCATACCTCCAAAAACTACAACCATTGCAACGGCAATATAGACTCTATCAGGGCCTCCGGATTTGAGCACAGAAACGATTGCAATCACCACACCTGCAACGCCACCTAAAATACCTATTAAATCCCAGCGAATTTTTTTCATTAGTAAAATGTTTTAAAAACTTTTATCAATGCAATATAGTTTTTCTTAAGAAGCATTACAGAAACCTGATAAAATTGGCTCTTAAAGTTTAATCTTATAAAACGCACATATGCATATTCAGAATTAAAACAGGCTTTCTTATACACAGATGACAAATACAGAAAAGCCGCGAATGTCGCGGCTTTTCTGAAAAAATTATTTTAAAAAGAACTGCAAGGAAGCCAAAGCCGCTGTACCGCTAACGGATGGATCTTTTTGTTTACTTACAATGTACACATTATGCATGTTTCCATCACTAACGGGCGTTATCTGAGAAGTAAGTGTGGCAAATTGCGGTTTCGCATTGGGCGAAGCCGTTCCGCTTACTCCTGCAAAAGAAAAATCTCCGATTTTTTCTCCCTGCGGAGAATCCAAATGCACTTCAAAAGTATAAGCGCCAACAGGCGGTTTTTGCCAACCCATACCTAAGGATGCATGAGAAATACTGGTGAGATCAATACTGTCGATCCTGAACCAACCTGTATTTTGCGGTATTATTAAAAAGGTTCTTCCGCCAAAAGTTACTTTACTGAATCCATCCATTTTGGTAACACCGTCAAAAGTCATGGTACTGTTCCTCAAAGAAACAGAACTGCTACCCATGAGTGGTTTAATGCCAGGACCACCTTTATCGGTGTAGGCAGCATAAAGATTTAGTACACCTTCTGGTTTCGCAGGTTTATGCATCGTAGCATCTACTGATCCGCTTGCTGGTAAGGATTTTACTTTTTTATTTTCATTTGCCAGCGATAATATCCACGATACAATTTCCTTCGCGTCGCTCTCTTTCAGATTCGGGTGCGCTGCCATTGGTACTTTGCCCCAATTACCGCTTCCTCCGCTAATAATTTTTTCTGCAAGGGTTGCTGTAGCCTGGGGATTCTTTTGATAACGCTGGGAAACCTGTATAAATGCCGGCCCTACTGATTTGGTATCTACTTTATGACAACCTTTACAATCTAATGAAAGCATCAGGTTTTGTCCAACCATCTGTTGAGCCAATGCCTGGTCGCCCTGGGTCGTTCCGGCCTTATCGATCTGATCTGAATAATTAGCAGATACGACAAGATTGTTTAAATCCTTCGTGGAGGGATCATCTGCATCTTCAATTTTGACATTATATTTTACAGGCGTGCCCGGGAAATAAAAGGTTTTGTTCCCTTCAATATTTACCTGAACCGTTGGCGCTGCATTACCTGCATATACATCAACTGCGTTGCTGGTTGAAGAAGCTTTTTTATCATCCATAACTTCTACCGAAACAGGGTAATCCCCTACTTTGGTAAGTGTATATTGCAATCGTGGTTCCGTAGTTTCTTTTTGAATTCCATTTCCCAAATGCCAGATATAGGAAATTGGGTCATTGTCGGGATCTTTTGCGTCTACAGTTGCCGTTATCTGCAAAGGAAGATCGCCTGATGTTTTATCAACATGAACAGAACGAATCTCAGGTGGCCTGTTGCCACCATTAAAATCTATTCTTGCTAATCCTGCATCCGCGTTTTTGGCAAACCAGCCACTTCCATATTCCAATACATACAATCTGCCATCAGGGCCTATTTCCATGTCGCTCGGATTATTAAATTTTGTATTTAACATGAAAGGTTCCATATTATCAAAATCTCCGTTGGGTTTCATGGTTACTACTTTGATCCAACCACGTATCCATTCATAAATAAATAATTTGCCATTGTAGTAAGCAGGATATCTTGTTGAATCAGGATACATATCGGTATAATACACCGGACCTCCCATTGCGCATCGGCCACCGCTTCCAAGTTGTGGAAAATCTGTTGACTCAGCATAAGGATACCAGATATAGGCCGGGTTTGCCGGAGGCAAAATCTTTTTGCCCGTGTTATTTCTTGAATTGTTCACTGGTCGCAGTGGATCAAACAAATCACCCGATTTGCCGGTTGCATAATCGTACTGGCGATAAGGAATATTGTTGGCAATAAAAAAGGGCCATCCAAAGAAACCGGCTTTTCTTGCCTGGTTAAATTCATCATAACCACGCGGGCCACGGGTTGCCATGCTGTCATTGTTTGCATCTGGACCTACTTCTCCCCAATATAAATAATTGTTTTTTGGGTCTACTTCTATACGATAGGGATTTCGATCACCCATTACATAAATTTCAGGACGGGTACTATCCTCTCCTTTTGGAAAAAGGTTTCCGTCAGGAATGCTATAAGTTCCATCTAAATTCATTGTTATACGAAGAATTTTTCCACGTAAATCATTGGTGTTTCCTGCACTGCGGCGATCATCATAATGATCATAACCGGGACGATCATCCAAAGGCGCAAAACCATGCGTATTAAAACCTTTACCCGGTTCATCAAAAGGCGTTGTGTTATCCCCTGTTGATAAAAACAACTGCCGGTCTTTACCAAAAGCGATGGAGCCGCCGGTGTGGCAACAGATTTCTCTTTGCTCATAGAACTGAAGAATTATTTTTTCTGATTTCGGGTCAATCGAATCATTAGTGAAAGTGAAGCGTGATAAGCGATTCACAGAAGTATCAATCGGGCTGTAATAAATGTATATATAGTGATTTTTTGCAAAATCAGGATCTTTCTTAAGACCCAAAACGCCTTCTTCAGCATTAACACCCGGTGTATGCAGTGTATGCCAGTAAACATCTAAAAAACCAACTTGTTTTACTTTTTTAGTTTCGTGATTGTACATCATAATCTCACCGCGTCTTTGCGCAACCAGCACATCCAGGTTAGGAAGGATCGTCATTTCAGTAGGTTCAAAGAAAGTTCCCTGCACTAATTGAGTTTTGGTAAAACGATCTGCCGCAGGGATTGGGGGCGTTTTCACTTTTGCATAATCCAATTCTTTATTATCGCCCATTGCGTATTTAATTCCACCAAGCAGGTGTTTTAAAAAATCAGGTTCGGTGTAAGATTCTGATGTGTGCCCCAATTCTGTATACCAGGCTCTTCCACCGTCAAAATCATGATACCATGCCATCGGGTGATTTGCTCCATTGGTGCCTCCTTTATAACTTTTTTCATCGATGGTAAGCAAAACATGCAGACCGCTGTCCAGGTTCTTAAAATTATACCATTCGTCTTTTCTTATCCATGGGTCTGGCAATCCTTTGGTAGAAATATTGTCTTTATCAACCACATGCAGCGTGGCTGTTTGTATCTCAGGATGCCCGTTAAAGGTGGCGCCTACCAACCTCTGGTACCAGCCCCAATGATAACCCGCATCAGTAGCAGCATGCACTCCCACAAAGCCGCCGCCGGCTTCTATATATCTTTGGAATGCATTTTCTTCATAATTGTTCATAAGTACATCCGTGTTATCTGTGGTACTTAAAAACACAACAGCAGCGTAATTCTTCAGCGTGTCTTCAGTAAACATCGCAGAATTGGAAGTGGTATCTACTTCAAAACCATTTTCCTGCCCCAGTTTAAAAATAGCTTGTACCCCATCGGCAATTGATGCATGATGGTAACCGGTAGTTTTGGTAAACACTAATAATTTGGGAGTTCCGGAGCGCTTATTACAACTGTAAAGAAAAAAGATGGAAGCTGCTATAAGCAGGGCATAAATACGAACGTGATTTTTCATTGATTGATAAATATTGAAGTTTAATTGATTGCAAAAACGTTAAAAAAAATGAAAGTAATTATTTATTGTCAAACAGACATATATAATCAGGTTTATTTTACAGTTGTAAAACAAAAAACCGAAGATTGGATCATACATAAAAAAAATACATTAACTGTTACATTCCTACTCAGCATAAGAAAATAAAAAAAAGTAAAATTTGTTGTTTTACTGCTATGAAAGAAGTTGGCTCCTGGCTCTAAATTATTTTTACAGGCATTTATTAAAATCATAAATTTATCAGGTTGTTTAATAAATCGAACGATATGTGTCCAATTTGAAAACTGCCGGTTGTTATTAAAGTATAATCAACTTAATTAACAAGTAAAACTTTAAAAAATGAAAGAGTTTGCACTAATCTTCCGGCACCCAAATGCGACCGGAAAAGTTTCTCCCGAACAAATGCAGCAATGGATGAAAATACAAAACGATTGGGTGGGAAGTATTGCTGCTCAAAATAAATTTGTGAGTGGAACAGGATTATTATTCGATGATGCTAAAGTCGTTCACCATAAAGGAATAGTTACCAACGGCCCTTTTGGAGAAATTAAAGAAACACTTGGCGGGTTCATAATTGTAAAAGCCGAAAATGCAGAAGAAGCTGCCGAAATAGCCAAAGGCGCAGCGGTATTGGTAGGCGATGGAAATACTGTTGAAGTAAGGGAAATACTAAGAACCCGATAAGATGCAATGGACTTTTTATAAATGACAGAACCGGAACTTATACCACATTTGTTCAGAACGGAGTACAGCCGGATTACGGCTGTACTTTCAAAAATTTTTGGGCTGGATAACGTTGAAATTGCAGAAGACATCGCCAGCGAAACTTTTTTAACAGCCGTTGAAACATGGCCCTATAAAGGAATTCCTGCAAACCCACCCGCATGGCTTTATACAGTAGCAAAAAATAAAGCGAAAAATTATTTGAAACATCACAAAGTATTTTCAGAAAAAATTGAATCACAAATAAAACACAACCTTATTTCCGCCGAAGAAATGGAAATTGACCTGTCAGAAAAAAATATTTCCGACAGCCAATTGCAAATGTTGTTTGCCATTTGCCATCCAGCCATTTCACCTGAATCACAAATCAGTTTGGCTTTGCGCATCCTTTGTGGTTTTGGCATTGATGAAATAGCAGATGCTTTTCTCACCAATAAAGAAACCATCAACAAAAGAATGTTTAGGGCAAAAGAAAAATTACGAAACGAAAAAGTAGCCATCGCATTTCCCGGTAATCATGAAATTGAAAATCGTCTGGAAAATGTATTACGCACCATTTATCTTTTGTTCAGCGAAGGTTATTATTCTGAAAGAGAAGATACTGTAATCAGGAAAGAACTTTGCCTGGAGGCAATGAAACTCACGTACCTGTTACTTGAAAATGAACTAACCAATCGACCTTCAACCAATGCTTTAATGGCATTAATGTGTTTTCATGCTTCACGGTTGGATGCACGCCGTGATGAAAACGGAGAAATGATTTTATATAAAGACCAGGATATTTCTCTCTGGAACACGGAGTTAATTGAAAAAGGAAACTTTTTTCTTCAAAAAGCGTTCGGCGGAAATTCAACGTCCAAATATTATCTTGAAGCATGTATTGCTTACTGGCATACGCTAAAAGAAGATTCAAAAGAAAAATGGGAAAGCATACTACAGCTCTATAATTTTTTATTACAAATTGAATATTCGCCAATGGCCGCGCTCAATCGAACATTTGCACTTTCAAAAGCACGTGGCAAAAAAGAAGCGATTATGGAAGCAGAAAAATTAAACCTTGATCAGAATCATTTTTACTTCATTTTGCTATCAGAACTTTATAAAGATATTGACAATGAAAAAGTAAAACTCAATCTTAAAAAAGCATTGGCATTCGCGAAGACGAAAGCGGAAAGAAAAGCCATTCAAAAAAAGATGTATTCATTATAATAATAACATAGTAAACCAACTAATTATGCTGATTTTCATTTTGCATTCCCTTTATCTTCTTTCTCTCATCGGAATTCTTTTTCTTTCTTCGCGTGACGGCTTTCTGTTTCCGCCGCCGCCGTCTGCTTCATTCATTCGTACAGTGCGACCGTTATAGCTTTTGCCATCAAGGCTTTTCATCAATTTTGCAGCCGCAGATTTGTCAACTTCCACCCACGCATTCATTTCGCGAAGATCAATGCGACCTAAAACATCTTTTTTAAGATTGCTTTCATCGAGAATGTACTGCAGAAAACTGGCTTTATAAAAACCATCTTTGGTTCCAAGATTGATAAATAATTTAGTGAATCCGCCATCCCGTTGATAGCTTGGCCGTTCTATTCTTTCAGTTCTGTTATCACGACGATTGTTGTCAGTACGCCTGTCTTTAAAATCAGATCTTACATTCAGGTCTTCAGCGTTTTCATAATATTTCAGAAAATGATTGAACTCAAGAGCAGCAACCCTTTTCAACACTTCTTCTTTACTTATATCTGCAAATTTTTCTTCAAGATCAGACATATATGCTTCATAGGCACCATTGGAAATATCGGTATTTTTCAGTTTGTCGATAAAATAAAAAAATTGTTTGCGGCAAACATCTTTTCCGCTGGGAATATCCAGTTTATGAAACTGTGCGTTCACCATTTTTTCAAGCTGGCGTATTTTATAAGATTCACGGCTATGGCAAATAGAAATACAAATACCGCTTTTTCCTGCCCGCGCAGTACGGCCGCTTCTATGCGTGTAAACTTCCATGTCGTCCGGAAGTTCGAAATTAATAACATGAGTAATCCCTTCCACATCAATTCCTCTTGCTGCAACATCGGTAGCAATTAAGATCTGGATATCCTTGTTGCGAAATCGCAGCATTACCCTATCGCGTTGTTGCTGTGTGAGGTCGCCATGCAATGCTTCAACATTATAACCTTCCTTTGATAATTTTTCAGCAATATTTTGAGCATCAATTTTAGTTCTTGTAAAAATGATGCCGTACATGCCGGGGTTGAAGTCAACCAATCTTTTCAATGTTTCAAAACGCGAATGAGCCTGCGTAATAAAATACTGGTGATCAATATTTACATTGGCTGTATTTTTTTTACCCACTGTAATTTCCTGCGGGTCTTTCATAAAGTTTTTCGAGATGGCTCTAACTTCTGCAGGCATTGTTGCACTAAAAAGCCAGGTACTTTCCCTGTTCACCGTATTTTTCAACACAAAATCAATGTCTTCCCTAAAGCCCATATTTAACATTTCATCAGCTTCATCCAGCACCACATATTTTACTTTTTCAAGGTCGATCGCTTTTCTCTCAATCATGTCGATCAGCCTTCCGGGAGTAGCTACTACGATGTGAACCCCTTTTTTAAGAGCTCGTATTTGCATTACAATAGAAGCGCCCCCATAAACCGGCTCAACTTCTATTTTTTGTGAAAACTTTTTGAATTGCTGAAGGTCGTTACAAATTTGCAAACACAATTCGCGTGTAGGGCAAACGATCAATGCCTGCGGATATTTGGAATTGGAATCAATTAATTGCAACAAGGGTAATCCAAACGCCGCAGTTTTCCCGGTTCCTGTTTGAGCCAGGCCCACAAAATCTGTTGTGCCTGATAGGAGGATAGGAATTGCTTTTTGTTGTATAGGTGTAGGAGAGGTAAATCCAAGATCATGAACCGCTTTTACAAGGTTCTCATTTAGGCCTAAGCCTTCAAATTCATTCATTAACTTTTTTTAATGCGCAAAGGTATACTAAATAAGAGTAACGCAATGCAAAAGCCGGTTAAAGCATAGGTATGTGTTAAATAATATTTCAAAATAAAAACCGTTTAGTTTTGAATTAAATAATTGGCACGACTTTTTGATATATAAGTTTAAAATCTTTTAAAATCTATTATTTAATCTATTTATTATGAAGACCAAATTCATTCCCCTGGCAATCCTGCTCTTAATTTCCTCATCTCTATTTTCGCAAAGCTTAACTTTTGGGATAAAAGCTGGCGCGAATATGGGCAAAATTTCCGGACAATCGTTTAAGGACGAATATAACCTCGGATACCATGCAGGAGCTTTTCTTACTATCGGCGGCAAAAAATGGGCAATACAGCCAGAAGTTTTATTTAACCAGGTAAATACTGACACAGCCACCAGTTTTAATCAGATAACAGGCTTTAGTAATGTGAGTAAAATCCAATTACATTATTTAAGTATCCCTATTTTGATTAACTACAATATCAGCAATATTCTTGCCTTGCAATTTGGACCGCAGTTTGGAATATTGATGGATCAAAATAAAAGTCTTACCCAAAACGGGAAAGACGCTTTTAAATCCGGAGATTTTTCTTTGGCCGCAGGCCTTCAATTAAAACTGTTGAAGTTCAGGGTATATGGCCGCTTTGTCGGCGGAACAACTGACGTAAATAATATTTCTTCCAATGATACATGGAAGGTGAGCATGATTCAACTTGGTGTAGGACTTGCGTTATAGTTCAGCGTATTACCACAATTTCATCTTCGTCATCTAATTTGATAATGGAGGAAGGTGTGCTTTTTGAATAATCCTCCTGACGGTGTTGAACAATATAATCAACACCATTTTTTATTTCAGCAGAAACTTCATCGAAGTTTTGAGGGAAATTTTCTCCTGAAATATTCGCAGAAGTTGACACCAGAGGCTTTTGTAATTGTTTAATTAGTTGAAGGCAAAATTCATCTTTGGGAATTCTTATCGCAATGCTTCCGTCTTCATTTACCAGTCGGGCTGGTAAGTGAACGGCTTTATTAAAAATAGCCGTAGTTGGTTTTTCTGAAGATAAAATATAGGAAAGAATTTTTTGAGAAGGGTTTGAAACATATTGCCGGATCATACTTTCATCAGCAACGAGAATGATCATTGATTTTGTTTCTTCGCGATTTTTTAAAGCATAAATTTTTTTGACTGCATCAGCGTTAGTAGCGTCGCAGCCAATTCCCCAGATAGTATCCGTAGGATAGAGAATAATTCCTCCTTCATTCAAAATCTTCAGTGAATGGATAATATCGTTTTGAAAAATGCGCATACTTTTAACTGTTAAGTGATTCTAATAATTGTTGTGTTTCGATCGTTAGCCCACAATTGTAATGCCCCTGTGGACAAGCTTTTCGTCCGTGTAAAGTGCAGGGTTTGCAGGAAAGAGCAAGGGTTGTTTGTACTATGATTGATTTTTCAGAAAGTGGATAAAATCCAAACTCAGGAACTGTTGAGCAAAATATGGCCGTAACCGGCGCATCAGTAGCACTTGCAAAATGCAACGGCGCTGAATCATTAGTGTAATTCATTTTGGCGCCTTTCATTAAAGCGGCTGATGACAGGAAATTTAATTTCCCCGCTAGCACTTTTACTTTTTTATTCTTTGTTTTTTCTTTTATTCTTTCGCATAAAATTGCATCATCATTTCCTCCTAATAAATATATATCGTATTCAACCGGAAAATGGTCAATCAGTTCAACCCATTTTTCTTCAGGATATTGTTTGGTAAACCAAACACTTGCAGGCATCATGCAAACATAAGGCCCGTGTGTATATTGTGATACTTTCTCTACATCTTTTTGTGTTGGATATAATTTGGGTTTATTAAAAGTGCCGTCGGTAAAAGATTCAATGAGTTTGTTGTTTCTTTCTACTTCGTGCATGCCTTCCTTAAATTGATGAGAAATTTTTTTTGTAAAAAGAAAAGCAAGAGGATTTTTAGCGAAGCCAATTCTTTCTTTTGCCTGCGAAAAGCCGGTCAGAAAACCCGTAGAAGCAAATCTTTGCAGGTTGATTACCTTATCATATTTCTTTCTTCTTATTTTTTTTAAAAGTGAAAACAGGTTTCTGAATTTATTTTGTTTCTTATTCCAAATTAAAACTTCTCTTAAAAATGGATGTTCTTTTAATAAACCTTCATTTCCCTTTCTTACCAGGAAATCAATCGCTGCATCAGGATAAAACTGATGTAACTTTTCTACCAGCGCTGTGGCCAGAACCACATCCCCCGTAAAAGCGGTTTGTATTATGAGAATCTTTTGCATTTTGTTTGCTGCGAATCTTATTGCTTATTAATAAATAGGCTCAGGAATTGTTTAAACCCTGACTTTAATTTTATCGAAAACGGGATGCGTGGGTTTTCCAATGCACCGTGATAAGGTTGTCCTCTTTTTATATAATATTTTGAAAATGTTCCCTGTGTCATTCCCCATTTTGAGATGAACTGATAGTAGCCTTTGTTTTTCTTTACTTTTTTTACTGAGATAGAACCGAAATGATACACCCTGCTTTTAGCAACGCCCTTGAATATACGAATGCCCATTTGCCACAGTTTCATTGAAAAGTCAGGATCAGAATACATGCCAGGGGAAAATTCTATGCTATATTTCCCTGCTAATTCCCATACACTTTTATGGACAATATTTGGCGGCCATGTAGCTCCATTCCAATCTTCCATGGGTAAAGTTTCAAATTCTGCCAATAATTTTTCTTCATTAAATTCATTGATAGTAAGGCCGTAATTTTTTTCAATAGAACATTTACTTTGTGCCTTTGGTTCAATGGCTGTTGCAGAGAGAAAAAAATTATGATGACCGATATTTTGAATCTCGTCGTAGAGATATTTATCCCATAACGGGCAGGCATACATGTCGTCGTTCATGTACAAAATGTATCCGGTGCTTGCTAAAGTACTACAGTAGTTAAGCGCATAACATACGCCTACATTTTCTGAAGTATGAGTGTAAGATATATTTTTCTGTGACTGAATCCATTCAAGAGTTCCATCAAAGCCTTCATTGACGTGAACAATTATTTCATGAGTGAAAGAAGAGTTCTGTTCGATACTTTTGATACACAGCTTAAGGTATTCCAGGTTATTCCAACTTGGAATTAAAATACTAAAGAGTGCATTTTTTACTTCCCTTTTTTCCGAAGTAAATTTTACGTGATCAATCATCAACTCAATATTTATTTTTCAATTCAAATAAATGTTTTTTACAACAGCTATTTCTTGAGCAGTTTATAATTTTTAAAACCAAATAATAATCTTCCTTTAAAAAAGGTTTGTTCTATAAAAGTGAGAAAACGATATTTCAATTTTTCATGTTTTTGTTGTTTCATTTTTTCTTTCCCCGGATTATAGCGCAACTGATCTTTCCAGTTAAATTTTTCAATAAAATCTTTCATTACTGCCGGATGCGATTCCCTGTACAATTTGATTTTGCTGAGATCGCCATAATCAAAAGTGTCAGCTTCATTTTTAAATAATTCTTCAGTAGAAGATTCTCCGGCATAATTCGTGTTATGATTCTTTCTTTTAGAAGAATTCCGGTTTTTAACGGCAAAGATTATTACCAAAAAGAAAATACTTTTAAATTAAATGTGGTAGA
>DAHXOZ010000102.1 GCA_027364635.1 bacterium | reverse complement strand
AAACATATAAATCGGTTTGCTTACCATCGATTGTTGTTTCAAAATTATTTTTATCAGGGATTAATTGGCTGCCTGCCGAATCAGCCATTTTTACATTTGAGCCGGTTGATGCCGAGTCAGTATTTACTTCCTTAGTAGAGGTAGAGCTATTGCAGGATGCGAAAAATCTACTGAGCCTTATTTTGGAGCAACGATCGGACGCTATGGAAACCGCATCGCCAAAGGACAATTTTCATTAAATGGTAAAAAATATCAGTTGTCAGTCAACAATGGGGTAAACACTTTGCATGGTGGTAAGAAAGGATTTCAATACGTGGTTTGGGATGTCGATAAATTAAATGATTCTACTCTGCAGCTTTCTTATTTATCAAAAGATATGGAAGAGGGTTTCCCTGGAAATTTGAAAGTGAAAGTTACTTATTCCTTAACTGCAGACAATGGTCTTAAATGCCAATATGAGGCAACCACCGATAAAGAGACGGTAGTTAACCTTACCAATCACGCTTTCTTTAATTTAAATGGTGAAGGCAGTGGTACTATATTAGATCATACCGTGCAGATTTATGCTGACAAATACACGCCAATAGATTCAGGGTTTATACCACTTGGACCTCTTGCTGCAGTAAAGGGAACCCCTTTTGATTTTACAACACCAACGACAATTGGGGCAAGAATAAATGAAAACAATGAACAATTGAGAAATGGTAAAGGTTACGATCACAATTTTGTGTTGAACGAAACAAAAGTAAACGGATTAAACCATGCGGCTACAGTAATCGGTGATAAATCGGGAGTTGTGATGAATATTTATACGCAAGAACCGGGTTTGCAATTTTACAGCGGCAATTTTATGTTGAGCAAAAACACTTTTAGCGATGGAAGCAAGGATGATTTCAGAACAGCTTTTGCTATGGAAACCCAGCACTATCCTGATTCTCCAAACGAACCAACTTATCCGTCAACCGTTTTGAAGCCCGGGCAGGTTTATAAAACGTACAGCGTTTATGATTTTTCGACCGTAAAATAATATAGTTGAATCAACCAAAGTTATAGTTACATCGTTGCTCAGATTTGAAAAAGAAATTATGGTATTTACAAGTTCTGCCTATGTATAAATTAATTATTATTGTTCTTTGTTCTTTTACTGTAAGCATAGCAAATGCGCAGAAAACCTATACGAATCCCTTGCTTCCTTCTGGCGCTGATCCGTGGGTAATTTACCACGATGGATATTATTACTACACCAATACAACCGGCCATAATATTACATTGTGGAAAACCAAAAATATGGGCGCATTAAGATCTGCGGAAAAAAAAGTTGTATGGACTCCGCCTGCAACTGGCGCCTATTCCAAAGAGATATGGGCTCCTGAGATACATTTTTTGCAGGGGAAATGGTATGCCTATTTTGCGGCCGATAGCGGCAATAATTTTAATCACCGGATATATGTTTTGGAAAATGCATCCGCGGATCCTTTAAACGGAAAATGGATAATGAAAGGACAACTTAATCTTCCGGAAAATAAATGGGCCATTGATGCAAGTGTATTTGAAAACAAGGGAAAGATGTATGTAATATGGAGTGGTTGGAAAGACGATGTAAATGGCGAACAGGATATATTTATTGCGCAATTGAAAAACCCCTGGACTGCTGAAGGAAAGCGCACATTAGTTTCTGCGCCTACTTATCCATGGGAACAAAACGGCGATTTAAATAACCCGAACGATGTTAAGCATGTAAATGTGAATGAAGGACCTGAGATTTTAAAACACGAGGATAAAATATTTTTGATTTATTCGGCCAGTGGTTGCTGGACCGATTATTATGCCCTGGGGATGCTAACGGCAAGTGTAAACGCAGATCTTTTGGAAGCCTCTTCATGGACAAAAACGGATCATCCTGTTTTTAAGCAGTCGCCTGAAAACCAGGTTTACGCGACGGGACATAATTCTTTTTTTAAATCTCCTGATGGTAAAGAGGATTATATCTTATATCACGCTAACAGTGAACCGGGACAGGGTTGCGGGAAATTTCGTTCGCCCCGTGCACAAAAATTTACCTGGAATGCTGATGGCTCTCCCAACTTTGGTGTGCCTGTTGCCGCAGGTGTTCATTTAGATGTACCGTCAGGTACAGATGGCGTAACCTCTTCAAGGAAAAACCCTGTTTTAAATTCTAATTTTCCTGACCCTACCGTAATTAATGTAAACGGAACTTATTATGCATATGCTACAAACTCAATATACTATGGTAAATGGAATAATATCCAGGTTGCCTCTTCCAAAGATCTGTTCAACTGGAAATATGAAGGTGATGCATTGCCTCAAAAACCAAAATGGGCGAGCCATACACAACGCTATTGGGCTCCGGATGTTTTATTCGATTCAACCCTTGATCGGTACGTAATGTTTTATAGTGCCCAAAACGATGATACAAGCTTGAATATGTGTATTGGAGTTGCTTTTGCTAAAAATCCCACTGGTCCTTTTATCGATTCAGGAAGCCCGATCCTGCAGGGAAAAGACTTTTCAAATATCGACCCCATGGCCATGATTGATCCGCAAACGGGAAAGAAATTATTATACTGGGGGTCAGATTTTGCTCCGCTTAAAGTTCGTGAAGTAAATGACGACTGGAAAGGTTTTAAAGTTGGCTCTGTCGCCGCGCCGGTAATGTTTCCCAACAAAGAAAAAAAATATTCAAAGTTGATTGAAGGTTCCTGGGTAGATTATCATGATGGAAAATATTATCTCTATTATTCAGGCGACAATTGTTGTGGTGATAAAGCTAATTATGCAGTAATGGTTGCGCGTGCAGACAATGCTTTTGGTCCTTTTCAAAGATTGGGCGACGCAAATGGAAGCGGCAGCAGTGTTATTTTGGAAAAGAATAAAAATTGGTTTGCTCCTGGCCATAACTCAATTGTGAAAGATAAAAAGGGAAACACGTGGATTGCGTACCACGCCATATGGCCAGATGAAGCGGCGAAAGCAAGAGAAGAACATAAGGATAAACATGTCAGGCGTGTTATGTGTATTCAACCGGTTGTTTATAAAAATGGCTGGCCGGTTGTTGAGATGAAATATTGACAAGTTAGGCTTGTAATGAGAAACGGGAACTTCAAACAAAAATTTAATCTGACATGTATAAAAGAATTTTACTGCTGGTCAATATTTTAATATTTGCATTTGGCTATAGTTGTAATGCACAAACGAAAGAAAAGGACACTCTTCCCATAAAAACTTCTTTCCAGGAAGCTGCTCCATGGAATGCTGCTTACGATATCAGAACCGACATAGCTATGGTTTATGGAATGGACAGCACTTTTTATCAACGGGTGGAAGGTTATCGTAAACATGGATATAATGTACAGTTTATGACAGGCATTGCCTGGGGCAATTACCAGGATTATTTTACCGGCAAATGGGATGGAAAAGAGCATGAAGAGGATGAAGGGCAGGTTGAAAGGAACGGAAACCATATTGGTCATGGCAAAGGAATACCATACGTGGTTCCTACTGATAATTACATTACTTATTTTAAAACGATAATTAAAAAAGTAATTGATGCAGGCATCACATCTATCTACCTGGAAGAGCCAGAATTCTGGGCGAAAGGAGGATACAGCAAGGCTTTTAAAGAAGAGTGGCAAAAATATTACGGCTTTCCCTGGATGCCACAGGACGAATCTCCCGAAGCTACTTATCTTTCTTCCAAACTAAAATATCATCTTTATTTTCATGCTTTGAAAGAGGTTTTTCAGTATGCAAAATCTTATGGAGAAAGCAAAGGTGTACAAGTGAAAACTTTTGTGCCAACTCATTCATTATTGAACTATTCGGCATGGTCTATTGTAAGCCCCGAAGCAAGCCTGGCAGCACTCCCCGGCATGAATGGCTACATCGCACAGGTGTGGACCGGCACGTCAAGAGAGCCTGTTTATTTTAATGGAATAAAAAAAGAGCGTGTTTTTGAAAATGCATTTTTAGAATATGGTTCCATGCTTTCAATGGTAGCGCCCACGGGCCGTAAAGTTTATTTTTTAACTGACCCGATTGAGGATAGGGCAAGAACCTGGGATGATTATAAAATAAATTATGAGGCAACTTATACAGCGGAACTGTTATATCCGGCAGTGGATAATTACGAAGTAATGCCCTGGCCTCATCGAATCTATTTAGGAAAGTTTAAGGTAGAAGGCAGTAATGAAAAAGAACCCATAGCACCTTCTTTTGCCACACGCATGCAGGTAATGGTTAATGCACTCCAAAAGATGCCACTTTCTTCCAACCAGATTAACGGATCAAAGGGAATTGGCGTGTTGTTAGGTAATTCTATGATGTTTCAACGGTTTCCTATACACGAAAGTTATGAAGACCCGCAGTTATCTGATTTATATGGAATGTTGATGCCATTGCTTAAGCGTGGGATACCTGTTCAAACGGTGCACATGGAGAATCTTGGATTTGCCAATACGTTAAAAAATATAAAAGTGCTGGTGATGAGTTATGCTAATATGAAACCTCAATCAGAAAAAGTAAACGATCAGTTGGCAGTCTGGGTAAAGTTGGGAGGAGTTTTAATTTACTACGGAAGAGACAATGATCCTTTTCAAAAGGTTAAAGAATGGTGGAATACCAATGGTAAAAATTATCCGGCGCCATCTGTGCATTTGTTTGAAAGGATGCATATTAATTCCACGGAAAATAAGGCGATGTACACCTATGGAAAAGGAAAAATATTTATTGAAAGAAAAGACCCTAAGGAACTCGTGATGGAAAGTGATGGCGATACAAGTTACATGAGGATCCTAAAAGAGGCTTATCAAAAGGAAGCCAATGCCGGCAAGTTGAAATTTAAAAATTATTTTTATCTCGAACGTGGTCCTTATGACATCGCTTCTGTGATGGAAGAGAGTGTAAATGATCAGCCGTTACATATCAAAGGGCCTGTAATTGACATGTTCGATCCTTTATTGCCTGTGCTACAAGAGAAGATCATTTATCCCGGACAGCAATGTTTGTTATACGATTTAAAAAGGATCAAAGAAAAAAATATTCCTGAGGTATTGTGTTCTGCCTCCCGTGTTTATAATGAAAAAAGACAAAAAAATAGTTTTTCATTTATAGCAAAAAGTCCATCGAATACACAAAATGTGTTGCGAATTCTTTTGCCCGCGAAGCCGTCGTCCATAGCGGTTAAAGATGCTGAAGGAAAATCTTTGGAAAGTACTTATGATTGGGATGAATTATCCCACACTTGTTTGTTACAGTTTGTTAATTCCGCAAATGGAAGAAGTGTTAATATTAAATGGTAAATTTTTTTGTGAATCAGGTTTAGGCAACGAATTAAAATAAAAAATCTTATTATTTAACGCTTTACTACATTCCTGTCAATTCATGCTAAACATATTCATGAACAAGTACCAGATAGAAAGGTACTCTTAAACAAACCACATTGAAATTTTTCTTAGTTCTTGCATTTTTATTCCTGGCTGCATTTTGTAATGCCCAAAACTGCACCGGTTCTGTGGGTGACCCGATTGTAAACGTAACATTTGGCTCTGGCTCTTCGTTTGGGCCGCCGTTAGCTTCTAATACAATAAGTTCCCTGAATTATGTGGCTTCCACTTGCCCTCCGGATGGCAATTATTCGATCTTAAATTACACTACGGGCTGTTTTAGCAATGACGTGGTTTGGCACACTGCAAAAGATCATACAGGAAACAGCAACGGATATTTCATGCTAATCAATGCGTCTTACAATCCGAGCGACTTTTATATTCAAACAATAGACGGGTTATGCAGCGGTACAACTTACCAGTTTGCAGCATGGATAATAAACATGTGCAGTGTTACCGGCACTCTTCCCAATATTACTCTTACTATCGAAAAAACAGACGGCTCTGTTTTAGCCACTTATAAAACGGGCGATATTCCAATTGTCAATCCGGTTACATGGAAACAATATGGTTTTAATTTCACCATGCCAGCTAATGTATCTACGGTGGTATTGCGCATGCGCAACAATGCACCAGGAGGTGTTGGCAACGATATAGGCCTGGATGATATTACTTTTCGACCGATAGGCCCGGCTGTAAAGGTTGCTGCTTCTGCATTTAGCGGAGATACTATCGATCTTTGTTTAAACGATACTCAAAATATTCTGCTTACCTCTGACGTTGAAAGTTGCTATTTTTCCACCGGATATCAATGGCAGTTAAGCACGGATAAAGGTGCAAAATGGACAGATATTCCCGGTGCTAACAGTACCACGTATCTCAGGAATGCTACACAAGCAGGAACGTATTTGTATCGACTTGCAGTGGCCGAACAAAGCAATCTTGGTTCGCTTACTTGCAGGGTTACCTCAAAGCCGGTTACAATTAATGTGTATTCCAATGATTCGCGGACTATAAAAATTACAACACCCTCCTCATCTGTTTGCGAAGACAATCCGGTTAGTTTTATAGCGACTACTTCCGATGGAGGATCTTCTCCCGATTACCAGTGGTTTTTAAATAGCGCACCAGTGGGAATTAACAGTAATGCTTACACGCTTAATAACCCCGATTCAGGCGATGTGGTTAATTGTTTATTTACAAGCAGTATTCCGTGCAATACACCTGTACTTTCCAACAGCATAACTGTAATGATGAATAGTAAAAAGAATATTATCGTTAATGAATCAATTTGCGAAGGTGAAAATTATGCCGGTTACACTACCTCAGGAACTTATGTGAATACGTTTACCGGGATCAATGGGTGTGACAGCACAAGAACATTGAATCTCATGTTTTATCCCAAAGGGACTTCCGAAACTGATACATCCATCTGCTATGGTACCAGTTATCAAGGGTTTGATCAGACGGGAATTTATACACAACAATTTACTACTACGCATGGTTGTGATTCACTCCATACTATTCATTTAACTGTGCTGCCTGATATTAATGAAAACCTTTACACAGATACTGTTCTTTGTACAGGTGACTCAATTATTCTTTATCCGGGATTATTTGATTCGTATTTATGGCAGGATGGTTCTGTAAACAGCACCTATACTGTATCGAAAGGTGGTATATATACTGTTAAGGTTGCGAATAAATGCGGAACTGTTGTAAAACAAATGACAGTAACCGAGCAATCCTGCGACATTTTATTTCCAAACGCCTTTACACCCAATAACGATGGCTTAAATGATATTTTTAAGGTGTTGAATGGATATCACCTTACTTACTTTCATTTTGTGGTTTATAATCGTTGGGGGCAAAAAATATTTGAGTCCGATGATCCAAAAAAAGGTTGGAATGGAAAGTTAGAAGAGCGTGAAGGTGGGACAGGTACTTATGAGTGGACATGTGACTATGTAAGAGTTCGTCAAAAACTGGTGCATTTAAAAGGAACAGTCACACTTATAAAATAGCCAAATTAAACTACCGACAGAAACTACGCAAGTCGCAAAGAGATTAGGAGGTATTGTATTAATTGTTTCAGATTATATTCAAATTGTTTCAATTTTTGTTTCGGTAATATCAAACATACGATTCCATTGATTTGAAAAATGAAAAAAAACTACATTGCAGTTAAAATATTGCTTTGATGATTTTACCAAAAAAGGCGCTGAGATTCGTCTTGCCGTTGTTCTTACTATTTGTTGTTTCATTGTTCTTAGAACATTGTGTTTCAAAAAAAAGTGATCAAAATAATTCACCACTTTTCAAATTATTGCCTGCTTCCCAGACAGGTATCAATTTCAAAAATCGGCTTTTTGAGAATGATACATTAAATATTTTAAACCAGGCCAATATTTATAATGGTGGTGGTGTAGGTATTGGTGATTTCAACAGAGACGGTTTGATGGATGTTTATTTTGCCGGAAATATGGTTTCTAATAAATTGTATTTGAATAAAGGGCATTTAAAATTCCAGGATATTACGGATGCCGCAGGTGTAGGTGGCTCAGGAAGATGGTGCACCGGCGTTTCTGTGGTTGATATCAATGGTGACGGCTGGCCTGATATTTATGTGTGTGCGTCTTTCAGAAAAGATCCAAAACTGCGAACAAACCTTTTGTATATTAACCAGGGTTTGAACAAAGATGGCATTCCCACCTTTAAAGAATCTGCACAATCTTATGGTCTTGCTGATGATGGGTATAGCACGCAGGCGTATTTTTTTGATTATGACAATGATGGCGACCTGGATATGTACCTTGTTACGAATGAAATTTATGATCCCAAAACCCCAATAACTTTTCGTCCCAAGGTAACAGACGGAAGCGCAAAAAATACGGACAGGCTTTATCGTAATAACGGTAACGGCACTTTTACCAATGTTTCAAAACAAGCGGGCATTACTATAGAAGGATGGGGACACGCGGCTTGTATTACGGATATTAATAACGACGGCTGGCCTGATATTTATGTGGCTAATGACTTTGTGTCAAATGATCTTTGTTACATCAACAATAAAAACGGCACCTTTACCAACCATATTAAAGATTATTTCAGGCATACTGCCTGGAATGCAATGGGCACAGATGCAGCAGATATTAATAATGATGGCCTTGTGGATTTTGTTTCACTTGAAATGTTGCCCGAAGATAATCTTCGTAAAAAGAGAATGCTTGGGGGGAATGAATATTTTAATTATACCCAAAGCGATTTGTATGGTTACCAGCCCCAGTATGTTCGCAACATGTTGCAGTTAAACAACGGTATCACTCCTGAATGGCATCCTATATTTAGTGACATAAGTTTCATGGCGGGTATGTATCAAACGGACTGGAGTTGGTGCCCTCTTGTTGCGGATTTTGATAACGATGGATTAAAAGACATGATTATTTCAAATGGAATACCGAGGGATGTTACAGACCTGGATTATATAGTTGATAAGAATGACCGGGAATACAACACTGGCAAAATAAGAAAAAGGTCTATTTATCCTCTTGCTATGACTGACTCTCTTCCAATTGTAAAATTCTCAAATTATGCTTTTAAAAACATAAACGGAATTCAGTTTAAAAATGAGACTAAAGCCTGGGGAATAAATGTTCCTTCTTTCTCTAATGGCGCTGCCTATGTTGATCTCGACAACGATGGTGACCTGGATTTTATAGTAAACAATATTGATGATACCTCTTTTGTTTTTGAAAATAAATTGAATAATCCCGGAGAAAAAGCAACGGACAATTTTCTTGTTGTAAATTTTGAAGGAGCCAAAAAAAATGAAGAAGGAATAGGAGCAACGCTCAATTTATATTACGATGGTAAACAACAATATTATGAGCAACATCCGGCAAGGGGTTATTTATCTTCTGATGATCCAAGAGCGCATTTCGGGTTAGGAGATGTAACTAAAATAGATTCCATGCTTATAAAATGGCCTGATGGGAAAGAGCAACTTGTTACCAATATAAAATCCAATCAAACGATTACGGTTTCTTATAAAAACGCGGTTAATAAACGTAGAGAATTTACTAATCCTTTCCAATCATCTTATTTCATTAATACCGGAAATAGCTATGGTATTACGTATAAACCAAAGGAGACCGATTTTGTGGATTATAATATTCAGGCTACGCTTCCGCATAAGCTAAGCCAATATGGGCCTGGCATTGCTGTTGGCGATATAGATCATAATGGCTTTGACGATTTTTATGTTGGGGGTTCATCAGGACACCCAGGCGTGTTTTTTATGCAGGATACCAAAGGGCATTTTACCCTGGACTCATCAAGATTCGATAAAAAAGAAAGCCCGTTGTATGAAGATATGGGCGCAATATTTTTTGACGCCAATAATGATAATAATCTTGACTTATACTTAGTAAGTGGTAGTTATGAAATTCCACCAAACCACCCTATAAGTAACGACCGTTTATTTATAAATGATGGGACAGGACATTTTAAAAAGAGCTCCGGTTTGCTTCCGGCTGACTTATCCGATGGTTCATGCGTAAGAGCTGCAGATTTTGACGGAGATGGAAAATTGGATTTGTTTGTTGGTGGCCGAGTTGTATCAGGAGGTTACCCTGCAACCCCGGAAAGTTTTCTTTTAAAAAATGAAGGAGGAAAGTTTGTAAATGTTACTGATGAATATTGTCCGCAACTTAAAAATATAGGCATGGTTACTGATGCTTTGTGGACGGACTTTAATAATGATGGAAAAGTAGATTTAATTGTAGTGGGCGAATGGATGCCCGTTACATTTTTAAAAAATACGGGGCATTCTTTTGAGATAGTAAAAACAGGAATTGAAGACCATACCGGTTGGTGGAATAGTATTGTCTCCGGAGATTTTGATAATGATGGAGATATGGATTATATAGTGGGCAACCTTGGCCTTAATTCTAACTATGTAGCATCGCCCTCTCAACCAATGACCCTGATTGCAAAGGATCTGGATAATAATGGTTTAATAGACCCAATGGTGTTTTGTTACATGCTGGCGCCAGATGGTACATACAAACCTTTTCCAATGGCTGCCAAAGATGATATGCTGAAACAAGTAAAAGACCTGGGTAGAAAATTCCCAACTTATAAATCGTATGGCTATGCCACGATGAATGATATCTGGAGCGATGAAGACAAACAAGACGCATTGATCCTTCAAGCAACTGATATGCATACAAGTTACATTGAAAACAAGGGTGAAGGCCATTTTACAATAAAGCCTTTGCCGCTTCAGGCACAGGAAGCTCCGGTTTACGGAATGAAAAGCCTTGATGTAGATAATGATGGAAACCTGGATGTATTAATGGTGGGAAACGATTATAGCATGGATCCTGCCAGTGGCAGGCATGATGCTTTCACTGGGTTATGCCTGAAAGGAAATGGAAAAGGTGGCTTTGCGCCTATGAGCCTGCAAAAAAGCGGCTTCTTTGTAAAAGGTGATGCCAAGGGCCTGGCTACAGTGCATACAGCAAAAAATGAAGATATAATTATTGCTACCCAAAACCAGGACAGTCTTGTGGTTTATAGTAAAAATTCAAAGTACTCCAAAGATGTCTTGAAGTGGATACCACTTAAACCGGATGATTTTTATGCCGACGTGAAGTATAAGGATGGCAGAAAAAGAAGAATTGAATTTTATTATGGCTCTACTTATTTATCTCAATCGTCAAGAGTACTCCCTATAGATAAAAATTATAAAGAGGTAACTATAACAAGTTATGAAGGAGTCGAAAGAAAAGTATTTTCAGGTAATTAACTTTAATACTTGCAATGATATTGCTTCTCTGCTTTTATGCCAAAGAAGATTAACTTCTTTACAAAAGATAAAACGGATGCTGAAAAGTAATTGATCTTCTCAGGTTTTATTCCCCTTTTATGATGAGTCTGTTTTGTCTGGCACAATGGAACATTACGAGCGCATTTTTTATAAACGAGATTTCAATATACAAAAAGACTTAAAAAATGAAGGGGGTTTACTTCATTTATCCACAAAGGCGGTTGCGATCTTTTCAGCTAGATATAACGGATAAGATTGTACGAAATAGAAGACGATACTTAGAATGATTCAAATTGATTGAATATTGAAACAAATTGTGTGGACTTTCTTTTAAATTAAAAGATACTTTGTAGTAAATCAAAGTTTTTTAGTTTAGTAAATATATTATCAGTTTGAAAAACTTATAGTAAGAATGAAGGAAAAAATAGCCCAAAAGTATTCGGAACTATTCGACGGTAATCCAATAATCGTGCGCTCGCCTGGCCGCATCAA
>DAHXOZ010000101.1 GCA_027364635.1 bacterium | reverse complement strand
AAAAGGAGAAAGATGAAAACCGTTAGTCTCATAGAGTGAAGATAATATTTAAAGAAATATGCCTCATTAATTAAACCGATAAATGCAGGATTTATTTTAAACTGATTAAGATATAATTTTTAAGAGGATCTGATAAATGGAATAGCTTCTTTCACTCCAATTTTATTATTTTTGAAAAATGCGAAAACTAACTTTAGTATTTCTTTTTCTCATCTTGTTTTTTGCAAACTGCGTGATGCCTTCTGAAAAAAGGAATGAGAAAATTATTGATGATGCTTCAGAAGCTTTGGACACTTTTCATCTGCTGACACAATATTGGCAATTGACTGATGCAGATCATCCAACTTCGAAAGACGTTTCGGTTACCTCTGACGATAGTATTTTATACCAGCCGGGGATGGTTTTTATGACTGATTCTTCCCTTCTTGAAAACCCAACCGGCGAAATGACTTATGGTAAATTTAGTTTAAGCGCCAATACGATTAATGTAAAATTTGATGATGGAAGAAAAGCTACTTACGTCATTGACCGGATAAATAAAGGGGAACTGTTGCTTTTAAGAACTGAGAACAAGCATACTTCCAGGCTTAGCTATAAGGCTACAAGCACAAACTGGCCGGACACCAATAAAAATCCATTTGCCAAACAAAATTACAGATGGGCTCAAATGCCTAAAAAGCCTGAAACTGATGATGAAATAAAGAACCGTGTAAAAGAAAGTGTACAGTTTTTTGTTTATTATTTTGCCGGGTTTTTAAATGGTAAAGCACAACAAATTGATTTTACCGGTTTGCCCAATTGCCTCAATTGGTATTCTGGCGGAATATCAATCGATAATGAAGATAAACTGGATAAAAAATGGATCAGTTGTTTTTATTCAAAAGAAGAGGCGTACAAGGGAAGGCAAATGCTGGAAGATGCCCTCGTAAAAAAACATAATTGGGATGCAAAAGAAACCAACTGGATGAAGCAGACGATGCCGGTACTTCAGCAGATTCATGACGGAATGTGATCGTTTCTAAAATAGAAATCTCAAAAATTTGTTGTTTTACTGTAAAGTCGCTATTGAAACTAAAATTTCCTTATAATTCTTTCATTATTTTGATCGTTTCCGTCGGGTTCTCCGATTTAAAAATAGAACTACCTGCTACCAGGATATCAGCGCCGGCTTTAATGATTGCAGGAGCATTTTCTAAAGATATTCCTCCGTCTACTTCAATCTTTGCAGAAGAACCGGTACTGTTGATCAGTGATTTTAATTCTTTTATTTTTTGAAGAGAATGTTCAATAAAAGATTGTCCACCAAAGCCCGGATTAACGCTCATTATTAGTACTAAATCAACATCACGAATAATATCCTGTAAAAGAAAAACAGGTGTAGAAGGATTTATAGCCACGCCTGCACTCATTTTGAGCGACTTTATTTGTTGAATATTTCTGTGTAAGTGAGGGCACACTTCCTGGTGAACGGTTACGCTGTTTGCGCCAGCATCTTTAAAAGCCTCAACATATTTTTCGGGTTCCACGATCATTAAATGCACATCAAATAATTTGGAGGTTGTTTTCCTTATTTGTTTGATGATAGACATTCCATAACTGATGTTCGGCACAAAACGGCCGTCCATTACATCAAGATGAAACCAATCTGCCAGGCTTTCGTCAAGCATTTTGCAATCGCGTTCAAGATGTAAAAAATCAGATGCTAAAAGTGATGGAGCTATGATGGGCATTTTGCTTATTTAATAATTTGTATAAATATATGTAACGTTACCGGGTACTCTGAAGCCTGTTAAGTGCTTCTTTGGCTTCTATAAAATCCTTGTCATAAAGTAAAGCGTTTTGATAACTTTGGATGGCTTTATCTTTTTTGTTTAATTTTTCGTAGCATTTCCCCATCCAGTAATATCCTTCATCAAAATTATTCTGGATAGTGACGGCACGTTTCAGCACATTTAAGGCATCCTCATATTTTTTTTCGGTATACAATGCTATCCCTTTTTCGCGATAAGCATACATGTATGTAAAATCAAGGTTAAGACAACTGTCTAAATTGGCGATTGCTTTTTTCGGTTCATTGATATAATTATAATAAATTCCTTTTATGAAATAAGCATCTTTACCTGATTTTGTTTTGTTGGCACGTAATAGTTCATCTGCTATCAGGAGTGATTTTGGATCCTTTATTTCTGCATAAACGGTTCCAAGCGCCACCAAATATTCCGGAAGCGGATAAATATCAATGGCATGTTTTAAAGAATTTATGGCGTTCATAGTGTCTCCATTTTCAAAATAAAGAGAAGCTTTAATGTTCCACAAGTAGGCGCTGCCGCTATCTTTTTTTATTTCCTGGTCGGCTACAGAAATGGCAGAATCGTAATACCCCTGGTTTCGGTATGCTTCAATTAAATTTTCTTTCAGCATTAAAGAATCGGGGTGTTGTTTGATCTCGTTCTTGATAGATTGTATTGCATTCTGTTCAGCAGCAGGCGGAGGATTTAGGGTTTTATCCCCTGAATTGCAGGCGGCAAAAAGAAATACTACTATCGAAGAAGCATAAATTATTTTTGAACGAATCATCTTGCAAATTTAATGTTCCACGTTGTAAATTGGCAAATCATCTCTGAAGCATTTTTTTTACCCACGAGGTCCCAACTCAATTACCTCGCAATCATGTATGTTTTTAGCTTCGATAGTAAAACGGATTAATGTTCTCATTTTATGCCAGCCGTGTTTGCCGGCAGCACCCGGATTAATATGCAGGCAATTTAATTTTTCATCATACATTATTTTTAAAATGTGCGAATGTCCGCTGATAAAGAGTTGGGGTTTATGAATTAATAATTCTTTTTTGGTTTCGGCATTATATTTTGGCGGGTAACCACCAATGTGGCGGATCATCACTTTCACCTCTTCACACATAAATACCAATTGCTCAGGATAAACGCTTTTTATGTCGTAGCCGTCGATGTTTCCATAAACTCCCCGAAATGGCTTATACGATTTTAATTCTTCTGCAATTGCTGCTGTTCCAAAATCGCCTGCGTGCCATATTTCATCACAGTTTTTAAAATGCTCAAAAACATGCGGGTCAAGATAATTATGCGTATCTGAAATAAGTCCGATGCGTGTCAAGTTTTTTTGCGAATTTACTGATTTGAGAAAAGTTTATTGGTTAATTGAAAATTAAGATTTCAATTTATTTGTTCGTTTACTGTTCTTGCTGCCATCTAAAATTGCTTTACCAAATACCTGCCGATTCTTTTGTAATTTTATGCTATCTCTAAAAAATAATTGTATTGCTAAAAATATTTTATCATGCCTCATTATCATAAATCCGGTTCTGTTCCACATAAACGCCATACGCAGTTTCGGAAACCGGATGGCGGTTTATATTCAGAGCAATTGTTTTCTACTGAAGGTTTTTCATCAGACTCTTCATTGTTATATCATACTCATCCTCCAACACAGATTATAAAAACAGATGAACCTTACAGCGTGGTACCTGAAGTGGCAGAAGAAAAAATGCTGAAGCATCGAAGTTTCCAGGGATTTAATATCCAACCTGAAAAGGATTATTTAAAAAGCCGTAAACCGGTTCTGGTAAATAATGATTGTCATATTTCATTGGCGGCGCCTAAGCAAAGCATGCGTAGCTACTTTTATAAAAATGCGGATGCTGATGAAATAATTTTTGTGCATGAAGGCAATGGCAAATTGAAAACGCAATATGGTGAACTTCTTTTTGCTTACGGAGATTATTTGGTTATTCCACGCGGAACGATTTATCAAATTGAATTTGAAAAAGAAGGCAACCGGTTGTTTATTGTAGAATCATTTAGCCCTGTCCGTTACCCTAAAAAGTATTTAAGTAATTACGGCCAACTGCTTGAAAATTCTCCTTATTGCGAAAGAGATATTCGTGTTCCGGAAAATTTGCAAACCATAGATGCGGAAGGCGATTTTTTATTAATGGTAAAGAAGAAAGGAATAATGTACGGCATTCATTATTTGCACCATCCTTTTGATGTGATTGGATGGGATGGCTGCTGTTATCCATTTGCATTTTCGATTCATGATTTCGAACCCATCACCGGTAGAGTACACCAGCCACCTCCTGTGCATCTTACTTTTGAGGGGCACAATTTCGTGGTTTGTTCTTTTGTCCCAAGGTTATTTGATTATCATCCGCTCTCCATTCCTGCTCCTTACAACCATAGTAATATTGATAGTGATGAGGTGCTTTACTATGTGGATGGAGAATTTATGAGCCGCAAGCATGTCACGCGCGGGATGATTACTTTACACCCTGGTGGCATTCCTCACGGACCACATCCGGGCGCTGTTGAAAAAAGTATCGGTCAGAAAGAAACAAAGGAACTTGCCGTAATGATAGATACGTTTCATCCATTGCAACTTACCAGGGAGGCATTAGAAATAGAAGATGAAAATTATGTGATGAGCTGGGCGGAATAATTAGTTAATTCCATAATTTGCTAAAAGCCAATTAATTTTTTTCATAAATTGAGCAAAAATTCTAACGTATGATAAAGTTTGGTGAATTAAAAAACGGAGATTATGTACTTGCAGAAAGTAATGGCCAGGCATGGCGCGGAGAAGTAGTCGGCTTTAACCATGACGAAAAGCAGGTATGCGTAAACAATGGTGTTCAGGATTTTTGGTTTGACACTGAAGATTTATATCCATTACCTGTAGATGAAGAGCAATTGACCAAATTGAAATTTACAAAGCATGTAAATGATAATGGTTCTGTTAAGTACATGAAAGGAGCTTTTAGGATTCAAACGCCGCAACAGGATAATTTTTCAAATTTCGAAATGTGGTACAGAGATGAAAAGAGGATAATGACAGAACCCATTTCTGTACACCAGTTGCAAAACCATTATCTTAAAATGACGAAAGTCCATCTTACTGATGATGCGATATAAATTTTAAAATTTATATCAAAAGTTTCACTCATTATTTTCCAAAGGGATTTCAACTATTATTTCGCAACCCTTGTCCGGCTCTGAATTTAAAATGAATTTACCCCCAAATGATTCGGCCCGTTTTTTAATGTTGCTCAGGCCAATCCCTTTACCTGTAGCCTTTATGTCAAATCCTTTACCATTGTCATAAATCCGCATTCTTACTACATTTCCCGATTGCGTTACTGATACATCTATTGTAGTGGCTTCAGCATATTTTAAAATATTTTTTGTTTGCTCCTGCAATATCCTGAATAAATTTAACTGAATTTCATCTCCAATCTGCATTTTATTCATATCGTCGAAATGAAGGCTTATTTTATACTGATTATTAAGATTAATGCTAAACAACAGGTCTTCAAAAATATCCTGTAACGAAGTATTGTCAAAGGAAGCAGGCGCCAGTTGATGCGATAGTTTTCTTATTTCGCCAATAGCATTACTAATGTAACCTTTGGTTGTTTCTATATATTCAATTGTCTGTTCTTTATCACTATTTTCCGACTTTGCCATGCTGAGCGTAATCAGTGAGCCGGCTAAAATCTGATTGATATTATCATGCAGCTCCCCTCCAATAAAACTGCGTTCTTCTTCCTGCGCATCTATAATTGCTTTTGCCATTCTTTTTTCTTCTTCCTTTGCGGAAGTAACATCCTGCATAGCGCCTATCATACGGATTGGTTTTTTATTTTCATCATAAATTATAAAAGCCCTGTCATAAATAAATTTGTAGGTTTCATCAGCACATTTGTATCTATATTCCAATTGTAAATTTTGAATTTCATTTTTAAAGGCTTCGTCAAATGATCCTGAAACTTTTTGCATATCATCCGGATGAATTTTCAATGTCCACCAGTCAATCACATTTTCTATTTCTGATATTTCGTAACCAAACATTTTGGTAATGCTGGCATTATATAATATCTGGTTGGTTACCATATCCCAATCCCAAATAGTATCGCTGGTAGCATGAGAAAGAATATCGTACCGTTCAAGGGCTGTTTGCATGCCTGTTTCGGCTTCTTTACGTTTTGTAATATCTGTACGTATGGTTATAAATTGAAAAGGTTTTTCATCCATGTCAAGAAAGGGAACAATAGTAGTGTCAACCCAATAATAACTTCCGTCTTTTGCTTTGTTTTTAACTTCATTGTGCCATACTTTTCCTGAAGTGATGGTATCCCATAAATTTTTTATGAATTCCCTGGTATGATAACCGGAACTGAACATCCGGTGTTCGTTTCCTATTATTTCTTCCTTACTGAATTGCGATAACCTGCAAAAATTTTCATTTACATATTGAATAATTCCTTCTTTATTGGCTACATCTACGAGGGAAGAAGTATCCAGTGCAAACTGATAATCCCTGATTTTCTTTTCAGCCATTTTCCTTTCTGTAATATCTCTTACAATGGCCTGGATATTTCCTTCATCGGTTACCTGCGCATTCACCTCAGCATAAAATAAAGAGCCATCCTTACGGATAAACTGCCATTCAATAAGCATAGGGCTCCCGCTTTTTAGCTTTAATAAAGTTATGGGTACGTTATCTTTAAATTTAACAGGAACGATGTCTTTTAAATTTAATTTCCGGAGGGTTTCTTTACCATAGCCAAGCATAAAACAACCGTTTGTATTCACAGATTTAAAGTTGCCCAGCCTGTCCAATAAAAAGATGCCATCAGCGGCCTGCTCAATAAGGTCGCGGTATTTTTTCTCACTTGCTTTTACTTCTTCTTCCACTCTTTTTCGTATGGTAATATCCTTACCAGTGGCATATCTTAATTTTGTATTTTCATCCCAACGGGCAGACCAGAGAATAGGTACAAGTGTACCGTTTTTATGTTTAAGCCTGTTTTCAAAATTAGTTTTAATGGCACCGGCATATATATCCTGAACTGTCTGAATGGTTTTCTCCCGGTCTTCTACGTATGTAAAATCAATTATTTTCTTACCGATGAGTACATCAGGTGTGTAGCCCAATATTGTTTCGGAAGCTGCATTTACGCTGAAAATTTTTCCGCTATTATCAATAGTAAGAATCATATCCTGCGACATATCCATTATTCTTTGAAGATGCGCCCGGTTTTGCTTTAATTCGTTTTCAATTTTTTTCTTTTCTGTAATATCGTTGAACACCAATACGGCCCCGGAAACATTTCCACCTGCATCAAATATTGGTGCGCCGTTATTGCTGATGACTAATGTATTTGAATTTTTTGTGTGCAGCAGCGTATTGTTTTCCAGTTCAATTTTATTTCCGCTTTTCAAAATACGGCTCACAATATCATCAAAGGGCCTGCCCGTTTCTTCGTTTATTACATTAAATACTTTTTGAAGCGGCTGGTTTTTTGCCTCATGAAAATGCCATCCTGTAAGTTGTTTTGCCGAGGGATTCATATAGAGAATCTCTCCTTTAAGATTGGTGGTTATTAATCCCTCGCCAATGCTGTTAAGGGTTACTTTAAAATGTTCCTTTCGTTCTCTTAATTCTTCACTTATTCTTTCTGTCGTGCGTATTTCTTTTATCAAAAAATAAAAAACAAGTAAGATGAGCAATATAGCATCAGCAATACCGAAATAGACAAGCTTATCATTCTCAATGGTTGCTACCAGGAACCCCGTTTGAGATTTTTGGAGCTCCTTCTGCAGCCTTTCATTAATTTTAGAATTGATTTTTCTAATAGAATCAGATAAACCCACTCCTTTATTTGTTGCAAATAAAGCCAATGCAGCCTTTCGGTCACCATCATCACAAAGCGTATTTATCCGTAGCATCCATGCAATTTTTTGTTGCATCAAGCTATCTGATCTTGCAAATAGTGTTGTATCAATCTCACTTTCTTTCCTGTTCTGCAAATGCTGTAGCAACAGGTAAGCTGTACGGATAGAATCAATGGTAGTGTCAAATTCTTCGTCAAATTTTTTATCCCCGGAAATTGCATAACCTCGATTAGCTGATTCTGCATCTTTTATGTAAAGTCTAAGTTGTGCAAATGCGTTATTAAGTTGAAAACCCTGCACCTGCTTTGCAAAATCATTTTTCAGCCAGTTGTTTTGCGATTCATAGCGGTAAATTACTGCGCCAAGTAATAGCAATGAAAAAATAAGCACAAGCAGCAACCCACTTTTTCTTGTGTACTTTTTTGATATTTGTTGTAGCTGCCTGTGCATTTTAGTGGATCGGTTTTTCTTTATGTAGTTATTTTAATTTTAATTATTTGCTTTTTTTCCTGCTGCTATAGTTTTAATTGCGCCGGGTATTTTTTCAAAACCATAATATTTGTCAAAAAAGAAATCAACCCCCATCAATTTGCATTGCTCCTGTTTGTAAATATTTGTCTGGTTTGAAAGAACGATAACAGATGTTTTGCTGCCTGGTTTTTTAATTTCTTTTAATATTTCAAGGGAACCATTTCCCGGCAGGCTACAATCCAGCAGCACTACATCGGTTTTATTTTCTTTTAAAGATTTTGTTGCTTCTTCATAAGAAATAGCTGAGCTGATCATTCTTATACTTTTTTCTTCTATAAGTATTTCTTCCAACCGGCCAATTATTTCTACAGAGCTATCTACAATTAATACATGCATTTTATATTTTTGGGTTTCACAAAGAACTTATAAAATGAAATGCCGGGAAATAGAAGTTGTTGTTTTGTTTCAGTAGAAATAAGGTGAGTGTGTTGGTAGTAGTTATTCTACTGCGAGTGGTAAATAGGGAATGGCGAGCAGGTGAGATTTTAAATTAATCACCAATCATCATCAATTAAGATTATAGGAAGATAAATTTTTGAATAAATTCTTTAAAATTCTATATCAGAAATAATATGATGGGCAATGGCATAACGGGTTAGTTCAGCATTGGAGGATAAATTAAGTTTCTCCATAATTCTGCTGCGGTGTGTGCTGATTGTTGTAAGCGCAAGTGAAAGTGAATCTGCAATCTGTGTTATTGTTTTTCCCAAAGCTAGCAATTTAAAAATTTCAAATTCCCTGTTGGTAAGTGATTCATGTGGTTGTTTATCTATGTCTGGGTTGAACAATAATTTTTCTGCTATTTCAGGAGATATATATTTTCTTCCCATAAGGATACGGTTGATTGCTGTAATTAACTCGTTTGGGGCAGCATTCTTATTCATATAACCCGATGCGCCGGCTTTTAAAACTCTTATTGCGTAGAGGTCTTCGGTATAAATGCTTAGGATCAAAACCGGCAGCTTAGGCTTTATAAGTTTAATTTGTATCAATGCTTCCAGTCCGCTTCTGCCGGGCATATCAAGGTCGGATATTACCAAATCCCAGTCATGCTGCATTACTTCTTTAATCAAAGATTCGCCATCACCTACTTCTTTTATTTCTACCGATGGGTATTCATCTTTTAAAATCTGGATAAGACCTAAACGAATGAATGCATGATCATCGGCTAAAATTATTTTTTTCATTTACTTTTTTTATTGCCACGAAGACGCTAAGTTATTCTTCTTTGTGCCTTCGCGCCTTTGTGGCTATTTTATTTTTCATTTTTTTATTGCCACGAAGACGCAAAGACGCTAAGGTATTTTCTTCTTTGTGCCTTCGTGCCTTTGTGGCTATCTTCTTTTATTTATTTGCCACGAAGTATCCCGACAAGAGTGCTTGTGTTTTGAAAATAATAACTTTAAAGAAAAATCCCCTTGCAGTAAGACCTTTTAGTGTAATGAATATAAAGTTCATCACAAAGTATGGTTCTGATTGCAAGTTGAGTTTTAAATTGGGCGTTTGAGCCCGTATAGAAGAGTAAAATCAAAATGCAAGCAGGCAAGGAGATTTTTTCTAATTAACTCTTAATTTTTAAAGTTATGACGAAAAATGTAAAAAAAGCAAATGCAAAAAATGTTGTAACGATGCCTTTAATTAATCCCAACGCTGCTGGCATTGATATAGGCGACACATTATTGGCTGTTGCAGTCCCTGCTGGCAGAGACAATGTTTGTGTAAAAGAGTTTGGAGCTTTTACCTGCGATTTAAAATCGATATCCAAATGGCTAAAGCAGTGCAACATAGAAACCGTTGCAATGGAAAGTACGGGTGTGTATTGGAAACCTTTATTTTCAGTTTTGGTTCAGGACGGTTTTGAAGTATTTCTTGTCAATGCAAAACACACTAAAAATGTTACTGGCAGAAAGACAGATGAAAGTGATGCAATGTGGATTCAAAAGCTACACAGTTGTGGTTTACTAAGCAGTTGTTTTTTACCTGATGAACAAACAGAAACTCTACGTACGTTAGTACGCTTTCGCAGAAACCTGACCCAGGATAGTACCACTTATATTTTACGAATGCAAAAATCACTTGAACTGATGAACATAAAGATTCATACAGTAATAAGTGATATTGTTGGAAAAACCGGAACAGCTATTATTGAAGCAATTATTGCAGGAGAAAGAAAGGCTGAAAATTTTATGCCTTTTATTAATGGAAGAATAAAGGCAGACAAAGAGACGCTGATAAAATCGCTTCAGGGCAACTGGAGAAAAGAGCATCTTGCTACTCTCAGAATGTCTTATGAAATGTATAAGATCCTTCAACAAAAAATTACAGAATGTGAAAAGGAGATTCAAGAGACACTGCAATATTATTTAGCGGCAAAAAATGAGGGAATTATAGAACCTATCGAAAAAAACGAAACAGAAATATCAGAGAATAAAAAAAAAGTAAAAAAGAAAAATAAAAACCATCCAACTTTCAATACACGTGCCTACATTCAAAAGATACATGGAGTTGATGTGGTGGAAATTTATGGACTAAGTGAAATAAGTGCATTAGAAATTCTTGGTGAAACCGGTACTGACTTATCCAAATGGGCGACAGAGGACAGATTTGTAAGTTGGTTAAACCTATGCCCAAACAATAAAATATCAGGTGGAAAATTAATCAGCAGCAGTCGTTTGAAAAAGAAACCAAATCTTGCCTCACAAGCATTCCGGGCAGCAGCAAACAGTCTGGGAAGGAGTGACCATTGGTTGGGAGATTATTTCAGACGCATGAAAGCGAAGGGTGGAAATAAATATGCTATCGTAGCCACTGCAAGAAAGCTGGCAATTATTTATTACAGAATGGTACGATACAAGAAAGATTTTAATCCGGTTGATATGAAGCAGTATAAGGAAAAGTATAAGGCAGCTAAAATCTCTTATCTTGAACGTAAACTTGAACAACTCAGGTGTGCTTCCTGAGAAGTTATATAGAAGCCACTAAATCAAACCAGCTTTTGGTTCTATAGAAGGCAATGTATAAATTTATTTAAAAAATGAATCGAATTAAAATAAATTCTGCACCCAAAAATGAATTGCAAATACTGAATAAAAAATCGGTAAGAAAATTATCAACAGGTAAAGTCGGATACCATCGTATGATAAAAGAAATATAGCAGGAATCAAGAAAGTTTATATAACTTTTAAACTGTGAAAAATTCACGAAAACAAAAATTAAAAATACCCCTGCTCCATTTTAATTAAAATTGGATTTAACTACATAAAATTTTAAAAAAGAACAATAAGTATGCTTACACTAAGTGTTGATATGGACGAAGTGATCACTGACACTGCCAAAAAACTGAAGGATTGGTATTCCACTGAATATGGAATTATTTTTAAGGAAGAAGAATTACATGGTCGCGATTTGAAGCATGTGGTAAAACCTGAACACTTTTCAAAGTTTCATGAATATTTGAATGCACCGGGGTTTTTTGGTGATCTCGAGATCATGCC
>DAHXOZ010000100.1 GCA_027364635.1 bacterium | reverse complement strand
TGAAAAAGTAACCATCCCGATGGTAATTGAAAGCAGTTGCCGAAATAAAACAAGCAAGGACAATTGCGATTTTTGTTGTAGCACCTCCTGGTATTCAAGTAAAATTTCAGAAGAAAGCACAAGATCAAATTTGCCTTGTACTAATGATTGGTAAATAATATGGTACGGCGATTTTGATGAAAGGCACATTACTAAAATATTACGTCAATTACAACTTTCATGTCTTATGCCGATTTGCGGAAATGTTCCATCTTCCACTTTTCAAAAGTTTGTTGGGTATAGTGTTTTGCATCGGCTGCCTTATCAGCCTCTCTTACTACTTTATCACTTAAATAAGCTACGAGCAGAGATTTAATTTCTTTTAAATCCTCTTCGCTTTGATTAGCAGAGAACAGCTTTAAAATTTCTAATTGAGTATCATTTAATGCCGCTTCCATAATTTTTTAATTAATAATTCTAAATATAATTTACTGAACAGCCTGTTTAACCGGCATCTTTAATTTATACAAACATAAATAAAAGCAGCGTGTAATTTAATCCCACTTCCAGAGTATTTTACACCCCACTTTAGCGCAAGCTTTGGATCAAAGATTCTGTGAGATAGCGATGTTGGCCTGCCGGCCTCAGGCTGGTTTTCCTTGTCTGATTGCTAATCGGGATTATTACTTTTTGTTTCAATAATAAAAGTGACAAGCAAGGCCATATGTGCCCCTTCACAAAACACAAGCCCTGGATATTTATGCGCGCCTCATTGCACCTTCCGGTATCTTTGTGTTTATTTTACCCATATAGAATATTAAAACAGCCGCCGGATTTTTAATGAGAATTTTTTTTAAAATAGTAGGGTATTCATTACTTGTATTTTTTATTTTACCTCAAAAAATATACGCACAACTTTGTGAAGGAAGTCTTGGCGATCCGGTAGTGAATATCACTTTTGGCTCAGGCGATAATCCCGGGCCCTCGCTTGGCGCTTCTACTAATTATACTTATGTAACCAATGGTTGTCCTAATGATGGATATTACACGGTTGCCAATTCTATTGGAAATTGCTTTGGCGATACCTGGTATTCTACACAGGATCATACGCCGGGTGATGGTGCAAAAGGGTACATGATGGTAGTAAATGCTTCTTATACCCCCGGAGATTTTTTTGTGAAAAGAGTGGACGGGCTTTGCCCCAATACTACTTATGAATTTGCTGCATGGATCTATAATTTGCTGGCGTCTTTTGCGTGTAGCGGTCAAGGGATAAAACCTAATATTACTTTTAAAATTGAAACGCCATCGGGAAAGGTTTTGCAATCTTATTCAACCGGCGACATTCCCCAAAACCTGGGTTGGAAACAATATGGTTTCTTTTTTTCAACAACAGTTGATATCAACTCCGTTGTTTTAAGAATGACCAATAATGCGCCCGGCGGCTGTGGAAATGATATTTGCCTGGATGATATTACTTTTCGTGCATGCGGCCCGTTAGTTTCTGCGGCTATTAACGGCTCGCTCGATTCTGTTGATGTTTGCACAGGCGATACCTCCATCTTTACCATTCATGCAAATGTTTCTTCAGGCTATTCTGACCCGGTTTACCAATGGCAGCAAAGTACGGATGGCGGCCACACCTTTACCGATATTACCGGCGAAACAGACTCTGTATATACAAGGCCTGCAACCGATGCGCCGGGAAAGTACCTGTACCGGTTAGCCGTATCGCAAAGGCAAAACAGGGATGTATCTTCCTGCTCCATTTACTCAAATGTGGTTTCGGTTGGGGTAAATAAATACCCGGTTATAGATGCTTCCACCATGGGGCATTGTATTGGCGATACCCTGTTTTTAAAAGCCAATGAAGGCTTTCAGTTTTTATGGACGGGCCCTTCGGATTTTTCAAGCAATGAGCAAAACCCGTTTATTCCTATATCAACGGCAGCTAATAATGGCAACTATTATGTAACATCAATATCCTCCAAAGGCTGCACCAGCATAGATTCTACCATTGCTACTTTAACTACGCCCCCGGTTATAAACGCCGGAAACGACCGGGAGATTTGCGAAGGCACTTCTGTTCAACTTCAAAGTACCGGTAGCAATTATATCACTTCATACCAATGGTTGCCACCGACGGGGCTTTCAAATCCCAAAATCCCCAACCCGATAGCTTCGCCAACAGAAACCACTTTATATATCCTGCAGGCTGCACATGATGCCTGTATTGTACCCGATTCAATTCTTATAACGGTCAATAAAAATCCTGTAGCCAGCGCAGGTCCTGGCATGATAATCATCAAAGGGCAATCTGCCACGCTGGAAGGCGCTGCAGGCGGCACAGATGTTGATTATTTATGGACTCCGGATATCAATATTACCGGCAGATCTTCCCTAAGCCCTGTAGTGAATCCTGCAACTAACCAGATATATGTTTTGAATGTATTTTCAAATAAAGGCTGCAAAACCGCAACAGACAGTGTGCTGGTAAAAGTGTATCAGCAACTGTATATCCCGAATGCCTTTACCCCGAATGGAGATGGGAAAAATGATACCTGGTTTATTGAACCACTACTGGCTTATCCCGGTGCAGTAGTACAAGTGTTTAACAGGTATGGGCAAAAGGTTTTTGATAATAATGGTAAAAATATTTGGTGGGATGGAACATTTAAAGGGGAGCCACAGGCAGCGGGCACTTATGTTTACCTGGTGGATTTAAAAAATAATACACAGGTGATAAAAGGGATTGTATATATAATAAGGTAAGAATCTATGGCGGTAGTAAGTAATAACTATAGCCCTCCAATTGAAAATAATAATTACGTTTATGCCTGGCTGTTATACAATAATTTTAAAAATAAAATTGGCTTTATTTGTTTTTTACTGTTCTGAATCCCTTCATCCAACTAAATAACACCAATCCCGAAAAGGTAAAAAGCTGGCATCCACATTTTGTGGATTTATGCATGTAAATTTTTCAACAAAACCGGCGTTCAATAAAGTTTTCGGGAAGCCGGTAACCAACATTTTTTATATAAAATGCATTCTGTATTTGTTATACCAAATACAAAAGATGAATGAATTTAAATAACCAAACATCTCTTACTCACAGCAAACCAACCATTAGTACATATTTCTGTTTTAGATAAAAATTGGTTGCCATAACTTAAAAAAAATTAACGCGCTAATTTCTTCCACGGGCGCGCTTATTGCACTGCTGTAAACATTATTAACCTCAAAAAATAATTAATTATGAAAGACAACAATCAAAAAAGAGTAGCCATTCTTACCGAAAACGGCTTTGAAGAAACAGAACTGACAAGCCCCAAAAAAGCGTTGGAAAACGCCGGCTTTAAAGTAGACATTATTTCTGCCGAAAAAGGACAGGTGAAAGCGTGGAATACGGATCGCTGGTCAATCAATGTGCCTGTAGATGTAAAATTATCGGATGTCAATCCTGATCATTATGATGCATTGATGATACCCGGCGGCGTTATGAATCCCGACAAAATGAGGATGCAAAAGGAATATGTAACCTTTGCCAAAGAATTTATGCATTCAGGCAAACCTGTTGCAGCCATTTGCCACGGACCTCAATTATTAATTCAGACCGGCTTGCTGGAAGGAAGAAAAATGACTTCGTATCCTTCTATTAAAACAGATATTATGAATGCCGGTGCAGAATGGCAGGATAAAGAAGTAGTAGTTGATAACAACCTTATTACCAGCAGAAGCCCGAAAGACCTGGAAGCTTTTAATAAAAAATTGGTAGAAAAAGTAAAGGAACATGCTCACCAGGTAGCATGATCAATTACTAATTATGCAAGTGTGAATAATGGTTTAAGTCGTAATTAGATTTTAGTGTAAGAATCCTTCTGAGATTTTCTCAGGAGGATTTTTTTTGAAAAGAAAAATCCTGCTTATTTGTTCTTTTACTGTTGTGCCATCTTATTTGGTTTGGTTTTATATGCTTCGAACCTACGGTTCTCTTTTATAGTTATGGGGTTCTTCAGCAACGGATTAAAATCCAATGTTATAATAGTCATCGAGGCTACGCCTCTGCCCTATTTGGAATTCGGAAAATTTTGTAAAAGCCGTAGTTTCTTCAAGTGCCGTAGGCACGACCCATCCTGTAACAATGGATTTTAATCCGTTGCAAATAACAAAGTGCAGTAGAAACACCCCATCTTGTAACCACCAGTTTTTTTACATTTCATCTTTATCTTACTAAAATCAAGTCGCCCCTTGCAAACCGGAAGATTTGATCTTTTCTTTTCCGGCAATTCTTTTGAGCATATGCCTGAAAATGAAATAATGAAACGGCAACATAGAATACCAGTAATTGCGGCCCATAATTCCTTTCGGCCTGAAGGTGGCCGTTTGTTTTAAGATGCACCGATGCTCATTTTCTACAATAGAAAATTCAAGCCATGCCTCGCCCGGAAGTTTCATTTCAGCAAATAAAAGCAGCCGGTAATTTTTGCGGTCGGCCAAAAGCACCCGCCAGAAATCAAGTGCATCACCGGTTTGTATCTGCAGATCACTTCTTCTTCCCCTTTTGATGCCCACGCCACCAAATAGCTTATCGAGCCATCCCCGGAGGCGCCATAAATTATCGGCATAATACCAGCCATGATTACCCCCAATACCAAAGATGCGGTCGGCTATCTCTTCTTTCTTGTCTTTATCAATTTCTGTCCAGCGACGATCCTGGTAACATCCGTTTACCGGTACTTCAACATATTGTTTCAGATCCAGGGATCCTAAACTGCTCGAAGCAGCATCGGTCCAACTGGACACCACCATGTTTTGTTCTATCTTCAGAAAAGCCATTTTGATGGCTTCGCGATAGGAAATCAGTTCCTGCGGAATAATTTCCCTGATCGAATGTTCTTTGCAGATCACATCCGTTTTCATGCTTTGTACGAGCTGGCGCGCAATGGTAAAATTGGCTGAAGTAGTAAAATACAGCCAGTAAGATGAAAGATTGGGAAACAATACAGGCAGAGCAAAAATGTATCTTTTATAACCACGGACCGCTGCAAAGTCGAGAAGCATTTGTTTATAAGTAAGCACATCAGGGCCGCCGACTTCAAAAGTGCGGTTAAAAGTTTTTTCATTTAACAGGCTTCGATGCAGGTAGTTGATGAGGTTGCGGATGGCGATAGGCTGGCATCGGGTGTTGAGCCATCGCGGTGCAATCATGATGGGTAATTTCTCTGAAAGATCGCGTATGATCTCGAAAGAAACACTACCCGAACCAACAATAATGCCCGCCTCAAAAACCGTGTAAGCAATGCCGGAATTCATCAGGATGTCTTTTACGGCCTTTCGTGCCAGCAAATGTGGGGAAAGGTTTTCTTCATTAGAAATTCCGCCAAGGTAAATTACCTGTTTTACCTGGGTAAGCGTAGCCACCAGCACGAAACATCCTGCAGATCGTATTTCATATTCTTTAAGTGTGGTATGAGTATCGCCAAGGGAATGAATGAGATAATAGGCTACGTCAAATGTTTTATGGTTAAAATTCCGGACGGCATTTTCCGGGTGCAGAAAATCAAATTCAATAATATGCACCTTACTTAAAATCTCATTAGACGGTTTGAAACGGTTTATATCTCTCACCACGCAGGTTACCTCGTGGCCTGCTTCTACCAGTACGGGCAACAACCTCATGCCAATATAACCATTAGCACCTGTAAGTAAGATGCGCATAATTGATGTGATAAACAGTTTTTAAAAGCGATCGTACAAAAATCACTGCTTATGCTGACAAGGTACCCTAAAAAGAAGGCAAAAAAAATGATCCTGAACATATAGGATTTTAGTAAACCAACAAAAAAAGAAGATTCCTGTTTTACTCCCGTTTTTCCCGCCGGAGAAAAATTATCTTTGAACTACATTAAACGGGAGAAGGGCATGCTTTGAGAGATTTCCAAAAATTATGATTGAAATTATTGCCAAATGCGTGGTTTTATATTTTGCCTTTTTATATTTTTTTCGCTGGCTTTTGCCTGTAGCAGTTATACTGTGTATTCACAAAAAAATGAAGAACTGGTTCTTCATAAAATTGACGAACAAAACGGTTTAAGCGATAACAATGTCAAATGTATTTACAAAGACAAAAATGATTTTGTATGGATAGGAACTGCTTCAGGACTCAATCTTATGGACGGCTCTAACATTACAGTTTTCAGGCACGAAGCAGGAAATCCCAATTCGATCAGCAATAATAATATCACGGCACTCTCCGGCGACAGCAACGGCTTACTATGGATGGGCACAACCGGCGGCGTTAATTCTTTTGATGTGCAAACCGGAAAATTTACATTTTATCCCCTGGCAAATAATGATAATTTAAAAAACTTACCGGTAAGCAGTTTGCTATCCGACACTTCGAACAACCTTTTTATCGGAACACTTGAAGGATTATTTTTCATGGATTCAAAAACAGGGAAAATAAAGTTGCTTAAAATCCCCGGCGATAAAAGAACTTTGGCAGCAGACAACGCTATAACATGTCTTTTGAAAAATCAACCAGGGAAAATCTGGATCAGCACTTACGATGGATTATGGAGTTATAGTGAAAAAACACAGCTCTTTTCGCATGAAATAAATGAGAAAAACGATCCGCAATTCAGCGGACTTTTTACCTGCTCCGGTTTTGATCACGAAGGAAATATCTGGATAGGCACCTGGGATAAAGGTTTGAAAAAATTTAATCCCGTTACCAAAACCATAACTACCTATCCCGCCAATCACAACGGGGAAATAATTTCTCTGGCTGAAATAAAACAGTCAAATGGCAGTTACCTGATTTGTTTTAATGGTTATTTGCAGGCTTTTGATCCCTTTGTCAACAAAGAAATCCAGTTGCCGATTGCTCCACAGTTTTCAAAAATACCACCGATTAATAATTTGTATGCTTCCGCCGATAACTGGCTGTGGGTCGGCACTCACCAGGGACTTTATTTTTACAATCCGGCAAAATCCTTATTCAGGCAACACCGGTTTTCAAATCCCATTACATCGCAGGTAGTGGCTTTGCTGCAATGGGAAAACAAACTTCTTGTTTCCGGAAGCGGCCAAAATTTTTTAAAAGCGTATGATAGTAACTTTGTGGTCACAGACGATTATAGTAAAAGCTTTATCAACAAAGATATTTCCTGTCTCAGTTTAAAATTTTCCGGCACCAACACCATCAAAGCAGGCACCTCAAAAGGCATTGCCGATATTGATTTAAGTAATCACAACGTTACTATACATCCTCTTGATTTCCTGGCAAAAGATTTTATTGCAGGAAATTTTATTACCTCAATTCTCGAAGATAAAAACCGAAAATGGTGGGTGTTTCCGTGGAGATATGGCATTTGGCAAATGGATTCTTCCTATAAAAATTTTCACCAGGTTTTAAATCATTTCCTGTTGATGAACGACCACCCAAAACCTTTGGTAATCAGCGATGCCATCCAGGATAAGAATGGCAATACCTGGTTTGCCGATCTTGACGAAGGAATTATTTTGTATAGCCAAAAAACAAAAACTTTTTCCAAACCTTTTACAAAAATTTTAGGCGAAAGAACTTCTATGAACCAGGTTTTATATTATCATAACCGGCTTTACTCTTTTGCAGGATCAACAGTTTATGACTGGAACCCCGGCAATTTGAAAATTGAAGAAATATATCCGCCTTCGCAAAATGACAAGTCTATCGCCTCTATAGCGATTGACAGCATTGGCCATCTATGGATGGCTACGAAAAAAGGACTGTTGGTCTATAATTTTAAAAACAAAGTTTTTGACCGGTTTACTACAGCCGATGGTTTAATAACTAATGAAATGGATGCCACATTGCTCTGTACCAAAAACGGAACGATGATCATGGGAAGCCCTGATTACCTTTCTTCGTTTGTGCCTTCAAAATTGCTTTCATCCATTGATCATGCGCCACACATTCAACTTACAGAAGTAGAGGCCAACAGCCAGCCGGTTATTTTTGATTCTTTGCATGAAATGAGTTTCGGACATACGATTAATAATTTCATTTTTAAATGGGCCATTACCGATTATAACAACCCTGTAAACAACCATTATTATTACCGGCTTAAAGGAATTGATAAAGCCTGGCGTTTCGCCGGCAATCATGGTGAAGTAGAATTTGCGAATTTATCTTCCGGAAAATATACGTTGCTTTTAAAAGGCGAAAATTCAAACGGCGTAACTGCAGACAAAATTCTTTCACTCAATTTCACTATCCTTCTACCCTTCTGGCGCACGTGGTGGTTTCTGACGCTTGTGTTTTTGGCGATAGCCGGCTTCTTTTATTCTTTGTACAGGTACCGCCTTCAGCAGGGATTAAAAATAGAAAAACTAAGGAATAAGATTTCATTGGATCTGCATGATGATATCGGTTCAACCTTAAGTTCCATTTCTATTTTAAGCGAGATGGCTTTGCATGAAAACCAACCGGCAGAAGCTGAAGAAATGCTCCATGAAATAAAAGAAAATTCACTTTCGCTGATGGAACGAATGGATGATATTGTGTGGAGCATCAATCCGAACAACGATTCGATGGAAAGCCTGTTCCTGAGGATAAAAGAATTTGCGTCAAAATTATTTGAAGCAAAAGAAATAAATTATACCATTCAGATTGATGAGCAAATAAAACAGGTGCAACTGCGAATGGAATACAGACAACATATTTATCTTATCATGAAAGAAGCGATCAACAACCTCGTAAAATATTCAGGCTGTAAAGAAGCGAAGATCATTGTTGATCATTCAGGTTCTCATCTCCTTATTGAGGTGAAGGATAACGGGAAAGGGTTTGATATGCACAAAGAAAAATATGGAAATGGCCTAAACAGTATGAAACAAAGGGCACGCGATATGCGTGCGGTTTTAAAGATCACATCGAATATCAATGAAGGCACCGCTATTTTTTTATCTGTAAAAATCAAATAAATATATGATGCGTTATTTCAGTTGCTTTGTTCAATTTTACCAATCATGATTAATGTTGCCATTGTAGAAGATAACCATACGCTCCGGCGATCGCTTTGCAACCTGGTCAATCAAACGGAGGGGATGAAATGCGTGGCTTCTTTGGAAAACCTGTTGAACGTGGTAAGTGAATTCAGAAAAACATTACCCGATGTGGTACTTATGGATATTGGCCTGCCCAATATTTCCGGTATCGAAGGAGTGAAAACCGTAAAGGAAAATTTTGAAAAAATTCAGGTATTGATGTTTACTGTTTTTGAAGATGACGAAAAAATATTTGAAGCGATAAAAGCGGGTGCTTCAGGTTATCTTTTAAAAAAATCTTCACCTGAAGAAATTGTAGAAGCCATAAGGTCGTTGTACTTTGGTGGCGCGCCAATGAGCGCCAACATTGCGCGAAGGGTGATCGAATCGTTTCAACACTCTACTTACCACACAAAAGAGGATTACCAGCTTACCACCCGTGAAAGTGAAATTTTATATTCGCTGATAGAAGGGATGAGTTATAAAAAATTAGCTGAAAAATATTTCATAAGCATCAGCACGGTAAGAACGCACATCCGCCACATTTATGAAAAGCTGCATGTAAATTCAAAAGCACAGGCGGTAGCCAAAATTTTAAAGAAATAATTATTTTACGTTGAATGAGAAGTATTTATTTTACGCTCAAAATTCAATTATAAATCCTATGGAAGGTGTGGGGGTCGCACTATCATTATTTAATAAAACAGGGATGGCATTACTTCCGTCGGGTTTAATAGCATTTCCATCGGTTGTTAAGAAAGCTGTGTTATCCGCATTTCTTTTAAATGTATAACTGGGAACATCCGCATTGCTGGCTAAATACCAATTGATAACATCAAGGAATAAATCAATAGAGATTTTTTTGCCATTCCATTTCTTATCAATCCTGAGATCACTGGAATTAAATCCCCTGAGACGCAGTGTATTCAATTTCGAATAATCTAATACGCCTTTGCCCCGGGATAAATAATTTAATCTTGATTCATTTAAATCGTAAGGTGTATAAGGTGCGCCGCCCTGGTAGCGAAACTTTAACCCCAATTCCCAATTACGGCGAAATTTGTAACCCCAGGTAATGCTTAGTAAATGCCGGTTATCCCAGCTACTTGGAATCATCACACCATTGATTCCACTGTATTCACTCCGATAAAAAGTTTAAGATAAAATTCCAAAAAATCGATTGGTTAACTTTTTTTGTGCAAACAGCTCGAATCCGTATGCCCGGCCTTTTCCATTGGTAACAACCGCTTCATTGCCTAATACATCAAAATCGCTTCCTAAATTAGATAATGAAATTCCATTCCGAATGGAAACGGGGACATTAGCATATTCTTTATAAAAAGATTCCAAAGTAAACCTCAAGCCTTCATTAGGTAAATATTCCAGGCCGGTTACAAAATGATCGCTCCGCAGGTATTTACTACTTTTATTTACAAGGGTTCCATTATTATCGGCAAAACCTAAAATAGTATAAGGCGCTATTTTGTAATAGCGGCCCACAGAAGCATTCAATGTCCATTTGTCTGCTAAAACATAACTGAAAGAGATACGGGGAGATAAAGTTTGCAATCCATTAGCGCCCTGTGAGGTAAATGTATTTATGTCTGAACGTAAACCGGCACTAACGCCCAGCTTGTTGTTTAAAAATCTTTTACTCAATTGCGCAAAAGCTCCTAAACGCCAGAAGTTTTTTAAGGGGCTTGAAAAATTGATGGTTATGGCAGGCTGCACGATATTACCGCTGCTATCTTTTAATTCCTTACGGATAACATTGAATGTATTATTGCTATACTCTTCCAGTTGAGCCATTACTCCATAAGCAATTTTCCAACCATTCTTGTTTGTATTAAAATCCAACCGTAACTTATTTTCTGTTTCTCTGGATTGATAAGACAAGGTTCGTTGTTCTGGTAATTTCAATTTATTATCTTCATACTGTTGTATATTATTATCAAAAGCATTACGGCTTAAAGCCAGGTTCATAAATCCATTTTTTAACAGGCGTTTTAAAGTAATGCCCGCAGTATAATTCCATTGATTGATAAAAGGATTAGAATTGAGTACATAAAGTTTTTCAGGCGTGGCATTTTTTATAGGAGCAAACCGGAATTGATCAATTGCCCCCAATCCTATAAAAGAAACGGTTGTTTTTGAATCCAATTTGCTGGTAATTTTTGTTTGAAAATCCCAATAGTTGGGTCGTATCGGTATATCGAGCGCAGAAAATAATAGCCCGAGGTAGGAACGCCGCGCAGAAGCTAAAAAGGTTGTTTTTTTATTTTTTGACAGCGGTCCTTCAAGAGTAGCGGCGAGATCAGTGGCACTCGCCCTGATATTTCCCTGTATTTCATTCGGATTGCCGGTGCGTTGTTTAAATTGAAATACTGAACTTAATACATTATCATATCGCGCATCAAATGCCGAAGAAGAGAGTTTAACATCTTCAATGAACGATACATTTAAAATACCCTGCGGTCCGCCACTGCTACCTTGTGTCTGGAAATGATTTAATACAGGAATTTCAATGCCATCTAAATAAAATACATTTTCGTTGGGCGCTCCACCACGGATGATAATATCATTTCTGAATCCGCCACCCTGTGTTCCGCCACCAACTCCCGGAAGCGTTTGTATTACCTTACTTATATCAAAATTGCCACCCGGATTACTCTCTATTTCTTCAGCAGTAAGGCGCTGTACACTCAAGGGAGTTTCTAGGGTAGCTGCTCTTGCTGTTCTTTTATTGATGTTTACAACTATTTCTGATAAGGCAATCACCTTTGGCTCTAATTCTACATTAATA